>JABXJS010000104.1 GCA_013538855.1 Herpetosiphonaceae bacterium
CGTAACGGCCATCTACGGCATGGTTCGGGCTATCCCGCTCGCACCGTACCGACCCTACACGCCACCCGAGCCAATCCTGTGATCTACTGATACTGGTGGTCGGCGCGCTGCTGTGGCGCACACCTGCGCCAGCGCGAATGGCGGCCCACGTGCCGCAGGGCATCGAGTGGAGCACCTTCTGGGGCGGCAGCGGCAGCGAGTGCTACAACGAACACTGCGCAGTGGCGCGCGACAGCCAGGGCAATATCTACCTCGCTGGCTCGACTGGCTCCGGCGACCTAACAACGCTCAACCCGCTCTATGGGCCGTGCGGCACCAGCCCTGCCGACGATCCTAACGGCTGTGTCGCCGACGAGGGCTTTGTCGCCAAGTTCAGCCCCAGCGGCAGCCTGCTGGCCAGCACCTATCTGCCGGTGTCCGACATCACCGGCATCGCCATCGACCAGCAGGACAACATCTATCTCACCGGATCGGTCTACGCCGAGCCGCGCACGCAGCAGGCCAACGGCTTTCCCAGCACCAGCAACGCCTACCAGAGCGACTGCCCGCGCGATGGCGGCCTGTGCGGCATCGACGCCTTCATCATGCGCATCAGCCCAGCCTGGCAGCTGACCTACGCCAGCTACTTCGGCGGCACCGGCCGCGATGAAGCCTACGCCATCGCCGTCGATAGCGCCGGGGCCGTGTACATCGCCGGAGCCAGCGGCTACACCGAGGCCCAGCCCTTCTTCCCGATCGCCAGCGCCTGGCAGAGCCAGCCCGGCTGGAATGCGCAGGACATCAACGACCGCGACGCCTTCGTGAGCAAGCTGGAGATCGGGGCCAGCAGCACCACGCTAGTCTACAGCACCTACCTCGGCGGCAACGAGCCTGATGATGCGCTGGCCCTCGCCGTCGATGCCAGCGGCCACGCCTTCGTGGGCGGGCTGACCTTCTCCGGCGACTTTCCGGTGCAAAGCCCACTGCAGACCTGCAACGGCGGCCAGGGCGACAGCTTCTGCTGGGATGGCTTCCTAACCAAGCTCGCGCCCGACGGTGCCAGCGCCATCTTCAGCACCTACGTCACCGGCGAGCCGATCTCGATCGACAGCGTGAACGGCCTCGCGCTCGACATGCAAGGCAACGTCTATGTGACCGGCGAGGGCATGGTTGGCGGCACGCAGGGCTTCGTCGCCAAGTACCGCGCCGACGGCACGGCCATGCTCTACGCCACCGCCATGGCCGCCGACGAGAACATCGGCGCGGCGATTGCCGTGGACAGCTTCGGCAACGCCTATGTGGCGACGATAGGCAGCAGCAGCGTCGATGGCAACTCCGAGGCGCTGGCGCTCACCGTCAGCCCCAACGGCAGCATCGTGCGGCGCGTGCTGCTCAGCGCCAGCGTGGACGACGTAGCCCAGGCCATCCTCGTCGACGACATCGGCTCGATCTATCTCGTTGGCCAAACAACATCGAGCGACTTCCCCGGCAGCACCAACGCCGCCGACCCAACCTATGCCGGCCCAGACATTGGCGGCGACGGCTTCATCGTGCACTATGTCAACGTGCCAGTGAACCAGCACCGCCTGTACATTCCCCTCCAGCTGCGCTAGCTCGGCACAGCGACACCAAGCGGGCCAGCCTTGCTGCACTAGGGCTGGCCCGCTACTGGCGCAGGCCCCGCCATAAAAGTAGAACACTTTAGCGTATAATGAGGCCAGACATCCCCTAGCCCATGTGAGGTCGCAGATGGACTCTGTTGAACTTTTTGCTGGCGCAGGCGGGCTAGCGCTTGGTGTTGCAGCAGCGGGCTTTCGCCACACTGCCGTGATCGAGCGCGATAAGGCCACCTGCATGACCCTGCGCGAGAACCAGCAGCGCGGCATTGAGCCAATCGCCCATTGGCCGATTCTCGATCAAGACGTGCGCACGCTGGACTATGCCGAGTTTGGCTCGAACATCGCGCTGCTCGCTGGCGGGCCGCCGTGCCAGCCGTTCTCTATGGGCGGCAAGCACCGCGGCCACCACGATCAGCGCGATATGTTCCCCGAGGCCGTGCGCGCCGTGCGCGAGCTACAGCCAAAAATGTTCCTCTTCGAGAATGTGAAGGGCCTGCTGCGCAAGTCGTTCGCCAGCTACTTCAGCTATATTCAGCTTCAGCTCAACTATCCAGAGCTAGTTCGGCGCGAGCACGAGCCATGGCTTGAGCACCTCGCCCGGCTTGAGCAGCATCACACCAGCGGCAGCCAACAAGGCCTGCACTATCGCCTCGTCTATCGGCTGCTCAACGCCGCCGACTACGGCGTGCCGCAGCGCCGCGAGCGCGTGCTAATCGTCGGCGTGCGCGGGGATCTCGACATCGAGTGGTCTTTCCCGCCGCCAACCCACGCGCAGGAGGAGCTGTGGCACAGTCAGTGGGTCAGCGGCGAGTACTGGCAGAAGCACGATCTGCCCCAGCCATCAGCCACCCCGCTGGCGATCAGCAACAAGCTCGTCAAGCTTCAGCAGCGCCTGCCGATCAGCACGCTTAAACCGTGGGCCACCGTGCGCGATGCCATCGCCGATCTGCCAGAGCCAACCGCTGGCGAGAGCGCCGCTGGGGTTCTAAATCACGTGTTCAAAGCTGGCGCGCGCGTACAAAGGCCACACCGGCAGCCTGCTTGACGAGCCAGCCAAGACGCTCAAAGCTGGTGATCACGGCGTGCCGGGCGGCGAAAACATGCTGGTGCAGCCCGACGGCAGCGTGCGCTACTTCACCGTGCGCGAGAGCGCCCGCCTGCAAGGCTTCCCCGACAGCTACAGCTTTCCTGTGGCCTGGACGGAGAGCATGCGCCAGCTCGGCAACGCCGTGCCAGTCCCGCTGGCGGCCACCATCGCCCGCAGCCTCAAGCATTGTTTAGAGCAGCACCGCAAATAAACCCTTCTAACCCACTTGATAAGCGTAATCTCGGCATCAGTGTTGCCAACGAGCTACTGATCCAACCGCTGCAGCACCTCCCGCCAGGTAGCTTCACAGGCGCAGGAATCTATGCTATCTACTATTTTGGCAGCTATCAACCATTCTCGCCGTATGCTCGCCTTGCTGCAACGAGTGAAGATACGGACGCAGCGATTCCTATCTATGTTGGTAAGGCCGTGCCTGCTGGTGCACGCAAGGGCGGATTTGGCCTCGGCGCAGCACCAGGAGCGGTGCTATCAAACCGTCTGCGTGAACATGCAGCATCTATAGAACAGGCTGCCAATCTTGACGTGCGCGATTTCGCCTGCCGCTACCTGCTTGTTGAAGATATTTGGATTCCCTTTGGTGAAGCGCTGCTGATTGAGCGCTTCAAACCACTCTGGAACACGACCCTTGATGGGTTTGGCAATCACGACCCCGGTAGCGGACGCCATCGCCAGCAGCGCTCACTGTGGGATACGCTGCATCCCGGCAGGCCATGGGCCGAGCGGCTGCTGCCACATGCGCTGAGCACGGCGCTCATTCTAGAGCGTGTGGAGCACAGCCTGCGGTCGCTCGACCGCGACTAGCCGCGCCGCGCGATCAGCGCTCTAGGCAGTCGGCGAGGATTTCGCGCAGGCTGGCGCGGTCGAGGTCTTTTTTGTCGATCAGGGCTAGCGCGCCCGCTGCCAGGCCGCGGCGCTGGAAGGCGCGGTCAGGGTAGGCCGAGATCAGCAGAATCTGCGCGGCGGGCACCTGCGCGTGGATGTCCTGGGCGCACTGGATGCCATCGTCGTCGCCAAGCACCACGTCGAGCAGGACCACGGCGGGCTGCTCGTGGCGCGCGGCCTCCAGCGCCTCGCTGGCGGTGGCGGCCTCGACCACGCGCGCGTGCGGGTAGATCGCGCCGACCATGCGCTGCAGCTGGTGGCGGTAGCGGCTGTTGTCATCGACAACCAAAATGGTCAGCGGGGCGGCGGCGGGCAGGTCGGTCAGCGGCAGCGGCAGGTCGGTATGCTGCGCGGCCATGTGCACGGCCTCCAGGCGGCTTTGCACGTTGAGCTGGCGATAGAGGCGCGTTAAGTGATTCTCGACCGTCTTGACGCTGAGGCCGGTGCGGCGGGCGATGGTGTGGTTGTCGTCGCCCTGCTGGAGGCACCACAGCAGCTCGCGCTGGCGCTGCGTCAGCTGGAGGCTCGGCGTCGGCTGCGGCTGAATCAGGCGCGACAGCAGCGGGCCAGACAGCCAGCGCTCGCCAGCGAGCACGCGCTGCACCGCCAGCCGCAGATCGCCCAGCGACTGATCCTTCAGATGATAGCCGTTCACGCCAACGCGCAGCAGCCCCTGCACATACACATCGTCGTCGTAGGCGCTCACCACCAGGATGCGCATCTGCGGGTACTGCGCGCGAATCTGCGCAATATCGCGCAGCGGGTCGAAGCCGGGCATGCTCACGTCGATGACCAGCGCATCGGGCTGCTGATGCACGAGCGCCTGCATCAGCGCCGGCCCAGCATCAACCTCGGCCACAATCCGCACCTGCGGCAGATCGCTCAGCGCCGCGCTGATCCCCGCCCGCACCACCGCATGATCATCGGCGATCACCATGCGCACAATCGCACCATTGCTGTTCATTTTTACCCTCGCTTAAGGGATTCCCCCTAATCGGCTTAGGGGGAATCCCTCTGCTCGCTTGGGGGGGCAAGGGTTGGAAGCGCCGCGCCGCCCCAGCTATACTGCTATCAATTATTCCACCGCACCGTTCTCCTAGCGTGCCACATCTGTGGCAAATCAGCAAATTTCACTGGCCGCGCCGCCAGGCAGAAAGGAGTCGCCCAGCCGCCGCACGGGTGCCACGTCGCACCGACCGAGTCTTGAAATGCACCGCTGAAGCTTGAAATGCACCGCAGCCACCACAACTTAATACGTCAACTGTAGACCAGTAGACCATTTTTTGACGAAGGAGTCGTTATGAAGCACCGATTGTTGCTTGTCCTCAGCCTCATGCTCGCCAGCTTGCTTATCGCCGCGTGCGGCGCAGAGACCCCCACCAGCACGCCCGCCCCGGCCACCGGCGGCTCGGGCAGCACAGATTCCTCCAGCGGCGCTGCCGCCAGCGGCAAGATCGCCCTGCTCTTGCCCGAGACCAAGACCACCCGCTATGAGACGGCCGACCGCCCGATCTTCGAGGCCAAGTTCAAAGAGCTATGCCCCGACTGCGAGATTATCTACTCCAACGCCAACCAAGACTCAAGCGCCCAGCTGTCGCAGGCCGAGGCCGCGCTGGCCAACGGCGCGAAGGTGCTCGTGCTCGATCCGGTCGACTCAGCCGCCGCCTCGGTGATCGCCGATAAGGCCAAGGCGCAAAACGTGCCGGTGATCGCCTACGACCGCCTCATCCTCAACTCCGATGGTGTCAACTATTATATTTCGTTTGACAACGAGGCCGTCGGCAAGCTGCAGGCGCAGAGCCTCGTCGATCAACTCAACAGCAGCGGCGCGAGCAACCCGCAGATCGTGATGATCAACGGCTCGCCCACCGACAACAATGCCAAGCTGTTCAAGCAGGGCGCGCACAGCGTGCTTGACCCGCTGGCCAAAGATGGCAAGCTGACCATCGCCAAAGAGTACGACACCCCCGACTGGAGCCCCGACCAGGCCCAGAATGAGATGCAGCAGGCGCTGACCGCGCTGGCCAACAAGGTCGATGGCGTCTATGCCGCCAACGACGGCACCGCTGGCGGCGCAATCGCCGCGATGAAGGCCGCCGCCATCTCGCCGCTGCCGCCGGTCACCGGCCAGGACGCCGAGCTGGCCGCCATCCAGCGCATCCTCGCCGGCGAGCAGTTCATGACCGTCTACAAGGCTATTCGCCCCGAGGCCGAGGCGGCCGCCGAGCTGGCCTATGGCCTGCTGACCGGCAACGACAAGGGCGGCGCGATGTCCGAGGGCAAGACCGTCAACAACGGCAAGATGGACGTTGTGTCGGTGCTGCTGACCCCCATCGCCGTGACCAAGGCCAACGTCAAGGACACGGTGGTCAAGGACGGCTTCTGGAGCGTCGATCAGATCTGCACCGCCGACTACGAGCAGGCGTGTAAGGATGCTGGCCTGAAGTAACTCCCGCTTGGGCGCGGCGTCACCTGGCGCTGCGCCCACCCCCGCCGAGGTACCCTATGCAAGATCGTACTCCTGTGCTCCAGCTTCGCCAGATCAGCAAGCGCTTTGGGGCCGTGCAAGCCTTGTCCGATGTGGATTTTGAAGTATACTCCGATGAAGTTGTAGCGCTGGTGGGCGACAACGGGGCCGGCAAATCGACGCTGGTCAAAACGATTGCAGGAGCCTACCGCCCCGACTCGGGCGACTACATCTTCAACGGCCAGCGCGCCTGGATTAGCAAGCCCAGCGATGCCACCGCCCTTGGCGTCGAGACAGTGTACCAGGACCTCGCGCTGTGCGATAATCTTGACGTTGTCAGCAATCTCTTTCTTGGCCGCGAGGATGGCACGCGCTTCGGACCAGCGTTCGCCGATGTCCTCGATGAAGTTGAGATGGAGCGCCGCGCCACCACCGTGCTCAAGGAGCTGCATGTGCGCATTCCCAGCGTGCGCACCCAGATCGCCAATCTCTCTGGTGGGCAGCGCCAGTCGGTGGCCGTGGCTCGCGCCGTGATGTGGAACTCAAAGGTCGTGCTGCTGGATGAGCCAACCGCCGCCCTCGGCGTCGAGCAGACCCAGCAGGTCAAGGAGCTGATCAAGCGGCTGCGCTCGCGCGGGCTGGGCGTGGTGGTCATTAGCCACAACCTCGCCGACGTGTTCGAGGTCTCAGATCGCATTATCGTGATGCGCCTTGGCCGTCGTGTGGCCACCTTCGAGACCGCCAACACCACCAGCACAGAGGTGATCGCCGCAATCACCGGCGTCGGTCCGCAGCACCGTCCGAATGGAGCAAACGCATGAACCAGCTGTCATCTCAAACGCAGTCCAACCTTGTGCCCGATGGCTCGTCGCTCATGGGCACGCTGCGGCAGCGTGTGCGCCAGGGCAATCTTGGCCCGCTGCCGGTGCTGATTGGCCTCGCCCTGATCGCGATCGTCTTTCAGCTGCTCAACGACACATTCCTGACGCCGGTCAACCTGACCAACCTGATGAAGCAGATCGCGGCCACCGGCACAATCTCTGTCGGCGTGGTGCTGGTGCTGCTCTTGGGCGAGGTCGATCTCTCCGTCGGCGCGGTGAGCGGCTTCTCGGCGGCGATCATGGCCGTGCTGTCGGTCAACGCCCACTGGCCAGCGCTGCTGGCGATCGCGGCCGGCATCGTGGTTGGCGGGCTGATCGGCCTGCTGCAGGGCTTCTGGATCGCCACGTTCCGCGTGCCCTCGTTCGTGGTCAGCCTGGCCGGCCTGCTGGCCTGGCAGGGCGCGCTGCTCAGGGTGCTGGGCACCACCGGCACGGTCAACCTCACCGATCCGCTGATCACCAACCTGGCCAACGCGCTGCTGCCGGTGTGGCTCGGCTGGGTGCTGGGCCTCGGCACCGTCGGCCTGTACGCGCTGCTGCTGCTGCGCGAGCACCAGCGCCGCCGCAGCGCCGAGCTGCCCACCGCATCGGTGTTGATGCTCGGGCTGCGCATCGGGCTGGTCGCGCTGGCCACGCTGCTGATGATCGGCCTGATGAGCATCAACCGCAATCCCAACGTCGAGCCGGCTATCCGCGGCGTGCCGATGGCGGTGGTCATCTTCGCGGTGCTGCTGATCGTCTTCGACTATGTCACCCAGCGCATGCGCTTTGGGCGCTATGTCTTCGCCGTCGGCGGCAACATCGAGGCCGCCCGCCGCGCTGGCATCAACGTCACCGGCATTCGCATCAGCGTGTTTATGCTGGCCTCGGCGCTGGCCGCCTGCGGCGGCATCCTGGCCGGCTCGCGCCTCTACGCCGTCAACCAGTCATCGGGCAGCGGCGATGTGCTGCTCAACGCCATCGCCGCCGCCGTGATCGGTGGCACCAGCCTCTTCGGCGGACGCGGCCGCATCTGGTCGGCGCTGCTCGGCGCACTGGTCATCGGCTCGATCGCCAACGGCATGGACCTGCTAGCGCTGCCCTCGTCGATCAAGTTTATGGTCACCGGCGCGGTGCTGCTGGCCGCGGTCACGATCGACGCCGTCACGCGCTCGCGGCGCGAGACCAACACGCGCTAGCCGGTGGAAGGCAGAGCGCCCAACCCGCTGCTGGAGTGTGTCGAGCTGGCGCGCCAGTTCGGCACACTCCACGTGCTGCACAATGTCAGCTTCGCGCTCTACCCTGGCGAGATCGTCGGCCTCACCGGCCAGAGCGGCGCGGGCAAGTCGGTGCTGGTGCGGCTGCTGTCCGGCCTCGATGCACCCGACAGCGGCACGATCATGGTCGATGGGTGCACCTTCGCCAGCGCCAGCCAAGCGCAGCAGCTCGGCCTCGCCGTCATCCACCAGCAGCCGGTGCTCGTCGAGCACCTCGACGCCACCAGCACGATCTTCCTGGGCCATGAGGGCGGCAGGCGGCGCTGGAGCTGGCTGCGCAGCCCTAATCAGCGCGAGCTAGAGCAGCGCGCCCTGCGTATTTTGGCCCACCTCGGCGTTACGCTGCCCTCCATTCAAGAGCGCGTCGGCAATCTCTCTGGCGAGCAGCGCCATATGCTCGCCATCGCCCAGGTGGTGGCGCGCCAGCCCAAGGTCGTCGTCGTCGATGATCCGTCCGGCCAGCTGCGCCCCGAGTATCAGCAGGCCCTGCTCAACCAGCTGCGCGAGTGGCGCAGCCAGGGCGTCGCCATCCTCTTCAGCAGCCAGAACCTCGACCACCTCTTCGCCAGCACCAGCCGCATCCTCGTGCTGCGCCACGGCCGCCTCGTCGCCGACGAGCCAACCGCCAGCACCACCCGCGAGCAGATCGTCCAGGCGCAGATCGCCAGCGATACCAACCGCGAGCACACGCCGCTGATCTGGGCGCTCGATAGCTTCTACCGCGCCCGCCAGCAGGCCGAAACCCTCAGCGAGCACCAGCACGTCCTTGAGCACGACCTCGCCGCGCAAAACGCGCTTAACCGCCAGCTCATCGCCCAGCTCGCCGAGCAGGTCTCGAGCCTCGACCGCGCCAACCTCGCCCTGCAGGACGCGCAGCGCCGCCTGCTCACCGAGCGCGAGCAGGAGCGCAAGGCCCTCGCCCGCGAGCTGCACGACCAGGTCATCCAAGACCTCGTCAGCCTCAACTACGACATCGACGATTTGCACAGCGAAAGCCACGACCCGGCCGCCGTCCAAACCAGGCTCACCGATCTGCGCCGCGAGATCCGCACGCTGATCAGCACGCTGCGCACCATCTGCGGCGAGCTGCGCCCGCCAACCATCGACAGCCTCGGCCTGGAGGCCGCCATTCAGTCTTGGAGCAGCGAGTGGGGCGCACGCGCCAATATCGCCGTCGATGTGCAGATCGACAGCGCGCTCGGGCGGCTGCCCGAGGCCGTGGAAATTTCGCTCTTCCGGATCGTGCAGGAGGCGCTGAGCAATGTGCGCAAGCACGCCCAGGCCAGCCACGTCAGCATCCACCTGCGCCTCATGCCCCAGCGCACCATCCAGCTCACCATCGCCGACAACGGTCGCGGCCTCGCAGCGCCCACCGACCTCGCCGCCCTCGCCGCCAGCGGCCACTACGGCCTGCTCGGCATCTCCGAGCGCGTCGCCCTCGTCCACGGCCGCTTCCGCAGCGCCAACCGCCCTGGCGGCGGCACGCTCATCGAGGTCGAGGTGCCGCAGCAGAGCTAGCCGCGCAGCGTGTGGCCATTCAGCAGCCACACAAGCCAGCTATTGAAAAAAGCCGCGTCGGCGGTGTGCCACCGTGCTTCTGCCTCAGCCGCCGCTGCGCTGCTCGCCCGACCCGGCCTTTGGCCCTGTGGCCACCCCACCAGCGTAGCGGACTGCTCCGCAGTGTCGTGGCTGGCGCGGCTGGCGGCCAACAGGCGGCGCGCGAGCCACCCGCAGTTCAGGTGCGGCCACCGGGGAACGTGCGGGTCATCACCAGCGCAGACACCACTGTCTGAGCCGCAGCGACACACCAGCGACGATTCTTTTTCAACCGACCCAGTGCCGACCAGCCACCGGCCAGCGCAGGGCCACGCCACCGCAACCACAAGCCAGCGTCGCGTGCACAAAAAAGCGCGATCAGATCGCTGATCGCGCGGGAGATGCAATAAAAAGAGCGCTAGGCGTGGCCCGAGGAGAGTGCCAGTGGGCCAAGCACCTCGGCGAGATACTGGAGCAGCATCGGCGGCTCGAACGGCTTGATCAGCACGCGGGTGGCCTTGGGCACCAGCTTCTCGACGTGGCTGGGCAGCGACACCTGGCCGGTCATGGCGATGATCGGAATAGACGGATACTCCTGCTCGAGCAGGCGCGCGACCTCCCAGCCGGGCAGTGACGGAATGTTCAGGTCGAGCAGCACCGCAGCAGGTTGATGCTCGCGCACAAGGTTGATCGCATCGATGCCCTTGTCGGTCATGAGCGTGCGGTAGCCAGCGTGCTTGAGCAGCATCGCCACAAGCACCTGGATGTCTTTGGTATCCTCAACGACGAGGATCAGCGGGGCCAGTTGCGACATACAACATCCTTTCAGAGTGGGTTGAACGAGGTGTGCCGTGTAATCGACACACAAAGGGCTAGCGCTGCGCGGCAGCCACAGCGGGCTGAGCCGGGGCAGCGGCACTCAATTGAGCAACCTGCTCAGCCACCGTTAGCGGCTGCTTCGGGGTGTAGCCGCAGCGTCGCAGCCCAGCAACGAGCTGAAGCAGCACCTGCTCAGCTAGCTCATCAAACAGCAGCGAGATCGCCAGCAGCGAGCCACGCTGGAGGAGCATTGATAGTGTCGGCAGCCCGCGCCTGGTGTAGACCTGGAACGAGTTCGTGTTGCGGGCGACCGGGCACTCGCGACAGAGCGCAATCGCGGCCTGATCCGCGCAGACCTGCGTGCGCAGCTGCTGTAGCTCCGCGCCGCTCCACAGCGCCTGGACACTGTGCGCGGTAGATAGCGTGGGTCGCTTGATCCCAGACATCGATGCTTACAATCAATTTATGAAGCCCGCTGGCGAGCAACGCATCGATATTCTCTGGCTTAATAGAAGACAAAACCGTTGGTGCTCATACAGACCCGGATATTCTACTGCGCTGCATAGCGGATCATCGCGAAAATATCTGGGTTGAGAAACGACTCGCCGTAGTTAAACAGGTTGATCATCACCACATGGGCCTTGACTTCGTCGATAACCTGCTGGAAGTGCTCCAGGCAGAGCATGCCCTTGACGCGCTGTAGCTCGCCATTGCCGGTGGGGCACAGCGGACAGCGTGCATTGCACACATTTGTGGCCTCGATCCCCAGTAGTGGTGGCAGCGTACCGGCCAGCTGCGGCTGCCTGCGCCATGTGTAGTACAGCCGCTTGAGCATATTCAACAGCCGAGTTCGCCGAAAGGACTGCTGCATCAGCGGCTCCCTCCAAATCAATCAGATGTGCATACGAAGCGCATATGTGCTCGTGGGGCAACTCAGCAGCGCTGAGCCAGAGCAACACACAGGTAGTACCAAGCGTGTGGGTCGCCTGCATTGTAGCATATAGCGCATACAGACCACACAACGGCCAACCACCTCGGATACCAGAGGTAGCTGGCCGTTGGTGTGGTGGCGCTACGAGATCGCAGACTCGACCGCTGCTTGGCTCAGGCGGTTGGTCATCATGACGCTGCCGACGGCCAGGCGATAGCCAAAGCCCCAGCAGGTTTTAATCAGCCGCGGCTGGTGCGGATCGCCCTCAAGCTCTTGGCGCAGGCCGTGGATGGCCACCTTGACGCGGCGCGGGTCCGAGCTATCGCCCCAGACCTTTTCTTGGATAATCGCCTGGTCCACCGCCTTGCCGGGCTGATCGGCCAGCGCCAGCAGCACATTAAACAGCAGCTCGGAGAGGTGATGCCAGCGCTGCCCATAGTACACAGAGCGCGTAGACGCATCGATGATCATGGGGTAGATCGCATTGGACGGCTGCTCGGTCTCGCGTGGCAGCGGCATGGGCGAGATATCGTTGACTGAGATTGGGTAGCCCACATGCTGACAGATATGCATCCACAGATCAACCAGGCTGGCGGGCATCTTGACCCAGCAGTATGATGAGCTTGTCACATCCACACGCTGCATCGCCTCGGTAAGTTGCGTTATTTGTAGATCATCCATACGTCCATCTCCTGAAGGATATGCTAGGATAGACACAATCCTCCTTGTAGGGTTTTGTTTTTGCCAGACCAAAACCTTAATAATTAGTACATAACTTTGATTATGACGCATCATACCTAAGCCGTAGCCGAAAATCTAGACTGATAGGTACACAATTAGGCGCACAAAAACCGATACTCGCCACCGCTCACGCGCTGCCCACCTGATCTGCTCCACCTCTGACGGCTGAGCAAGAGCCTGCTTGACGATTAATTCATCCCCATCTACAATGTAATGACCATTGGTCATTTATGATTATGGTCAATCTAAAACTAGAAATTGGAGCCGACATGGAGCATATCCATACATTTGGTCAGTGGCTGCGCAGGGAGCGCGAGCAGCGGAGCTGGACGCGGCGCGAGTTTGCCGACCAGGTCAGCTGCTCGGTCTCGCTGATCACCAAGCTCGAGCGCGACGAGCAGCCGCCGTCGAAAGCCATGGCCGAGCGCATTCTCAACGTGCTACAGGTTGATGCCGGGCAGCACGAGCGGCTGCTGCGGCTAGCCCGCTTTGGGCCACACGATCCAGGCCCGGCCACGACACTCGACGGATTCAGCCCACGCTGGGATGTGCCGACGCCGCCAACAGCGTTCTATGGCCGCGAACAAGAGCTACAGAATCTTACGCAGCGGCTGGAAGACCAGCAGGTGCGCATCGTCAGCTTGATCGGGCCTGGCGGGGTTGGCAAGTCGCGGCTTGCGCTTGAGCTAGGGCATGCGCTGCGGCCAGCCTTCCCCGACGGCATCTTCTGGCTGAGCTTCATTGGCCTAGACAACGCCAAGCTGGTTTGCCCGACGATTCTGCAGCGCGTGGCCGGGCAGCGCCAGCTCAGTCATAGCAGCGCCGACGAGCAGCTGATCCGTATGCTGCGCAACAAGCGCTGCCTGCTGATCCTCGACAACATGGATCATCTGATCGCCAGCGGCAACGAGATCGGGCACGTGCTCAACTACACCGATGGGTTGAGCATCCTCGTGACCAGTCGACGTCCGCTTCAGCTGTACGGCGAGCAAGTCTACCAAGTTCAGCCGCTGCCGCTGCCGCGCGAGCATTCCACCAGCACCACAGCCGAGCTAGCCCAGGTGCCAAGCCTTGCGCTGTTTCTTGATCGCGGGCGTGCGATCAGCAGCAGCCTAGAGCTGAACGAGGCCAACCGGGCGGCGATCACCGCCATCTGCGCAGCCAGCGACGGGCTGCCGCTGGCGCTTGAGATCGCCGCCGCCAACCTGCGCCTGCACACACTCGACCAGCTTGTAGAGCGCGTCCAGCAGCAGCGCCTTGATCTTAGCCCGCACTGGACCAACACGCCGATGCGCCACCGCAGCCTACGCCAGATGCTCGACTGGAGCTTCGAGCTGCTCACGCCGACGCTCGCTGATCTCTGTGCCCAGCTGAGCATCTTTGCCGGCGCATTCACACCGAGCGATGTGCAGGCTGTCTGTCCAGCAGCGGCGGACAGCCTCGAGGCGGTGCAGAATCAGCTGATCACGCTCGTGGAGGCCAGCCTGCTCACGCGCAGCGAGCTGATTGTTGGCGGCCAGCCAACCTTCGCGCTGCTGCCGATCATCCGCGAGTACGCCGCCGAGCAGTGCACAGTCGATCTGCGCAGCGCCTACAGCGACTACATCAGCGCGCAGATTCGGCGTCAGCCGCCAGCGACGCTCGGCACACAGCCGCATCTAAAGCCGCACATTCACGCATGCCTCCAGTGGCTCGACGAGCAGCAGGCCAGCCCAGCGCTGGTTGAGCTGATCATTGCCATGGCTGGCGTCTGGTTCAACTGGGGCGATCTGCACGAAGGGATCATGTGGTTTGAGCACTGCATCAAGCAGCAGATTGCGCTAACACCTGCGCAGGAGGCGCGGCTCTATCATCGCTATGGCATGTTCCTGACCAAGCTTGGGCAGCACAGCAGCGCCATCGCGGCCTACGCGGTCAGCCTCGCGGCCTACGCGGCTCTGCAGCAGCCAGCCAACCAGGCGCAAGTGCTGACATTTCTGGCCTGGATCGCCCGGCAGCAGCATCAGCTCGAGCAGGCGCTCGCCTACGTTGACCAGGCCGAGCAGCTCGCCGAGCCAAGCTGGACCAGCCGCATGATTCAGCTATGGACTCTGCGGGCAACCCTGCTCTGCGACCAAGCGCGCTTCGAAGAGGGCATCGCCCTGTTCACGCGCTGCGTTGATTGCGCCCGTGAGCATGAGCTGCTTGGTGAGATCAGCGTCAGCCTCGGCAATCTCGGCTACGCCTACTTTTGCATCGGCAACACGCTGCGCGCCCAGCGCTACTACAAAGAGTGCCTGCACGTGCAAGCGCAGCAGCAAGACCTGATGGGCCAAGCCTATCAGCGTACCAACCTGGCCGAGCTATACGCGATCAGCGGCAACATTGCCCGTGCGCGCGCGCAGCTCGATAAAGCGCAGCGGCTCATCAAGGACACGCCAGTGGCCAGCGTGATCAACAACATCGCCTACAACACCCTGTACATAGAGCTAAGCCAAGAGAACTGGGAGGGCGCGCAGAGCGCCGCCCAGCGCTTGCTCCAGCTCAGCGAGCTAACCGACGACGTCCAGATGCGCGCTGCGGCCTGGCTGGGCATGGCCGTGCTGGGCGTGCATCTACAGCAGTGGAGCGCCAGTGCCACCCTGGTGCACGCGGCGCAGGCCAACCTCTATCCAGGCAGCTACGTGGGCTGGCTTCGGCGCTATGCTGCGTATGTCCAGCAGGCGCTCAGCAGCCACGCGCCTGGCCCAGCAGCGCCGCCGAGCGAGCAAGCCTGCGAGCAGGCGCTCAGCACCATCATCCACGCGCTGCACATCCAAGCTGGATCCAAGCACACCAAATCCCGGCAGCGCTACCGCGCCTAGGCCACAGTTCGCCGCATGAGGGGATAGGCTCTAGCGCAGAATTATGTTAGCATGAGCCAATTCCCTCGCCCTACAATCCTGACACAGAGAGGCAACAATCAACGCGCAGAGGGCGCTACACCTGGAGGTCAGCCATGCATGCCGCTATCGCCACACTAGAGGCCAACGCTCAGACTATCTCCGCGCAGACAGCGACAGATATTGTCGCCGAGTTTCCGGCGATCTACGGGCCAAATGGGCACGAGATTGCGCTGCGGTTTATTTTGGCTGGTCTTAACGCCTTCCTCACCGATCTCAAGCAGAACACGAACAGCGTGTTCGCCCAGCACTGGCAGCAGGTAACCGCAGATCGGGCCGAGCGCGGCATCTTAGCAGATGTGATCATGCGCACCATTGAAATATTCAAGCAGCATATTGATGCGGTGATCACAAGCACCTATAGCGATAACGTTGCAGTCCAGGCGTGGTGGTTCCAGCGCTCTGATGCCATCGTCCTGCATGGCATGATGACGCTGTCGCGGGCGTTTGTCGTCGCCTACGACCGGATTGTGCATGAGCAAGAGGCCAAAATCCGCGCGATGTCAACACCGGTGATCCCGCTGCACACGGGCATTCTGCTGCTGCCACTGGTCGGAGCCATCGACCCTGACCGCGTGAGCCATATTACTGAGACGCTGCTCGCCCGCATCAGCGCCGAGCAAGCATCAGTTGTGATCATTGATATCACTGGTGTGCCCGTTGTGGACACCGCCGTGGGCAACTACCTGATCCAGGCGACACGCGCCGCCCGCCTCCTTGGCACCCATGTCATCTTGGTCGGCATCAACGCCGAGATCGCCCAGACAATTGTGCAACTGGGCCTTGACCTCTCTGAGATTGAGACCATGGCCAACCTCCAGCGCGGCTTAGAGGTAGCATTTCGCTTTAGCGGCCTTGGTATTCAGCGGCTCAAAGCGCAGCCAACAGCCAACTAAACCGGCCAGCTTTCGCACCTTCTACAAAAACTGCCCTGGTTGGGGCAGTTTTTGTGTATCTATTCATGTATGTTTTAGCAGCTAAATCTGGCTGCGGTAGCCTGCGCAGCCAGTATCATTGATTCCATGGGCGTGGGCCTTGTAGGAAATGAAGCTGCCAGCATCTACAGCGGCCTGCGCCCACAAAATCATATCTCGGCTGTGTGAGATGTGATTCGTGTTAGGAGGTAGCGATGAATACAGTGATGTTTTCGCGCCAGAAGCAAGCGATCCAGCAGCGTGCCATCCACTGCCTTGGCGACGGCGCGCAGCAGGTTGTCTGGCATGAGATTCCGCACATTGGCGGCTGGATCTGGATCGGCGGCTGCTAGGCTTTCAGGCCATCAAGTGTTGTTATGGCGCTAGTGCTCGCCTGCGCAAACAGCGCACAGCGTGCGGCATGGTCCATATGCTCCCAGTCGGCAATTGCTGCTGCCGCTGGGAGCTTGCGCAGCTGGGCGGCAAAGTACGGTGATAGCATCTGCGGCGCAGCGGCAGTACAGCTATGCAGCAGCTCTAGCAACGGCATAGCTGCCGCCGCCTGGCCTGCGCTCTGCAGCGCCAGCACAAGCACCACAGCTAGCTCGCCCCAGAGCAGCAGCGACTCCAATGGGACAAAGGCTGCGGCAACATCACGAAGCAGCGGCAGCACGAGCGGTGTGCGCTGAGTGACGCTGCCCAACAGCGCCTCAAGCAGCTGGTTGGAGTACAGAGCGACTTCCTGGCCCAACAGCTGAAACACACGGCTGCTCACCAGCCCATGGTCAAGCGCCTGATCCGTCTGCCCTAGCAGCGCCATTAACTCCCCCAGCTGCCGCTGCACACATCCGACGCCATAGGTGTATGCGATCTGCGAGAAACACTTCAGCGCCTCAAGGTTGGCAGTGATCGCCAAGCTATACGCACCACGGTAGGCATAGTACAGCCCCAGCTCCTGCATCGCCTCGGCCATACGCTGATAGTTCTTCGTTGCGGCAAAGTAGGCGTACACATCCTTGAGCAGCGCCTCGGTGGCCGCACTATGGCCAACACAGACCTGCCAGCGCGCCAAGGTCATGCGAATAACCATATCGGTGATCTGGCCCGGCTGATCACGGTTAGCGTCAAAGCTCTTGCTGATGTACGTCAGCGCTGCGCGCCAGCGGCCCTGGCGCACGTAGGCGGAGGCCAGGTTATCCAGCAGCAAGGCGCTGCGCTCAGACACGGCGGGGATCAGCGGCTGTGCGAGGCGATAGGCGCGCTCGAACCACAGCGCTGCATCGCGGCCATGCTGCTGTTTGTAGCAGAGCCAGCCAAGCACCGTGCAGGTGCGATACATCTCATCAGTCAGGCCCTGTTGCTCCGCCACAGCATAGACACGTTTGATCAGCGCCTCAGCTACGCCGAACTCGCCCTGGTAGGCGTGCATAATCGCCTGATTGCGCGCCAGCTTAATCCATTCGACCGTCTGCTGCGCCATTAGCTGCGCAGCGCAGGCGTACCACGTGATCGCCTCGGTGTATAGCCCCTCCAGCTCCCAGAACCTATACATCTGCTGGGTCATCTGGGCCAGCTCAGCGGCAGATCGCTCGCCGTACAGCCAATCCAAGGCTGCGCGGAGATTGGGCATAGCTCGGCGCAGCCGCGCCACCCAGTAGTGCGTGTCGGGGCCAAAGAGGATGGGCGCTGCGCTCGCGGCAAGCTGCGCATAGTAGCGTGCATGGGCGCTGCGCACAGCCTGAGCCTGCGGCAGCTCGGCCAAGCGCTGCGCGGCAAAGTCCTGCACGACAACCAGCATTGCGTAGATGCGCTCGTCAGCGCCAGCAGGCGACGATGCGCTGCCAAGCTCCTGCAGCAGGTGCGCAGCCGTCAGCTGGGCGAGGCTTGGCTCTAGCTCTGTAGCCACATCTGGGAAACACGCCACCCAGACTGTACGGAGCGCCCCCAACGACCACTCGCCACGAAATATGGCTAGCAGCGCCAGCACCTGCTGTGCCGTCGGCGCTAACAGATCGTAGCTCCACGCAATCATGGCCGCGAGCGACTGCTGGCGCGGCGGCAGGTTGCGCCACTGACTCTGCAGGCGCAGTCGCGAAGACTGGATCGACTGCGCCAGCTGCTCCAGCGTCATCAGCCGCAGCTGCGATGCGGCCAGCTCAATACCTAGCGGCAGCCCGTCAACAGCTTGGCAGATCGTATAGACCAGCGGCAGCTGAGCGGCGGTCAGCTCGGCACGCGCATCCAGCGAGCGCACCCGATCACAGAAGAGACTGATCGCAGGCGGCAGCGTGGCCAAGGGCCGGGTCGGCACAGTAAAGGGCTGTAGCTCATGCACAAGCTCCCAGGGTGCGCCCAGCGCCTGACGGCTAGACGCTAAAATCTTCACCTGCGGCGCAGCAGCAAGCAGCGCAGCAAACACATGCTGGGCGTGCGCAAGCTGCTCAATATTGTCTAAAACGAGCAGCAGCGGCGCTGACGGCAGATGGCGCACCAGCTCGGCGGCGCTGCGCACACGCGGCGGGGGAGACAGCGGAATCTGCTGCGCCAGCGCTGGAATAATGTGCTCGGCAGCGTGAATCTCGGCCAGCGCTATAAACACCACGCCGCCGGGGAAGTCGTCGAGCAGCTCGCGGGCAACGACTTGGCTCAGGCTGGTTTTGCCAACGCCACCGGGGCCGATGATGCTCACGCAGCGCGTCGTCTCTGCGCGCAGCAGCGTCGCCACCTGCACGCGATCAAGCCGCCGCCCATAGAACGATGTTGCGCGGGAGGGAATGCGCACCAGCGGCACAGGCGCTACCGCTGGCTGCACCAGCGCCAGGATCTTCGGCCGATCCTCCGGCGGTATCTCCAGCGTCTTCCAGAGGTACTCGAGAAAGCTTGCCGATGGCGTGCGCACATCACGCTCGAGCTTGGTGATCAGCGACACCGAGCAGCCCAGCGCCTGCGCACACTCTTTGCGCGTCCAGTCACGCACACGCCGCTGCCGCTGCAGCCAGTCGCCAAATGTGGGAGGTGTAAACATCTCTCGCTCACTCATGTGGCGGGCCAGCTAGCTCAAACAGGTGCTCCGGCGGCAGGACGGCAAACACCGTCGCTCCTGGCACGTAGCGCTCGGTCTCCTGAAAAACCTTAGCTCGCCATTGGTCGGCCCCCGCCGCCAGCGTGTACTCGACATACTCGCCGCGAAATATCCGCTCGTGCACCTGCACCGGCAGGCTATTGGGCTGGGCAGCTGTGCTCAGATACAGGTGTTCCGGCCGAATCGCGCAGGTGAGCGGCCGCGCCGCAGGACTGCGCACGGCGACGGTCAGCGGTCCATGCGCGGTCTGAAGCTGGTCGCCAGCGAGCGTGCCGCTGATGATCGCGCCGACGCCAACAAACTCCGCCGCCGTGCGGTTGGGCGGCCGCTGAAAGAGCTGCTCCGGCGCGGCACAGGCCACGATGCGCCCATCCAATAGTATCGCCGTGCGATCGGATAGGCCGATCGCCTCGCTGAGGTCGTGCGTCACCAGCAGCGTTGTGATCTTAAACTCGCGCTGGATGCGGCGGATCACGCTCTGGAGGGTGGCGCGGATGGCCGGATCGAGATTGCTCAGCGGCTCGTCGAGCAGCAGCACGCGCGGCTGGATGACCAGCGCCCGCGCAAGGGCCACGCGCTGCTGCTGGCCCCCAGAGAGCTGATGCGGGTAGCGTTTTTCGATGCCGGGCAGCTCAACCAGCTCCAGCATGCGCTGCACCTCGGCGCGAATCTTGGCCTGCGGGGTGCGGCGCGCGCGCAGTCCAAAGGCGATATTCTCGGCCACCGTCAGGAACGGAAAGAGGTAGGCGCTCTGGAACATCAGCACCGCCTCGCGCCGCTCAGCTGGCAGCGCCAGCACCGATGTGCCATCAAAGCAGATATCGCCGCTGTCGGGGCGCTCTAGGCCCGCGATCAGCTTCAGCAGCGTCGATTTGCCCGATCCCGAGGGGCCGAGCAGCGCCAGCAGCTCGCCGGCGGCCACCTGCAGCGTGATCGCCGTCAGCACCGGCGTGGCCGCATAGTGCTTATGGATGTTGTTTATGTCAATTATAGTCATTGAAGTAGCAGCTCACCGCCACGCACTCGGGAGCCAGCCAGGTAGCGCGCGGTCAGCGCGATCACCACAAACAGCGGTGCGACAAACACCAGCGCCAGCGCCGCAGTTGTAGCCTGATTGCCGCCAGGCACGGTGGTGAACAGCAGCGTCGGCAGCGTGACCAGCTGGCCGCCACCGATGAGGAAGGTCAACACGTACTGGCTCCACGAGATCAAGAATGCGAACAGCGCGGTCACGACCAGCCCCGGCAGCAGCAGCGGCAGCGTCACCCGCCGCCAGATCATCCAGCGGCTCGCGCCGAGCACACGCGCCTGCGCCTCGTAGGTTGGGTCGTAGGCCGCGAACACGCCGCCAAGCGTAAAGACAGCGTAGGGCAGCACCGGCACCAGGTGCACCAGCGCCACGCCCAGGCGCGTTCCAGCCAGCCCCAGGCGCAGAAATAAAATATTGAGGCCGATGCCGGTCGCCACGGTTGGCACCACGGTGGGCACAAACAGCAGCGCGTAGATCAGGCCCTTGGCCGGCAGCTGGCCCAGCTCCAGGGCGCGGGCCGCCGGATAGCCCACCAGCAGCGCCAGCAGGCTTACCAGCAGCGCGATCAGGCTGCTGTTGAGCAGCGCCGTGCCTGTCTCTGGCCGCGTCAGCTGGCGCACAAAGGTGCTCGCCGTCCACTCCGGCGGCAGCAGCGCAGGATAGAACCAGCGCTGCGAGAAGGCGTACACGCCTAAGACAGCAATCGGTGCCAGCAGCCCAGCGCCCAGCGCCAGCCAGATCACGGTGCGGCGCAGCCAGCTCATGGGCGCACCGCCTGACGGCGCAGGCGACTGGCGAGCAGCGCCACCAGCAGCACCACCAGCGCCATAAGCACACTGAGCGCCATGCCCTCGGCGCGCGCACGCAGATCAGCGTTGAGGAAGAAGTCCAGCGCGAGCACCGCCAGCATCTTGGGGTAGCGCACGCCAAGCAGCGCGGGCACCTCGTAGGCTCCAAAGATAAAGGCGAACACGAGCAAGGAGCCAGCCAGCAGCCCCGGCAGCACCAGTGGCAGCGTCACATAGCGCAGCCGCTGCCAGCGATTTGCGCCCAGCGTCTGCGCCACAGCGGTATAGCTCTCGGCCTGCGCGCGCAGAATGGCAACGAGGATCAGCACCAGAAATGGCACTTCTTTGGTCACGTAGGCGATAATCACGCCTAGCCCCGCCCGATCACGCACCAGCACAGGAAAGTCAGCCGGCCGCTCGATCCAGCCGAGCGCCGCTGCGATGCGCGCCAGCACGCCGCTCTGCGCCAGCAGCAGCAGCAGGCCAATCGCCCACACGAGATGGGGAAAAGCCAGGTTCAGGTTGAGGATGGTCAGCACGCGGCGGTTCGCACGCATCTGCGGGCCAAGCGCCAGCGTCAGCAGCAGCGCCAGCAGCGCCGCCAGCAGCGTGGCCGCCGCACTGACCCACAGCGAAAAGGCCAGCGCTGTCCAGAACTCCCGCCGATGATCTGCGCCGAACATCACCGTGCGATAGGCGTCAAGCGAAATCTCACGCTGCCCCAAAAACGGCAGCCAGCCCAAGCTCTGGCTCACGCCATACAGCACGCTGGTGCCAAACACCACCGCTACGATTGCAAGCGCTGGCAGCAGCGCCAGCCACGTGCGCGCATATGCTCTGCTCATCGAAACCCTATCCATCGCGGCGGCGCGAAGCACCTCAGCGCCGCCACAGCGGTGAGCGCGCTACTGCTGGAGGACGTTGCGCTCCCACTCCTGCTCAATCAAATTTTGGTACTCGGCAACCATATCGCCGCGCAGCGAGCGCGCCAGCTCGTCGGCAGGTGTGGCCGCAGCGCCAAGCTGCGCACCAGCAGACTCGAGCGCGGCCTGGGCGGCTGGATCATCGACGCGTGTTATGTCGATGCCAAAGCCCAGCCCAAAGCCGTTCTCTGGCAGCACCTGTGCCGCCTGGAGCTGCGGGTCAAGGATCAGGTTAGCCAGCACCAGCGCGGCGGCCGGGTGCGGCGCGTTGGCCGGAATCGCCACATAGTTGAAGTCGCCGATCATATTGTCGTCAAACACGAAGGCCTTGGCCGTCGGCGGCACGATGCCGTCGCTAATCAGCGCGCCAGGGCCAACCACCGCCTGCACAAAGGTGAAGTCGGTCTCGCTGTTGGCGAACAGCTGATGCGCCTCGCTCTCGTCCTTCGGGTAGGTCGCGCCCGCGCGCCAGAGGCAGGGCTTCAGCTCGTTGAGGTACTGCCACAGCTGCGGCGACCACGTGTCCCACAGCGCTTGGTTGAACGCACCAGCCCACTGCTCAGCATCGCCGCTGATCTCATACAGCGCCTGCTTGACAAAGCGCGTGCCGATGAAGCCGCCAGGGCCAGGCGCAACGTAGGTGAAGCGGCCAGGATGCGCGCAGGCCCAATCCTTCAGCTCAGCGTAGGAGCGCGGCAGCTCGTCGGCGGGCATGCGCGCAGTATCGTAGACAAACTGAAACTGCGCCGACGACCAGGGACTCTCCATGTTCTCGACTGGCTCGCCAAAGTCCAAGTTCACCGCCGGGTTGGACCAATCGACATAGCGGCTGTTTGGCAGCTGCTGCGCCCAGTCCGGCAGCAGCATGTCGGCCTGCTTGAGCGACTTGAAGTTCTCGCCGTTGATCCAGATCAGATCCACCGCGCCCACGGCCTGGCCAGCCTCTTTTTCGCTGAGCACCTGGTTGACGGCGTCCACGGTGTCGGCCAGCGGCACGCGGTTCAGCGTGATGTCGTAGCGCTCCTTGAGCGCCTGGCCATAGAAGGTATCGACAAAGCTGTTGATGCCCTCTGCGCCGCCCCAAATATACCAGTTGACGGTCTGGCCGCGCGCGGCGGCTTCGACCGCTGCCCAGTCCGCGAGATTCAGCGCGGCAGCACCCGCAGCGCTTGTCGGCGTCGGCGCGGCCTCGGTCGAGCCAGGGGCGACGGTTGGCGCAGGCTCGACCAGCAGCGCAGTTGGGGCTGCCGCACTCGAGTCAGGGGTGATGGTTGGATCAGCCGCGCCGCAGGCCGTCAGGCCGATGCACAGCACCAGCAACAGCGCCAGCCAGCGCTGGCGGTGGATCACATATCGCATGCAGTAGGTCCTCTATTCTATAGCCGGAGCCACGCTGGCCCCGCCTTCACTATACCAGCAATCGGCCAGCTACAG
The DNA here is from genome assembly GCA_013538855.1 of Herpetosiphonaceae bacterium. GTDB lineage: Bacteria > Chloroflexota > Chloroflexia > Chloroflexales > Herpetosiphonaceae > OHK22. The sequence goes on from JABXJS010000104.1 coordinate 23,312, forward strand.
CGCAGTCGAGCGCTGCTCCGCAGCAGCGCTGGCCTCGCGCTGCGCCTCGCGCCGCTTGAAGTAGCGCGAAAGACCAATGCTGAGCACAAAAATCGCCACCGATACACCAAGCGCCAGCGGGTTCAAGCTCAGCTCGGCATCGGTCAGGCTGCTGCCGTTGAACGACGAGCCAAGCAGCACAAACGAGATGGTGCCCGGCAGCGAGCCAAGCGCCGTCGCAAGCAGAAACGCGCGCCAGTCGATGCGCAAAAACCCCGCCAGGTAGTTCACCAGATCGTAGGGCAAAAAGATAAAGCGCATGATCATCACGGTCTCAAAGCTGTTGTTGCGCAGCCGCTCGATGTAGCGCCGCCAGCCGCCGCCCGCGCCCTGCTCCAGCATGTCGGAGCCAAAGTAGCGCCCGATCGTGTACGCCACCAGCGCCGAGGTGTTGGCCCCAATGATGGTGTAGATCACGCCAAGCACCGGCCCAAACACAAAGCCGCCAGCCAGCGTGAGCACGGTGGCCGAGAACAGCACCAGCGGCCGCAGCGCATACACGGCGATGTAGATCAGCGGCCCCCACCCGCTGCGCAGCGTGCCAACCAGCCGGTCGGCCACCGCCAGCGGCGAGAGCTGGTTGCGCCAGGCATACCAAAAGTAGCCGCCAAGCAGCAGCGCCCAAAACAGCAGCGCGCCGATCTTCTGCACGTGACGCCGCCAAAAGCTTGTTTCTGTGCGCATATGCGCCCCTTTCATCGCTTAGCCCTGCCGAGCCGCCGCGCCAGCAGCATCACGCCGCCTTGCGCAGCGCGCCCGCCGCCCACACCAGCCGCTGCAGCGTGGTCACGACAACCAGCGCCGCCATGGTCCAGTACAGTGCCACGAGCCAGCTCGACAGCACAATAAACAGGGTAAAAAACACCACCGTCTCGGTGCCCTCGATCAGTCCCGTCGGCATGGTGACGCTGGTCATCTCACCGCGCGCGCGTGCGCCAGCCTGCCGCTTCTCCAGCAGCGCCGCCAGATAGGCCCACGAGACGGAGTTGATGTAGTACGCGGCCAGCAGCGCCGCCAGCGCCAGCCAGGCCGCGCTCGACGGCGCCGCCAGCACCAGGCTCAGCGGTATCAGCGCATATACCACTGTGTCGAGCAAAATATCCAGATAGCCGCCCCAGTCGCTCTGGAGCTGGGCCATGCGCGCAACTGTACCATCAAGGCCGTCGATCACGCGGTTGAGCAGCCACAGCGCCAGCCCCGCTCCCGTCCAGCCAAGCCAGAGGCTGCCAGCCGCCGCCACGCCTAGCCCAAAGGCCAGCAGCGTGAGCAGCGTTGGATGCACCGACCGCCCGAGCAGCACCGCCGCCGGAGCCAGCACACGCTCCTTGGGCTGGCGCAAGAACTGATCTACCATCGCGCTTCCTTTCCTGTCGAATCACGCTCTATAGCGCGATCTTAAGGTATCATACCGAACATATCTGTACGATTTCTTACAAATTTTGAACGTTTTTATGCTGAGGATGGCTGGCCGAGCGAAATTTTCAGGTATCATGCTCTGTGCTACGGCTGTCAGCAGCCAACAGATGACACCTCAGACCATAATTAAGGATGAATGCACCAATGATCGATCTACGTTCTGAACTGACCGAGCTTAGCGAGCGCGTCGAAACGCTCAGGGGGCGTCTTTGACTGGCCGCTGAAGCAGGCCGAGCTGCACCAGCTCGAGCAGCGCGCCGCCGACCCGAACCTCTGGGACACCCCCGCCGAGGCCCAGTCGGTGCTGCAGCGCCTGGCCCACGCCCAGCAAGAGATGGAGCGCTGGACCAGCCTCACCAGCGAGATTCAGACCCTGCTGGAGCTGCTGGAGCTATCGACCGAGGACCCCGACGCGCTAGCCCAGCTCGAGGCCGAGACCATCCCGCTGCGCAAGGCCGTCGACGAGCTAGAGCTGTCGCTGCTGCTCAGTGAAAAATACGATAACTCCAACGCCTTTATCTCCATCCAGCCTGGCGCTGGCGGCGTCGACTCGCAGGACTGGGCCGAGATGCTGCTGCGCATGTACTCGCGCTGGGCGCAGGAGCGCGGCTTCCGCACCGAGATCGTCGACTTCATGCCCGGCGATGAGGCCGGCCTCAAGAGCGCCACGCTCGAGATTCGCGGCCCGTATGCCTATGGCTACGCCAAGGCCGAGGCGGGCATCCATCGCCTCGTGCGCCTCTCGCCCTTTGACTCGGCCCACCGCCGCCACACGTCGTTTGCGCGCGTCGAGGTGCTGCCCGAGGTCGAGGACGCCCCCGAGGTCCAGATCAACCCCGACGATCTGCGCATCGACGTCTATCGCGCCGGCGGCCACGGCGGCCAGGGTGTCAACACCACCGACTCGGCCGTGCGCCTCGTCTACAAAGGCGGCACCCCCGATGAGATCATCGTCACCTGCCAGAACGAGCGCTCGCAGCTCCAGAACAAGGCCACCGCCATGAGCGTGCTGCGCGCCCGCCTGCTCGAGCGCGAGCTAGAGCGCCAGGCCGCCGAGCGCTCCCGCCTCAAGGGCACGCACCAAGACGCCGCCTGGGGCAATCAGATTCGCTCGTATGTGCTCGACGACCGCCGCGTCAAGGACCACCGCACCAACACCGAGACCAGCAACACCCAGGCGGTGCTCGATGGCGATATCGATCAGTTCATCGAGGCGTTCCTGCGCTGGCGTCTGGGCCAGAGCTAGAGAAAGAGAGGCTTCTATGCTGCGACGCTCTATCTGCATGTTCTTCGCCGCGCTGTGTGCGCTGGCCTGGCTACGCCCCGCCGCCGCCGCCGCGCCGCAGATCACCACCAACAGCGCGACCAGCGACTTTGGCCAGTCGGTCAGCTTCACCCTCGACGCCCAGTCCGAGCAGCCGATCACCGATGTGACGCTGCTCTACACCTTCGGGGCCAGCGATGCGGATAAAGACGTGCCCGCGTTCGTCGAGGCCACGCCCGACTGGCAGCCTGGCTCCAGCGTCCACGCCACCTTCACCCGCGACACCACCGTCGAGTACCTGCCGGTCGGCGTCACCATCCGCTACAAGTGGGCGCTCACGCAGGCCGACGGCACCACCACCGAGACGCCCGAGCAGCTCGTGCGCTACGACGACACGCGCTTCAGCTGGCGCGAGCGCTCCGCCCGTGGCATCACCATTCGCTGGTACGCTGGCGACGACGCCTGGGGCGATCAGCTGCTGGCCACCGCGCTGGCGGCGCTCGACCGGCTTGAGCAGCGCATCGGCGGCACCGTCCCCGGCCCGATGATGATCATGATCTACGAGACAACCAGCGATATGCGCGCCGCGCTGCCGCCGAACTCGGCCGACTGGATCGGCGGCCAGGCGCGGCCCGACCTGGGCCTGATCATCGGCGCGATCGCCCCCGGCAACGACGCCGAGGTCGGCCGCCTCATCCCGCACGAGCTAAGCCACCTCGTGCTCTATCAGGCCACCGAGAACAACTACGGCGGCACGCCGGTCTGGTTCGACGAGGGCCTCGCCGTCGCCAACCAGGACTCGCCCGACTTCGGCTTCACGGCGCGCGTCAAGACCGCCGCCAGCGACGGCGAGCTGATCCCGCTGCGCGCGCTAGCATCAAGCTTCCCCAACGACCCCGAGAAGGCGCTGCTCTCCTACGCCCAGAGCGAGAGCATCGTGCGCTACATCGAGGCCACCTACGGCGTCGATGGCATCGCGCGCCTTGTCGATCAGTTCCGCCAGGGCGTCACCGATGACGTCGCCATCGAGAGCGCGCTCGGCGTCAGCCTGGACACGCTCGACGACCAGTGGCGCGCCACCATGCCCGCCGCCGAGCGCACGCCGGTGATCGCCAACGACCAGGAGACCGCGCCCAGCAGCCGCTTCACCGACAGCCCGCGCCAGCGCCCCAGCCCCAACGCGCCGGGCCTCAGCCCCTCCGTCGGCAGCGACGGCCTGAGCCTGCCGCTGTGGATCTGGGCCGTCGGCGGCGTCGGCGCGCTGCTCATCCTCGTCGGCGGCGTCTGGGTCGTCCGCGAGCTGCGCGTCGCCCGCCGCTAAAAACAGTAATGCGAGGAGTATTCACAACTCCTTGCATTACTACTTTACTAAAATAGTTTAAAACTCAGTAAGTTAGTCAACCGAGAAAATCATCAACTTGGCTTTCAATATCAGCGATACATAATCGAAAATAAGCCATTTCTTCATTACTTACTTCTTTAGCATGAGCATCTATTCTATACTTATTAATAAACTGCATATTTTTATCAAAATCGTCTTTATTTTTTATGAAGATATTCAGAAAACAATCCCAATGTTTGACAATAATTTTCCTTAAATCATCAAAGTATATGTTTGTTTTATTAGGATCAAACAAATCATCATAAGTAGGATCATTTTGTAATTTCACTTTACTAGTTCCCAGTATCAGTAGATCACAGGATTGGCTCGGGTGGCGTGTAGGGTCGGTACGGTGCGAGCGGGATAGCCCGAACCATGCCGTAGATGGCCGTTACGGCA
>JABXJS010000105.1 GCA_013538855.1 Herpetosiphonaceae bacterium
GATGCCGTAACGGCCATCTACGGCATGGTTCGGGCTATCCCGCTCGCACCGTACCGACCCTACACGCCACCCGAGCCAATCCTGTGATCTACTGATGTTGCATCATCTGGCTCATATCAATCCCTTGCCCGCTAGCAATAGCTTGCCTAACTGCTTCAGATGGATTATTGAGTGTATACTCAACAGTGTAGCTCGTGAGATGTTGCGATTGAGGAATATAGTTGCTTAGATCTGCTTTTGGTACGAACTTGTTCAGCTGATCTGGAAAATTGATGCTGGATTTAGGATCATACTGAAGCTGTGCTATAACTTTAATCGCATCAGTGTTTTTCTGCAGGTTATGTACATTGTAGGTTTCAAATGCTATGCCGGCTTGCCCTTGGATATTTAAGTCCTTGAGAAATGGCGAGTTTATTTGACCACTGCCGCTAACGCTGCCCGTTATTCCTTGCATAATCTCTACTGTTCCATCAGGTGCTTTTTGGATTGTATATGGCATGCTGCCATCAATATGTAGCTCACCTTGAGTGTACATGCCTGGAATGGGGAGACCGCCTAGCTGCCCGCTAAGCTCTGCGCCTGGTGCTAAGGTTGCACTCTGAAAATTATCGCTGAGTTGGCTGATCATCGGTGAGATTGGTGACATTGGTAGATGAGAGTTAGTGTCTAGCGCACCTGAAAGCAGCAGCATCTTGGTCATGTCACCTGGATCATTCGGATCAAACTTGAATTCGACGATACCTTGAATATTCGCACCTACATCAATGTTGCCGCCGAGCATCAATTTTTGGTCGCCGAGGGTAAGTCCAGCACTCATGCCTTCCCCTGCGCTAACACCACCTGTCAGAATGAATGCTGCATTATAGGTACCATCATCGTTGCGTGTGATGATGTACTCGCCTTCTCCTGATATATCGGCTCCCTCAAGGAACTTTGGCCCAGCGTTTGCGGCTAATCGAAATCCAACGCTTTCTTCACCACCTTCAGGCGGATTGGGCAAAATGCTATCGATAAATTCTTTTGCTGCACGATCACTATCGCTATAGCGATGGTTGATATAGTCGTCAACGATCTTATCGCGATCCTTGCCGAGAATCCAATCCAAACCTGACTTAAAATGGTCGAATGCGATAATCGCTTGATTATTATCCATCCCATATTGACCTAAGAAGTTAATGAGTTTCTTTAGCTGATCTCCATTAACGCGCAATGCGGTATCCGAAAATTCCGGTGGCGTGTAGGTATAGCGCATACCATCTATAACGAACGTGCTTTGCCCGCTTGCGCCTGCGCCATAGACATCGGCCTCGCGCAAACGCTCGGCGAAGCGGTTGAGGCGCTGGGCGATGTCGTCGATGCGGCTGCTGAGGTGGCCATACTCGGGCACGAAGGTGGTCACGGCGGTGTCGAACATCGACTGGAAGTTGCCGTGAAACAGGTCGCTCAAGAAGCCGCTGACCTTCTCACCTAGCCCGCGCCGGTGGGCGTGCAGCAGGTCGCTGAACTCCTGCATGGCCTTGATGGTAGCGTCGATCTCGTCGACGTCGGCTTGAATCTGGTAGCTCATCGTTGCTCCTTTATCAACGGACGGGATGCGCGCTGGTAGCCTGGCCGGGGCGGTGCGGCAGGTGGTGGGCAGCCATTGTATTTTGGCGTACCTGCCTCATTCGGGCAGCTGTCCTGGTTGTCGGGCACGCCGTCGCCGTCGCTGTCGGGAACGGCGGTTGGCGGCGGTGGCGCAGTTGGCGGCGGTGGCGGGCAGCCGTCGGGGCTGCCGGGGGCGGCCTCGTTCGGGCAGGCGTCGTTGGGGTCGATGAAGCCATCGCCATCAGTATCCGCGCAGCCGCCGTGCTGGGCATCGCCAGGGGCAGTCGGGCACTTGTCGTCTTTATCGACGATGCCGTCGCCGTCGGTGTCGGGGCAGCCGCCGCGGCCCTGCGGGCCTTGGGCGACGCTCGGGCAGAAATCCTCGCTGTCGGGCACGCCGTCGTTGTCCGAGTCGACGATGGGTGGTGCTGTGCTGGTTGGCGGTGGGCAGCCACGGTCGGGTCCAGGGGTGTCAGGACATAGATCACTGACGTCGGGCACGCCATCGCCGTCGCTATCTGGCACGGCCGTGGGCTGCGGCTTGGCCGTAGGCTGCGGTCGCGTTGTTGGCGGTGGCGGCGGACAGCCATCGGGACTGCTGGGGGCGGACACGCTGGGGCAGGCATCGTTGGGGTCGATGAAACCATCGCCATCGAGATCACGACAGCCGCCGTGCTGGACATCGCCGGGGGCGTTGGGGCACTGATCGTCCTTATCGACAATCCCATCGCCATCGCTATCCGGTAGAGCCGTAGGCGCTAGGCGCGCCGGTGGGCTGGTGGCTGGCTGCGGTGCGCTGGTCGTGGTCGGTATGCTGGATGCTGGTGCTTCAAGCGCCAGCGCCTCGGCAGTAGCGGTTGCATTGTAGCTAACTTCGGTGCGCGCATAGGCGGTGGCGGTTTGCTGATCGATATTTGTGGCTGTGGTTGTGGCTATTGCCGCACTGTTCATCTGAATGACAGATCGTGTGGCAATCGGGACCAGCGTGGGCCTGCTGGCTGAGCCGGAGACAGCGGCGGAGTCGTTGCTGATCAGCGCTTTGCCGCTGAACCAGAGCAGCGCCAGCAGCACGCTCAGCACCCCGCCGATCATGGCGACGCGGGTGACGCCTGCCAGCGCTTGGCGCGTGCGGCGCGGCTTGCTGGCGGCGGTGGCGCGGCTCGACGGCGGCGGCGTCAACTCGATGCGGCGCAGCCCGGCGGTGGTCGTGAGCGGTGTGATCGGCGCATTGCTGTCGGCGCTCAGGTCGGCGGCCTCAATTGCGCTGACGAGGTGCTCGGCGGTCGTTGGGCGCTGGTCGACGCGCTTAGCGCAGCCGCGCTCGATGATGCTGGTCAGCGGCGCAGGCGCGTTGAGATTGAGCTTATGGATTGGCTCCAGCGGCTCGCTGATCACGCGGCGCAGCATCGCCATTGGGTGCGAGTCTTCGTCGCTGTAGGGGTTCAAGCTGGTCAGCGCCTCGTAGAGCACCAGGCTGAGCGAGTAGACATCGGACTGTGGCGTGGCGGCCAATCCCTGCGCCACCTCGGGCGCAAGGTAGGCGATGGTGCCAGCAAATGCGCCTGTGCGCGTCAGCTTCGATGCGTCGGCGGCGTGGGCGATGCCGAAGTCGGCCAGCACAGCTTCGCCGTTTGAGCGAAAAAGAATGTTGCTCGGCTTCACATCGCGGTGGATGATGCCGTTGGCGTGCGCGTAGGCCAGCGCCGAGCCGATCTCGCGTCCGATGCGGGCGACCTCCGCGGCGGGCAGCGGGGCGTGCGTGCGCAGGCGCTCGTGCAGGCTGGGGCCGTCGATATATTCCATGGCGATGTAGTGGATGCGCCCATTGCGTGTGTTGGGATCGGGCACATCGCTGGCCTCGTAGATCGTTACAATGTGCTGGTGCTGCAGCTGGCCGATGGCCTCAGCCTCGCGCATGAAGCGCTTGAGCGCGCCGGGCTGGTGGGCGAAGTAGGCCGGCAGCACCTTCAGCGCCACGGTGCCATACTCCGGGTGCGTCGCCTGGTAGACCACGGCCATGCCGCCGCGCCCTAGCTCGGCGTGGATGCTGTAGCGGCCAAGCTGTTCGTATTCAAGCTCGCTCATGACATTCCTTGTTGCTAGACAGTGTGTGCTTTGCGCTGCGATGGGCTATGTGTGGCCGCGCGCCGCCTGGGCGTGGCGCTGGCGGCGGTGGTGCTGCCGGGCAGCCGCCGTTTGAGGCTGAGCCTGGCTCATAGGGACAGCCGTCCTGAATATCGGCGCGGCCATCGCCGTCGCTGTCGGGGCAGCCGTTGATCGAGCCAGCATCGTTGGGGCAGGCATCGAGGTGATCGGGCAGGCCATCGCCGTCGGTATCGGTGTTAGGGCAGCCGCCGCGATGGGCTACGCCTGGCTCGTTCGGGCACTGGTCGTCTTTATCGACGATGCCATCGCCATCGCTGTCGGGACAGCCGCCGCGACCTTGGCTGCCTTGCGCGACGCTCGGGCAGAAGTCCTGATCATCGGGCACGCCGTCGCCATCGGCATCGGCGATCTGCGGGGCGGCCGTTGGCGCCGGGCAGCCGTTGTTCGGCCCGCCAGTGTCGGGACAGGCATCGCTGCTGTCGGGCACGCCATCGCCATCGCGATCTGCAGGCGGCGGGTTGGTTGGCGCAGCTGCAGGAGCTGGCGGTGAGGTGGGATTGACGCGCACAGGCGCAGCTGTTGGCACGATCTCGGCCTGCTGCACCGCTGGCGCTGCTGTATCTGGTAGGGCAGTCGCTGTTGCGGTGCTCTCCGGCGGTAGCGTTGCCGTCGCACCGAGCGCGGGCAGCGCTGCTGGTGGGGTCGCTTGGCTAGTTGGATTGAGCAGGCGTGCAGGCGTGGCGCTGGCTGCAATACGCGCGTTTGTCTCGCCGCTCGCTGGATCAGACACAAGCACTTGCAGCAGCACCCACAGCACCACCGCCACGCCGAGGCCCAAGCCGCCCCACTGCAGCCACTGACGCTTGATCAGCGCTGGCAGCTGTAGACGCCGCTTGGCAGGCGCGGCACGGGCAACTATTGGCGTTGGCTGCGCTGGTGTGAGTGCGATCTTGCGGAGATTAGGTGTGCTTGAGATGCTCGCAACAGGCACACTGAAGCTCCCGCGCGTGTGGGCCTGCTGTAGATCTGTCACAAACGCGCTCATGCTTGCGGGCCGCTCGTCCGGTTTTTTCGCACAGGCGCGGTGAATGACAGCGCCTAGGGCTGGGCTGACCGCCTTGTTGCGAAACTGAATTGGCGGCAGAGGCTCGCTGACCACGCGGTGCATTGTCGCGACGATATGCGAGTCGTGATCGATATATGGGTTGGTGGTGGTCAGCGCCTCATACAGCACCAAGCCCAGTGAGTAGATATCTGAGCGCACCGATGCGCCGAGGCCCTGCGCCGACTCTGGTGCCATATAGGCGATCGTTCCCGCCACCGATCCAGTCCGCGTGAGCCGCGATGAGTCGCCAGCGTGGGCGATGCCGAAGTCGGTCAGCACGGCCTCGCCATTGGCGCGAAAGAGAATATTGCTCGGCTTGATATCGCGGTGAATGATCTTGTGCGTGTGCGCGTAGTCCAATGCGCTGCCGATCTGCGCGCCGAGCGTAACGGCCTGTTCGACTGATAGCGGCTGTCCGGTGCTGAGTTGATCGGCTAGGCTGCCGCCAGCCAGATACTCCATCGCCAAAAAGTGAATATGGCCGCTGCCCGTTGTCGGGTCAGGCGCATCGCCAGTCTCATAGACGTTAATGATGTGTCGGTGGCTCAGCGCGGTGATCGCCTGCGCCTCGCGCACAAAGCGCTTGAGCGCATCGGGATCGTGGACAAAGTAGGCCGGCAGCACCTTCAGCGCCACCGCGCCGTACTCCGGATGCGTCGCTCGGTAGACCACCGCCATGCCGCCGCGGCCTAGCTCCTCGTGGACAGCGTAAGCGCCCAGCTGTTGATGTTCTAGCTCGCTCATGGTCGCCTCGTTGCACAGGGCGGCGCATCCTCTTTTGATGCGCCGCCCCACCGCTGCTACTGTCGCTGGCCGCTCAACGTGTACTGATGATTGCCAGGGCCGCCGCTTTGGTACCAGTAGACTTGGATAAGGTAGGTACCTGTTGGAGTATTGTTAGAAAGTGTGATGTGTTCATCAGAGTTTCCACTATTATCGGATTTTGCTATACTCAGTAGATCACAGGACTCCCTGGGGCCAGGGTAAACGGTGTGGCGGCCGAATCGTGCGGTATCCTTTGTGGTGCCAACCAAGAAAGGA
>JABXJS010000106.1 GCA_013538855.1 Herpetosiphonaceae bacterium
CGTAACGGCCATCTACGGCATGGTTCGGGCTATCCCGCTCGCACCGTACCGACCCTACACGCCACCCGAGCCAATCCTGTGATCTACTGATACTGGTGGCTACCAGCCAATGAGCGATGGCACGCTGAGTCTAGTGGCAGCCAACGGAGTTGTGCTTGCTTCGTCAGCGCTACAGGGTGGTAGTCTGACGACATTGCGTTTAGCAGTGCCACTGCTTCGCGCAGCAGTGGGAACTACATCGTGGTCGCTGTCTTTTACACCGCCGCCTGCGACACCGACTTGGACACAGACTACACCGACTGCTGGCTCTGCTGGCGATAGTATTGTTGATGACCTCGGGGTTACGTTTGTCCCTGGCTCCTCTACAGATAATCGCTTCTTTGTGGAGCGCTTGTTGGACGCAAACAGCCCTGTGCTTACGCTGCGTGGCTCGGTGCGCTTAGTCGATTTAGCTGGCGCAGTGCACTACGGACCCTACGGCACAGTGACCGCGCGCTGGTCGGTCTACAGCCGCGCTTCTAGCAGCGTTGCCGCCGATGGCTCTTGGGTCATTACTATTCCACGCCTTGGTTACACACCAACCATTATCCTTGACTACAGTAAAAATATTACTGATGCTGCTTATGATCATGCTGAGGCTGGTCAGGTCAACGGCCAGCCGATGGGTGTTGTATCCACGCGCAATCAGATTATTGCAATTCGTGTAGCGCCAGATGGTGAAGGCACAGACTTTAACTTTGTCTTGCAACAGATGCCACCGCCACCACCGCCGCCTGTTCCTAGTGGCGAGCTACGCTTGTGGCTGCACAGCCGCTTTGATCCTAATAATGGCGTCTATCGCTCCTCCGATCAGACAGTGGCTTGGCCTTTGGCCGAGGTTGCCGATATCGCGCCAGCGGTAGATCTCGCTCCGTTGCCTGCGCCGCCACCTGGCTATCGCTTCGAGCAGCGTGTCGTTGCGTGGAGCTACGATGGCTCACTCAGTCAACAGGCGCAGGCTTCAGATGCGTTAGGTCGGCTAGGCTGTCGGGCTGGCGAGCGCCCAGGCAGTACCGCTGGGGATACATCGCTGCTGCCTGGCTGTGTGTATGCATATCACGATAGCCCTTCAGCCGATCAGATGCAGCGGCAGGCTCGTCTGCATTGGACGATCATGCCTGCTCCAAATCTACCTGACAGTGTGTATGCGTATCGCTTGAGCCGGTTTACAAGCGTCGATGTACAACTTAGTGTATTGGTCGAGACAAGCGTGGTCAATGTTAGCTCTGGTCAGCGTTGGACACGTCGCTATCCAATCCATGGCTCTTTTGTGGTGAAGTTAGTTACTCCACGGACAACAAAGTAGCGTGACCATGGTTTTCCGCAGCACTCCTGGCACTGCTTGGCTTGCTGCGGAAAACCACTGACATATGTGCTACTTGAATCATGATTCAAGAGCTGCTATACTCTTGATTGAATGTTCAATCAAGATGAGTAACGCTATGCACGATGAGCAAAGCGAACGGCGCACGCAAATCCTTGATGCAGCGCTGCACGAGTTTGCAAGCAAAGGGTTTCGTGGTGCTACGATCAAAAGTATCGCCGCTGCCGCCAAGCTGCAATCGCCGACGTTGATCTACTGGTACTTTCCAACCAAGGAGGCGCTATTCGAGGCTGTGCTAGCACGTCAGGCTCAGTTTTTAACCATAACGTTTGATCCCCAAGAATGGCTCGATAAGCCACCTGAAGTTGTGCTGCCCCACGTGGCTAAACTCTATCTAGCGACAATTGATCAGCCAACAGTGCGTAAGCTATTTCGGCTCGTTCTAGGTGAGGTTGTGCGGGCTAGTCCGCAGGTTCAGTTCTTCAATGAGCGTTGGTTGCCGCAAATAGTAGAGGTTTTGACCTCCTATATGCAGCATCAAATTACACTTGGTCACCTAAAGTCGCACGATGCTCGGGCAAGTGCGCGTGCCTTTATGGGTATGCTACTGCCCCAAGCAGTCGGCAAGCTATTGTTTCCGGCACTGCAGCAAGATGGCCTTACAGATGCAGAGCATATTCGCACAAGCGTAGCAATTTTCCTTAATGGCCTCAGCCAAGGAGCATCAGATGAACGCGATTGACGTCAGCGGCTTAGTCAAGCGGTATGGTGCACTGACCGCGCTGCACGGTGTTGATCTCACGCTGCCGCAAGGATGTATCGTTGGCCTGCTTGGTCCGAATGGTGCAGGCAAGTCAACACTGATAAAGGCACTCGTTGGTGCCTTGCGGCCTACATCTGGCTCTATCAGGGTGCTCGGGCTTGATCCGCTTAAGGATAAAGCGCAGCTGCGGCAGTTAATTGGCTATATGCCCCAAAGCCCTGCTTTATACGGCGATCTATCAGCGCGGGAAAATCTGCGCTTTTTTGGTCAAGCCCATCAAGTTCAGGATCTTGAGCAGCGTATCGCCGAGATCCTAGAATTTACAGAGCTTTCTGCGCGCGCCGATGATCAGGTATATACGTTCTCTGGCGGTATGCAGAAGCGCGTCTCACTAGCTTGTGCGCTGTTTCATCGTCCGCAGCTGCTGCTGCTTGATGAGCCAACCGCTGCCGTCGATCCTCATTTAAAGCAGCGCTCATGGGTCTTGTTTCGAGAGCTTGCCGAGCAGGGTATGACGCTGTTCTTAAGCACGCATCTTATGGATGAGGCGCTGCTCTGTGATCAGGTGGTTGTGCTCCGCGAGGGCCGAGTGCTGGCTGTCGATACACCCCAAGGTCTGCTTCAGCGCGGTGAGTCGCACATTATGCTGTGTGCAGAAGACGCAACGGTCGCCATGACGATTGCGAGCACTCCTGCCGCGTTAGCTCAAGCACTGCATAGCTATGGCTTCGATGAGCGCTTCCACACTCTCTTGATCGACGCCGATTCGCTAGAGACTATTTTGCTCAAGCTTGTCAAGGAGTAGTTGCCATGCATCGAACGTTTGTTGTTGCCCGGCGTGTGCTGAACCAACTGCGCCGTGATCGCCGCTTCTTGGCTTTCTCTGTGCTAGCTCCGCTGTTAATTATTTATTTTTTCAAAATCTTTTTTGATACGATGCCTCAGGGCTTTAATACGGCCCGCTATGTGGTGCCGATTGCTGCCTTTATGGTGCATTTTCTAGCATTTTTGCTCTGTGCGATTGTGCTTGTACAGGAGCGCACAGCAGGCACTCTTGAGCGTATGTTTATCAATGGGTTTCGCCGGGTCGAGATCATCAGCGGCTATATTCTTGGCTATACTGCGCTGGCAACACTACAGGCCATTGCTGTGCTCAGTGAAACCCTCCTGCTGTTTGGCCTTGACTATAGCTGGGAAACAATCTTAGGGCTGTTTGTGGTCATTTGGCTTTTGGCGCTGACCTCAGTGCTGCTGGGGATACTCGTCTCAACCTTTGCCCGCCACGAGGGGCAGGTGCTGCCATTTATTCCGCTCATTACGTTGCCGTCGGTGTTTCTGTCGGGGCTGATTGTAGATACGGATCATCTGCCAACGTGGGGGGCTTGGTTGGGGCACGCGTTTCCGCTGTTCTACGCGAATCGTATGATCCAGCGCATCACCAATGTACAGCAGAGCTATAGCATATGGGTGAATGCGGTCATTTTGATGGGCTATGGTGGAGCAATTTTGCTGCTTGCTTCAAGAACGTTGCGTGATGTGGAGTAGCCTGTGCAGCATAAAGGCCGATCTGTGCTGATCGGCCTGCTGCCCTAGGCGGCATTAATTGGCGGATACTCAAGGTTCTCCAGGCGCTGCTCAAGGTGATCAATATGGATCATCTGGTGCAGTACGGCTTCTTCGAGCCGCTCGCGCCGCTGGATCATCTGCTTCGTTTGGGCGGTGGCAGTTTGTACGCCATCTGAATCGCTATCAGCGATCGCTCGCTCTACATCATCGAGTTCCCAGACTAAATCTTGGAGCTTGCTGCGCTCGTCTTTGAGCTGACTGACTAACTGGCGTTGCGCGGCAGGCTTGTGCATTGGATTTCCTCGCCTTCGTTTTGAATTCATGACGCCCTGTCCGTCTACTGCACTTAAATAGTCCTAAACACCCCTGATGCCACAATGTATGTGGTGTTTGGGTGTCGCCTCTGCATGATACCATAGACCCCTTCAGCACCACGACCTTCTTTGGGCTGAGTTTCTTTATTGACATAGAACATGTGTTCGATTATACTGAAACTGGCTCTCAGAGAGGTGAATCATGCGGGTTGAACCAATTAAACTTGAAAAACGTTGGAACTATCTTCCGCACCGCTTCTTATGGCGCGGGCAAACGCATCTGGTTCATCGCATCGAACGTGCCTGGAGCGCCCGCGCCCGGCGTAGGCTGCCACCACGGCACTATTTCCGCGTCCGGTGCTTGGATGATCGTGTGTACAATATTTTCCAAGATGTGCACCTGAATGCATGGTTTGTAGAGCGTTAGTGGTTTATAGGGGGCACGTATGTACCTGGCTTGGTTTGACGACCATCCGAAGAAAGATCTGCGGTTCAAGATTATCGAGGCCATCGATGCCTACGAGTATCGCTTTGGCGAGCGGCCCAATGTTGTTCTGGTGAACGAGAGCCAAACCTCTGAGCCTGTTGAAGGCGTCAATGTGGTTGTGCGCCCGTATATTCGTCAGCACTACTTTTGGGTTGGCATCGAAAAGGTTATCGATAAAGCTGCATAGAAACCTGTACCAGAGCCACACTAGCCCCTCTCGATCTAAATCGGGTGGGGCTAGACGTTCTTAAGGTACAATACATACACTGATCTCCATATCAACCCTGAGGAGGCGTCGTGGATCGCCAGGAAGCTATAGATTATCTCTTAGAACATTACGAACAACCACGTCAGCACGGAGCACTCGATCCGGCTGATGTTACGATGCCTGGTGGTAATCCAGGCTGTGGCGATGTGGTGACGGTCTATCTGCGCGTCGACCCAGAGACCAAGACCATCGCTGAGGCTACCTTCGAGGGCGAGGGCTGCACGATTAGCCAAGCCGCTGCTTCGATTCTTCTGGAGCAGATGCAGGGCAAACCGCTCGACTATGTTGAGAACCTCGACTTTAGTTGGATGATCGATGAGCTTGGGCGCGAGATCGTCCAGTCGCGCCCACGCTGTGCCACCTTGGCGCTTGGCACGCTCAAAGCTGCGATCAAAAAGTACCACAACGATCAGATCCGCGCCGAGCTTGGCGACGCAGCGGGCGTTGAAGATATTCAGTCATTTTCAATATAAGGAGCTACCTTCATGACCGATCAGCAGCCAGCTGTCACCGAGGAGATGGTGCGGGCAGCCTTGAAAAATGTCGTTGATCCAGAGATCGGCCTCAATGTTGTCGATCTTGGCCTCATCTATAATGTCGATATTCGCGATAGCGGGCGCGCTGTTGTTGTTGACATGACGTTGACGACGCCAGCCTGTCCTGCTGGCCCCCAGATTATCGAGCAGGCCCACCGCGAGGTCAAAAACCTCGATGCGGTCTACTCCAACCTCGAAGATGTGAGCATTAATCTCGTCTGGACGCCATTTTGGAATCCTGAGATGATGTCGCAGGAAGCGAAAGACGAGCTAGGATTTTTCTAGTCGCGTGTGCGCACGTGCTGCTGGTAGGCTTGCAGTACCACGGCGCGGGTTTGCGGCAGCAAGTCGAGTGTGTCTAGCTCGTCGCGGCTGAACCAGCTGGCAGCGAGCGCATCGTCGCCAGCCTGCGCCACACCGGCCTGCCAGCGCGCCACCATCTCGATAATAATGTAGTGGTAGCGCACCGCGCCGTCGGCGTCACGCTCAATGATATCGACTGTGGTTAGCAGCTCTGGCGTAGCGATTTCCACGCCACACTCCTCCATGATCTCACGCTGCGCCGCTGCTGCTAGCGTCTCGCCTAGCTCCACCAGCCCGCCAGGAATGTTCCATGTGCCATAGTTCGGCTGCTTGCCGCGCTGAATCAGCAGCACTTTGTCCGCGTGCCAGATCGTCACGGCTACGCCGAGAAGCGGGTGGGTTGTGTATTCTCGCTGCATAGTGCCTCCTTTGGCACACAGTGTACGCCCAAGTGGCGCAGGATGCCAGCCAGGTTCTGATGGTTGTAAAGAATCGTCTGTGGTTCATTGCTGCGGCTCAGACGGCAGGGTCGGCTGCGTTGCTGGCTCAACCCGGCCATGCGATTGCTTGTCACTGGTTTTTGCGCTAAGCGCCGGTTGGCGCTGATGAACGTAGGCGCTGGGCCGCCTAGTGTCTTGGCCGCACAGCGTGGCGGGAAGACTGTTCGCTATCTAAGGCCACACCAGTGCACGAGCGTGCTGGCACCTGCGCTGACTCTGGTGCAGCACAGCGGTTGCAAAACCACGCGGCTTTTTTTCATCAAAAAACAAGCCGCTGGCTGCCGACCAGTGGCGCGCCAAATACAATCACGTGAGGGCTGCGTTAAGCACGCTAAAATAATGGTATAATACCTAGACATGCCGCATCGAAACCGATGGGGCTTCATTTCGTGTAGTCCGCGTCCCGCCGTTGTGTCGGGCGTTCCTGGAGAAATAGAGCAACTATGCCAATTGATGCGAGAACCATCCGTGTTGGAGAAACCGGGCTGGAGCGGCTCATTCAATGGTTAAGAGCCACCAACCAACCCCAAACATTGGAGGCGATCACGGCGAAGTACATTGAGATTCTGCGATCGCTGGTGCTCGAGGAGGAGGAACGATGACCGACCAACAGAGCTTGTACACAGCGGCTCAACCGACATGGAACGGCTCCGACGAGCAGCAGCAGCTCGCCGAGCGCATCTATCAGCTAATGGTGATGCAGGGCGCGTTCTTTCCCCAAAATGTGCCGATTCGTCAGTCACTCGAAAACTTGGCGGCCTTTATCGCCGAGCAAGACAAGCGCGATGCAGCAGCTGTGCGCGATCAGCTCGATGCAGCGCTGCAGGCCAACGACCATGTATTCCAGCGCAGCGCCGAGGACGACGAGCGCGTGATCTACGCAACCACGCGCATGGGCTTCTACACGGAGCCGCACATCGACACCGTGCACACATTCAAGCAGCGCCTCTACGAGCCGGAGAATCCGCTCCCAATCGACGATCTTGACGTGATTATCACGCGCACGCGCCCGGCCCTCACCACGGTCGAGCCGGTCTATATCTCCGACTACTGGCAGCAGCGTGCGCCAGTCGCGCCGGATGAAGAGGGCGGCAGCGTGCCTGCGCTAGCTGCTACTCCGGTTGAACACGAGGCGGAGGAGGAAGTCGCGGCCGAGCCAGAGGTAGCCGAGCCGGTCGGCACGATCCAGGCCTCGGTGACAAGCAGTGTCACTGAGGAGCATAACGCCACCACAATCACCCTGCCAAGCGGCGTCAACGTCGATCTCGCGCAGCCAGCCGAGACAATCTTCGTCGAGTATGGCACGGCGCTGGCCGAGGCCATTCAGCAGGCGATCGCCGACGATCCACTGCGGCGGATTGTCGCCTTTGGCGATGAGTACTACCCAGAGGATGCGGTTGTGTCGCTCAGCAAGGGTGATCTGCGGCGCATTCGCGAGTACATCCTTGAGCAGGGCGAGCCAATGCCCGACACCTCCATCCTGAGCGATGTGTACTACAAAACGCCACGCGACCATGACTTTGCTACGTTCCGCTTTGCGCTGAACTATCGGCTCAATCGCGAAAAAGATTTTGAGTTTGTGGGTGTGCCGGGCATGCGCCTGTGGAGCGCCAAAGGTCTGCCTGCTGTTGGCACGAAGCGTCTCAAGACCAGCGAGCTGGGCCAGTTCTATGCCTTCTTGGAAGAGGATGCCAGCTACGATGACAGCCTCAGCGAGATTAGCGCCGATGAGATTCGCTCAAACCGCCAGCTGAGCCGCTTCCTGACCTTCTTTGAGTGGGAGTATGGCGTGCTGCCCTACGATGCGGCGATGAAGGCGCTGCTGCCGCCGCCGCTGCTGAGCGATCAGCGCACATCAATCTTGCGTATCGAGGCACCACAGCACTACACCGTGTACTTGGTTGAGCTGCGCTATCCAACGACCAACCGTGGTGGCTGGCTGCATGGTCTAGAGGATTTCTTCAAAGAGTATCTTGTGCCAGGTGCGCTCATTACGCTCTCGGCCACCGATGACCCGAGTGTTTGGACCATTCAGTATGGCGAGACCGGCGGCGAGGATGGCAAGCTGCTGCAGCAGGACGACAAGAAAGGCCGCTACTCGTTTGCCAACCATACATTCTACTGCGATGTGGATAGCGATCTTGTGCCCAGCCAAGAGCGCCTGCCGCGCCTGAAGAATATGAAGGTGCTCCCGCCAGGCGAGCGGCGCCGGATCACCTCGACGGCCGGCTATGTGCTTGAGCAGATCGGCCAATCGCGGCCAGGCGACATCAACGGCTTCGAGCTGGGCCTGCGTGATCTGTTTATGGGCGTGAATGTGCAGCGTCCGGCCACACGCGCCTATCTGCAAGCAACGCTGAATGAAGATGAGAACTTTCTCGTTGAGGACGAGACGTTTATCTACTTCCCGCCCACCGAGGAGCTGCCGCCAGCGGAAGATGACGATACTGAAGAATAGTTTTTCCAGGAAGGAGAGCACTGAGGGCGCGGCAAGACGCGCCCTTCGTGATTCACAATGAGTGCAGAACAAGAGCGTGATATTCACGAGGTGTTGAGTCACCTGAGTGATCCGCAGCAGACCATCAAGCTAGGTGATGTAGCCGGGCTGTCAGACTTGGACAGCGATGAGGTGGCTGTGCTGCGGATGGAGTGGGACGATATTGATGTCGCGCAGCGGCGCTGGCTGGCCCAGTCTATGCAGGAGCTGGCCGAGGAGAGCTTAGAGCTAGACTTTCGGGCCGCTTTTATTGCGCTGCTTGATGATGACGATGCAGTGGTGCGCAATGCTGCCGCACGCGGCCTCATCGAGGATACACGGCGCTCGACGCTCTCGCGGCTGCTGCGCGTGCTAACTGAAGATCGTGATGAGTCCGTTCAGGCTGCGGTGGCGCTGACGCTTGGCGCATGGACTCTGCGCAGCGCTGAGGGCAATCTGAATGAGGCGGCGGCGCGTGAGCTTGAGACAACGCTGCTCCAGGTATTTCATGCCCCCTCGACGGCGACAGAGGTTCGGCGGCGTATTTTGGAGGTGCTGGGCTACTTAGGTGATGTGTCCGATGTCGTGCAGGCGATCGAAGACGCGCGGCTATCGCCAGACATCGCGTGGCAACAGAGCAGTCTCTGCGCTATGGGCCGCACGGGCATGCCCCAGTGGCTGCCGCTCATCACTACAGCCTTTGCGGCCGATGATCCCGCCTTGCGCTATGAGGCTGCCCGTGCTGCTGGTGAGCTAGCCGACGTGGCTCAGCCAGTGGTGAACCAGCTTACCCAGCTCATCGCCGACGAGGATGTTCAAGTTGCGACGACGGCCATCTGGTCGCTTGGGCAGATTGGCGGCGAGTCTGCACGGCGCGTGCTCCAGCGCTTGGCGAAAGAGGCCGATGGCGCACGGCGGGATGCAGCCGCAGAGGCGCTGCACGAGCTAGAGTTTTTCAATGATCCAGTCAACACCATGCCGCTTGACGATGACGACGATGATGATTGGGAAGAGTTTGATCCAGAGGTGAACTAATGCGTTGGTCGACCATACACGCTGTGCCACAAACTGTTCAACATGTGTATCTTTCGCCGCACTTCGACGATGCGGCGCTATCGGTTGGTGGCGTGATCGCCGCACAGGTAGCGGCAGGCGAGCAGGTGCTGATTGTCACTGTCTGTTCGGCAGCGCCGAGCGGCGAGCTAACGCCTTTTGCTGCCCATCTACACGAGCGCTGGGGAGCGGCGACAGAGCCGATGACGGCGCGCCAGGCCGAGGATGAGCGTGCCGCAGCAATTTTAGGCGCAGATGTGCTGTGGCTGGATAAGCAGGATGCGATCTACCGCCATCCAGGCTACAACTCGGTTGCGGCAATTTTTGCCGAGGTGCTGGCAGATGATCCGCTGATCTCGGAGCTGCGCAGTTTACTCGCCAAGCTTGAGGAGCATCTACCGCAGGCGCGCTGGTATGCGCCGCTGGCTATTGGCAACCATGTTGATCATCAAGTGACATTTCATGTGGCCCATGATCTAGCCGCACGGGCGATTGATCTGGTTTGGTACGAGGATTTGCCGTATGCGACGAAGCCGCAGGCGGTCGAGCAGCGCCTAGCGCAGATTCCTGACCAGCTCGTGCCAATCAACGCGGAGATCGGCCCTGTGCTTGAGCGCAAGCTTGATGCTGTGGCCGCCTACGCAAGCCAGATGCTGGAGCTGTTTACGAGCGAGGAGCGCATGCGCGCGCAGCTTGCGGCTTATGCGCACCAGCTTGCTGGCCCGGATCAGGCAGCGGTGGAGCGACTTTGGCGCGGGGAGACAGTGTGAGCTACGCAGTCCAAGAGCTTTCGGCGGCTGAGTGGCAGGCGTGGACTGCGACGAATCCGGCGGCACATCTGCTGCAGCGGGCGGCCTGGGGCGAGCTAAAAGGTGCGTTTGGCTGGCAGCCGCAGCGCGTCGTGGTTCGTGATGTGGCTGGAATCTGTGCCGGTGCGCAGATCCTATGGCGCACGCAGTTTGGGCTTAAAGTGGCCTATGTGCCACGTGGGCCGGTTTGGTCCCCTGATGAGCGCGCCAACACCATCTTGCTGGACGCGCTGGTGCAGCTAGCGCGTCGCCAGCGTGCGATTTTTCTGCGGCTAGAGCCAAATGCGTTGGCGCAGCCAAGCTGGGACGCCCAGCACTCGCTCCTGCTGCTGGCACAGTTTGAGCCTGCGGTCTCTATGCAGCCACAAGCCTCGATTCACCTGGATGTCACACCGGGGGTAGATGTACTTTTCAGTCACTTTAGCAAAGGCCATCGTGCCGACGTGCGCCGATCTGAGCGCGTGGGGGTGCAGGTGCGGGTGGGCACCAGCGCAGCCGACCTCGACCACTTCTATGCGATCATGCAGGCAACGGCTGCGCGCGCCGACTTTGCTATCCACAGCCGCGACTACTACTGGCGCGCTTGGCAGCTGTTTGGCGGGGCGGACGTTGATAGCGCCGCACGCCTGCTGCTTGCCGAGCATGAGGCTGAGGTCGTAGCTGCATTTATCGTGTTTGCGGCAGGCGCAGAGGCCCAGTACATGTACAGTGGCTCGACGAAGGCTGGCCTTGATACTGCCGCTAATCACGCGTTGCAGTGGGCTGCGATCCAGTGGGCGCGTGCGCGTGGCGCGCAGATCTATGACTTTTGGGGTATTCCGAGCGCCTTTGCTGATCTGGACGATGTGCAAGAGCCGCTTGAGCGCGAGCGGCTCAAGGCGGCGGCGCAGGCCACAGGGATGGCCGGGGTATACCGCTTCAAGAAGGGCTGGGGTGGCCACATTGTGCGCTATGTTCCAGCCTATGACCGAGTCTTTTTACGTCCTGCTTACTGGCTGTGGCAGCGACGGCGAGGTGAATAACAGATGCAGTTTCAAGAGCTTCTTTCCGATGTTGCGCATACGCTTCATGGCGATGGGTCGGTTGCTGTCGCTGGTATCGCCTATGACTCGCGGCGGGTAGAGCCAGGCTTTGTCTTTGTGGCGATTAAAGGTGTCCATACAGATGGCCATGGCTACATACCAACAGCACTAGCGCAAGGTGCAGTGGCGATTGTCTACGATGATCCAGCACAGCCTCCGCCAGCAGAAGTCCCATCTGCGCTGGTGGAAAATGCCAAGGTAGCGCTTTCTGCACTTGCTGCCGCATGGTATGGGTATCCAGCCCACGCGCTCGACGTCGTTGGCATTACTGGAACGAAGGGCAAGACGACGACAACGTTTTTAACGGCCGCAGTGCTGGAGGCGAGCGGGTCTGCCGTAGGATTTATGAGCACGGTAGATTTCAAGATCGCCGGGCAGCAGTGGGCCAATAAAACACGTCAGTCAACGCCGGAGGCGCTAGAAGTACAAGCGATGCTGCGTGACATGGTTGATGCAGGATGTCGCTATGCGGTTGTTGAGAGCACGTCGCATGCACTCTCGCCGCGCTGGAATCGCCTAGGCGACTGTGCGTTTGATGCTGCTGTAATCACGAATATTACCCATGAGCATCTGGACTACCATGGCTCTTTTGAGCAGTACCGCAACGATAAAGCTGAGCTATTTCGGCTGCTTGCAGCGAGTCCCGCCACGAAAACCATTCATGGCCATGCAGAGCAACCGCGCAAAGTTGCGATTGTCAATGCAGATGATCCCAATGCGCATTTTTTTCTCAGCGCAGCTGGCGCTGGCGTTGAGCATCTGACGTATGCTGTGAATGCGCCTGCTGATGTGCGGGCGACAAATATTATTGCGACGAGTCGTGGCTTACAGTTTACAGTTGAGACGCCAGTGGGCGCGTATGATCTGCAGCTTCAGCTGGTTGGGCAGTTTTACGTCTACAATGTGCTGGCAGCGCTCAGCGTGGGCCTAGCCCGCGGGGTAGATCTGGCGGCAGCGATTAAGCGGCTAGAGGTGATCAGCGGTATCAATGGTCGAATGGACCAAGTGCTGCAGGGCCAGCCATTTAGTGTGTTGATTGACTACGCGCACAACCCAGACTCGTTTGAGCAAGTGATGGGGATGATGCGACCGTTAACCACCGGCCGGATGATTGCTGTGTTTGGATCGGCAGGTGAGCGTGATCGTGAAAAGCGCGCCCTTCAAGGTGCGATTGCAGCGCGCTGGTGTGACTATATTATTTTAACCGATGAAGATCCGCGTGGTGAGGATCGTATGACGATTTTAGAAGCGATAGCGATGGGCGTTGAGGAAGGCGGTAAACGTGACGCCTGTCAGCTCATCCCTGATCGGCGCGCAGCCATTCGCGCCGCGCTGCAGATGGCACAAGCTGGTGACATCGTGCTGCTGCTGGGCAAAGGTCATGAAGGCTCGATTATCTATGCTGATGGTGATATCGCGTGGGATGAGCGAGCGGTGGCGTGTGCAGAGCTAGCAGCGCTCGGCTACTCGGCGACGCCGTAGATACGGTTGAGCCGCTCTATCTCCTTATCTTCGACTGCGCGTAGAAACGTTTCTAGGTCCTTAACGTCGCGGAGTGCATAGTAGCCCTTGATCAAAAACTGATGCAGCTCGCGCATGCTGGTTAGGCGGGCGAGTGTTTTCATGTTGGCGAGCGCTGTGCCTAAAAAAGGGATTGAGGCAAAGCGGCTGACGCGAGTGAGGGATTCGCGGATAAGCTCGATCTGGCGCACGCGGGGCTGATACGCATCGGCCTTGAAGTATGCCTCTTCATAGGCTTGCTCATCGAAGGGCAGATCGACGTGCATTTGTTCGAGCACGGCGGCGACCTGCTGATCTAGCTCGTTGGTGAGGGCCAGCAAATCGAGGCAGACTTCGATATCGCGCATTGTTAGCCCTGGTGCCAAATGGATGAACTGATGCAGGCGGCGCGCCTGGGCATCGCGGGCCTGAAAATCGTGCGGACCGTACATCTCATCAAAAAAGAACTCGGCCAGCTTTTGATACTGCTGCTGCTGAGCGAGATGTCCATAGTCGCGCTTAAGCCGCGCAGACTGAAACGCCTGAAGGTAGCGATAGTATTGTGTGTACTTCTTCATAGGCGCTATTGTACCCTAAAACAAAAGACGCTCGGTTGTACCGAGCGTCTTTTGCTTATTCTTACGAATAAAATTACTCGAGGGCGCTTGCCACGGTGTTGAGTTTCTCGTTCACACGACCACCGAGCAGGGACAGAACGCCGATAACAACAATAGCGATCAGGGCGAGGATCAGAGCGTACTCGACGAGGCCTTGGCCCTCTTCTTTAGCGAAAAAGCTGCGGAGCATTTGGGAACCTCCATAAAATAGAACAGTTACAATGTCTGTAGTATAAGAGTTCAAGCGCGTATCGACAATAGGTCTAAAGTCCTATTCTAATTAGTTCTAGGGTGTCAAGGGGTCGGCACAACGGCAACCACGCGGGTTCCGCGCCCGACAGTACTTTCGATCCCCATCTGGCCGCGCAGGAGCACTTCGGCCTGCTGTTTGAGGCTAGCGATGCCCATGTTGCGTTTACCGGTGGTGTCATTCAGGGTTTCGGCGACGGCAAAGCCTGAGCCATCGTCTTCGACCGCGATCTGGATGCGGTCGACATCGGCTTCAATCAGCACGCGCACCTGGTTGGCATTGGCATGGCGCTGGACATTATTGAGTGCCTCTTGGATGAAGCGGAAGATTGTCACCTCGTAGTGGCTGGGCAAGCGCTGCTCCATGCCCTGAAGCACCAAATTAATCTCAAGGCTGTGTTTTTCGCCAAACTCTTGAATATAGCGACGGAGGGTGGGCACCAATCCGAGATCATCGAGGGTCATCGGGCGCAGATCAAAAATAAAGCGGCGGGTATCTTGGAGCACGGTGTTGATGGCGGTTTTCAGGCCGGCCATCTCGGCACGGGCCTGATTCATATCGTGATCAAGGAAGCGCTCGCAGATTTCGGCGCGCAGCACCAAGTTGCTCATAGATTGGGCGGGGCCATCGTGCATTTGTAGCGATATGCGCAAGCGCTCCTTCTCTTGGGCCTGAATAATCGCGGCAATTTGCTCCTGGGGGTCGATGGTGTTGGTATCGGGAGCGGCGGGTAGCGCAGAGACGAGCTGTGTGCCTTCGATTGAGTCGATGAGCTTCAGCAGCTGCTCATTTTGCTCGCGGAGCAGCTGCTGCTTGGTTTGGAGCTGCTCAATCTGTGAGCGCATCATCTGTACGCGGGTAAGCACCTCTTGGGCTGAGGTATAGAAGTTTTTGATATCGACCTTTTCATAGCGGTCGAAGTTGACGTCCATATCGCGCATACGGCTCGTGACGGACATCTCGCGCTGGGTCAGTTTATCGACTTCGGCCTGATTCTGCCGCACAAGCACATCTAGCTCGGAGAGCTGGCGGCGAATACGATCCTGTTTATCACGCAATTCGCTGACGAGTGCATCTTTGGCTGAGTTTTGTTCTTGATCGCTCATTTTTAGGAGTCCTCCGGACCGGCTACTGCATAGTAGCAATTATATTCTTGGCGCTAGGTCATCGTCAACGCAGCGGCCCAGCACGAGTACAGCATTGGCCCCACCAAAGCCAAACGACTCTTTGATCACGGTCGTAAGTGTGGCATTGCGAGCTTGGTTCGGCACATAATCAAGATCGCACTCTGGATCATTGGGACTCCAGTTGATTGTTGGTGGCATGCGCTGGTGGTGCAGGGCGAGAATAGTGGCGACTGTTTCGATCGATGAGCTAGCGCCCATGGCGTGGCCAGTGGCACCTTTGAGGGCTGAGACTGGCACAGCATAGGCATGATCGCCAAATACGGCCTTGATCGTGGCCGTCTCTGCGCTATCGCCAAGGCGGGTGCCGGTGGCGTGGGCATTGATATAATCAATATCAGTGGGCGCTTTCCCGGCCGATTGCAAGGCGGCGCGCACGGTGGCGGCCTGCTGCTCGACATCTGGTGCAACAATACTGCCGCCGCTGGTGCTGGCGCTAAATCCAAGCACTTCGGCCCAGATAGGTGCCTCGCGGCGCTGGGCTTGCTCAAGCGTCTCAAGGAGCACTGCCCCTGCGCCTTCGGCAAGCACAAGGCCAGAGCGGTCTGGGCTGAACGGACGGCAAGCCTGGGCTGGATCGCTACTTGGATTGGCGAGCACGCGCAGCGGTTTCCAGGCGCGGTACATGCCCGGCGTGAGGGGGGCATCGGAGCTGCCGACGAGCGCGCTTTGAATAACGCCATGGCGCAGCAGATGGTAGGCGGTGCCAAGGGCATTCATGCCTGAGGCGCATGATGCTGATACGAGCGTGCTCATACCGTAGAGCTGAAACGTTGATGTCAGGTGGGCCACAACGCTGGTTGGCATGCAGGCAGGCACTGTGTCGGCGCGCACGCGGTCATGCAGGTACCAGGCGGCGTAGCACTCCTCGATGGTGGCGATAGCGGTGTAGCCTGTGCCCCAGAACAGAGCCGTTGTGGGATCGAAGCCTGTAGGCTGCTGGGCACGAATCTGCTCAACGGCGGCGTGGGCCAGCTGAATCATGCGATCGGGTTCGTGGCGACGGGCCTTTGCAGGCACCCAAGGTGGCAGATCCAAGACCGGGCCACCCTGGACCGGTTCGGCGACACCGGGCTGGGTGATCAGGCGGGTGCCACTTTGTCCAGCGCACAGCGCCGCCCAAAATGTATCGATGCCGCTGCCGACTGCACTACATACACCGAGACCTGTTACGACGACACGATGAGTCATGCGACACCTCCATTGTGTGCAAGCTGTTGGTTGGACGGAGCAGTGCTAGCGATTCTATTGTATGCGAGGACGGATCAGAATGTCGAATATTTATGTAGGATGTGCGATTTGGGGCTATCGCCCTTGGATTGGCACCTGGCTGCCAGCAAAAACCTCTAGCTCAGAGCTGCTACAAGCGTACAGTCAGCGGCTGACGATGGTCGAAATCAACGCAACATTTTATGCGATTCCTGATGCCCAGACAATCAGCCGGTGGCTGAGCGAGACTCCAGCAACATTTCGCTTTTGCCCGAAGGTGCCGCGCTCGATCAGCCACAGTGGTGCGCTACAGCATACGCAGGCGGAGACCAAGCTATTTTGTGAACGGATGCGTCTGTTCGAGGATCGGCTTGGTGGCATATTTCTGCAGCTGCCGCCGCACTATGGCCCTGAGCGCAGCGCTGATTTAGCGCAGTGGCTGGAACAGTGGCCGCGCGATCTCCCGCTGGCGGTCGAGGTGCGCCATGGTGGTTGGTATCAGGCGCAAGCGACCGAACAGCTTGATGCCCGGCTGCGGAGCTGCGGCCACAGCCGGGTGATCATTGACTCACGGGCGATCTACACCGGGTCAGCGGCAGATCCGGCTGTGCAATCGGCACGGCGTAAGAAGCCGCACGTTCCACTGCTGCGGCGCACCACAGCTAGGTGGGCGTTGATTCGGTTTATGGGCCACCCTGATCTTGCGATCGATCAGCCGCTGCTGGAAGAGTGGGCGGACTGGCTGATCGTGCAGCAAGCGGCAGGTATGACGTTATATGTGGCAATGCACTGTCCGTTGGAGGAGCAATCGCCGGTAATGTGCTATCGGCTAGCCGAGGTGTTGGAGCGCCGTGGTGGTTTCGCTGTGCTGCCTACGGTGCACGTGCCAGAGCAGCTATCGTTGCTGTAGTGGGCTGTAGCGGATTGAGGATGAAGCAAAAACACCACCGTGGAAGCCACGGTGGTGTGGGGTACACTATAAAAAAGAGAAGTTTAGGAAGAGCGTCGTTTCCAGCTATACCACAAACCGATTACCCCTAAGACGCCACCTGCAAGGATCACCCAAATAATTGGATCCATTGGTTCAACTCCTTCAAAGAATGTCCAGAAAATCCATTGACAGCTGATATATGGATAGACTGATTTGAGGACTACGTTGAGATACCAGCAAAATCTGTTGCAACCTGCACCGGTGGGTTTCAGCGATCATACTATACGCCGCCGAGAATTGTCAATGCTTTGGTCGCATTCGTTAAGCGCTGCTAGCTGGCATCGTTGGGGCTAGACTAGTGTTTCTGGCGACAGTCTGGCGGGGGAGCCTACAGACTCCTAGGCTAAATTCGGGCTGATTAAATGGCGATTATGCAGAGGTTATGAAAGCCTGGAAACGTTTTAATCAATTTTTGACATATTCTGCAAACTCTGATATAGTATTGCTGCCCTACCAAAGTACTAACAAATACAAACCAGGTACCAAACAGGGCTTCGGTTCCCAACCGAACGGCATCTAGCGACCGTGAGCGTGACTACCTGGCCCATGCAGCGGCTACACACAAGGAGCACAACACTACTGCCAGGTCCTCTACTTTTACTCCACCTCGTTAACCACAACCCTGCCTTTGGTACACAACCCTACAAGGCGGTCACAGGTTGTTGAACGCGTGACTTGATGTTTGACCTCACTATCCCCCGATGGGGTGATGTTTGGTGATGATTCCAGTAGGAGGCAAAGTCTTGAAACCGTTCACCAAATCCCTGGTGATTATGATTGCCATCATTGCTTTGATGGTTCCTGCGGCAACGTTTGCCAATCGTGAAGAGCCGGTTTTCTCGGAAGCTCCGGTACAAGAAGTTCGGACGGATCGCACTGACGTTGATGCACCTGCTGTTCCAGGTCAGTTCTTGGTTAAGTTTACGCCTGGCACGAAGAGCCGCGCGCGCTCCAACTTCGTTCAGTCGATGGGTGGCCGCATGGTTGATCGCGTCAGCGCCCTCGACATCGACGTTGTCGAGTTCCCCGCCCTCAAGGCGAAGGACAGCAAGGCTGCGAAGGATGAGCTGCTGAAAGTGCTCAAGAGCAACCCGAACGTTGAGTACGTTGAGCCGAACTACGTTTACACCGTCGACTTCACGCCTAATGACCCCAACCTAGGCTCACAGTGGGCCTGGAGCCGGATCCAAGCGTTCGATGCGTGGGATGTCACTCAGGGTAGCTCCAGCGTGGTTATCGCAGTGGTTGACACTGGTATTCAGCGCAATCACCCTGACCTGAACGCAAAAATTGTTGGTGGCTACGATTTCGTCGATGGCGACTCGGCTGCCGATGATGGCAATGGTCACGGTACACACGTTGCGGGTACGTCCGCTGGCGAGACCAACAACAGCACTGGCGGCGCGGGCATGTGCCCGAACTGTAGCCTGATGCCGGTGCGCGTGCTCGACAGCAACGGCAGCGGTACGCTAGCCAACGTGGCGAATGGTATCACCTATGCTGCGGATCAGGGCGTTGAGGTTATCAACATGAGCCTTGGTGGCGGCGGCTCGACCTCGCTGCAGAACGCGGTGAACTACGCTTGGAACAAGGGCGTGTTCATGGCCTGTGCAGCTGGCAACGACAACACCTCCTCGACCTCCAGCGCCTATCCTGGTGCCTACTCGAACTGCTTCGCGGTTGCCTCGACGACCTCCAGCGATGCGCGCTCGTCGTTCTCGAACTACGGCTCGTGGGTTGAGGTCGCCGGTCCTGGTTCCTCGATCTACTCGACGTGGCTGAACTCGGGCTACAACACGATCAGCGGCACCTCGATGGCGACGCCGCACGTGGCTGGTCTGGCCGGTCTGCTAGCCTCACAGGGCCTGAGCAACAGCCAGATCCGCGATCGCCTGTGCGCCACCGCCGATGACATCAGCGGCACTGGCACCTACTGGACCTGTGGTCGCATCAACGCCTATCGCGCCGTGACCGGTGGCGGCGGCTCGACCCCGACCCCAACCCCATCGCCGACCCCGCCGCCGAGCGGTGGCAACGCCATCACCAACGGTGGCTTCGAGAGCGGTGCCTCTGGCTGGACTCAGACCTCCAGCGGTGGCTACGGCCTGGTTGCGACCAACCGCCCGCACTCTGGCTCCTACAGCGCCTGGCTCGCTGGCTACAACAATGGCAGCGACTCAATCGCCCAGACGATCACCGTGCCCTCCGGCGCGTCGCTGAAGTACTACCTGTACATCACGACCCAGGAGAGCGGCTCAACGTCCTACGACTACTTCCGCGTGCGGGTGTACAGCACCAGCGGCTCGCTGCTGGGCACGCTGCGCACCTACAGCAACGCCTCAACCAAGAACTCGTGGATCTCGGATACGGTGAGCCTGTCGGCCTACGCTGGCCAGACGGTGCGCATCAGCTTCGAGGGCACCAACGACTACTCGTTGACCACCTCGTTCTTCGTTGACGATGTGAGCACGCAGTAAGCGCTTGAGCTGGCGCGGCTCTACCCCTACCTGGGGTAGAGCCGCGCTTGGCTTTTAGTCCTCAGACTAACGATTGATGCATCCTCCTGCGCTGGCTGCATCGCCTGCGGCCGAAGATCGGCTACACTCTATCGCTATAGCTATGATTTTTGTAGCACCGGAGGTGCCTAATGAACAATGCTGAGGTTGAGCGACCGGTCATCATCCCTGGTGAACATATTTATCTCACCACGATGCGCCGCGAGGATGTGCCCGAGTATGTGCGCTGGTTTAGCAATCTTGAGTATACGGCGTACCTTGGCAGCATGGGCTATGCGGCCACCAAAGAGGATGAGGAGGCATGGTTTGAGCGCTCCAGCAAGCGCTCTGATACACTGGTGACCTTTGGGATTGTTGAGCGTGCGACAGCCAAGCTCATCGGCAATGTAAGCCTGATGGAGATCGACCATCGCCATAGCACGGCTACATTGGGCATCGGCATCGGCGAGCCGACAGCACAAGGGCGCGGCTACGGCAGCGAAGCAGTGCGGCTGATGGTCGAGTACGGCTTCTACTTTCACAACTTGTGGAATATCAAGCTGTGGCATGTGGCCTTTAATGAGCGTGGCCATCGCGCCTACCTCAAAGCTGGCTTCCGCGAGGTTGGGCGCGTGCGCGGCGCAAGCGTTATCGGCGGCGAGCGCTTCGATCTTGTGCTGATGGATATTATTCGTGAAGATGTGGATTTAAGCCGTATGCGGCAGATGATCACGCTGCTCGGCGATTAGACACCACCGAAGTACTGCAAGGCAACGCGCAGGCGCTCCTCTATGTCGGTGGGCGCATCGCTGGGCATGGCCATAATGGCCGCCTGCGCCTCGGTGGCGCTGTAGCCAAGGCTCATCAAAATCTCGGTCAGCTCGGTGTTCAGCGCCATCACGCCTGCAGCCGCAGGGGTCGCTGGCACTGCCAGCGTGCCAAACTTGCCGCGCAGCTCAAGTACGAGCCGGGCGGCAGTTTTTTTGCCAATCCCAGGCACCTTGGAAAGCATCACGGTGTCTTCGCGGGCTATGGCATTTTGTAACTCCTCTGGTGATGCGGCGGATAGGAGGCCAAGCGCCACCTTCGGCCCAATGCCGCTCACCCCCAGCAGCAGCTCGAACAGTGCACGCTGCGCCGGTGACTCGAAGCCGTATAGCGCCAAGATATCCTCGCGCACATGCAGGTGCGTGTAGAGCTGAACTGTCTCGCCAAGCTGTCCTAGGCTGGCAATCACTGGGCGCGGCGCATGGATCTGTAGGCCAACGCCATTGATATCAAGCACAAGATAGTCTGGCCCGCTGGCTTGAACAAGACCTCGAACTGATGCAATCATTCACTACCCCTTGCGCTGTTTACGGCGCTGTCGTGCAAACGCTAGGCTGACTCCGATCAAAGTGAGATTATACACTGCGCTGACGATGATCAGCGCACTCAGCAGGCTGCTGATACTCCACTGAATCCATGCGTGCCACAGACCAAGGCCAAACATACTGAGCAGCAGCAGCAATGCCGTGCCAAAGATGCGCCGGATACGGCGACGTTTTTGGGCAACCATAGCGCTCCTTGTGTGGTACTGTCTTAGCTACGATTGTAGCGTATCGCGTGGCATCTGCCTACGTGGTGCACGAGGAGCACGTGGATGAACGTAAACGAGCAGGAGCGCTGGGTTGTGCTCGCCTGCTTCGCTGGGTTTGGCCTGCTGTTTGGCATCTGGCAGGTGCTACTAGCCGATCTCCAGCAGGCGGTGCACCTGTCGAATGGCGAGCTGGGCAGCTTGCTCACGACCGGCTTTCTGGCTGCGTTTCCGGCGCTGCTGTATGGGGGCCGCTGGGTTGATCGCTGGGGCCAGCGGCGGGTGATCAGCGGCGCAGCGCTGGCGATGGCCGTGGCCTTTGTTGGCATCAGCGCCGCCCGCCAACCGTGGCAGCTGGCGATCTGGCTGCTGCTGTTTTACGGCGGCTCAGGGGCCTACGATGTTGGTATCAATGCGGCGGCAATTGCACTGGAACAGCGCTTGCAGCGCCCGTTTTTGCCCTACGCCCATGGCTCTTTTAGCGGTGCGGCGGCGCTTGGCTCGATCATGGCCGGGCTGCTCCTGTATTTGCAGCTACCGTTTCGGCTTGGCTATGGGCTGATTATGCTAGAGCTGCTGCTGCTGACGCTGGCGGTGTGGTTCCAGCCCAAGCTCGACGCCGATGTCGCCCGCACGCAGGCCGATGCGCTGGTGCGCCGCCGCCTTATGCGCGCGCCAGCGCTGCTGCTGCTGGCTGGTATTACGGCGCTGGCCTTCTTAGCGGAGGGGACGCTGGAAACATGGTCGGGCATTTATCTGCGCTCGGCGCTGGTGCTGCCGGCGCTGCTCGGTGCGGCTGGACCGGCGGTGTTTCACAGCGCGATGCTGCTTGGTCGGCTCGCTAGCGCCCGCCTACAGACGTGGCTCGGGCGGCGCGGCCTGCTGGTCGCTTCGGGTCTGCTGGCGGCGTTGGGCATGGGCCTGGCGCTGCTCACGACCTACCCGGCGCTGATCTTGGCTGGCCTGCTGCTGGCGGGGCTGGCGCTGGCGGGCGTGGCCCCAACCGCCTTCTCGCTCGCAGGCGATGCTGCTCCGGCCTATCCTGGCGCGGCCAGCGCGGTGCTGACGCTGGTCGGCTACACGGGCTTTCTGCTGGGACCGGTGGTGATCGGCTGGCTCACCGAGCTGTTTGGCTTTCGCTGGGCGCTGAGCTTGCTGGTTGTTGCTGGGCTGGCGATTAGCTGGGCCGGTCGTCGCGTGTCGCAGCACGTGCGGTGAGCTGGCTGGTGGCGTGCTGCGGAAGCTGGAGCCATCGCCGTGTTCCGCTGGCGGTGTTGTCCTCCATTTGCGCTTGGCGCGCCGCTGACATGTGCGTTAAGCGCAATGTGCTGACGATACAGATGGCTTATGGCTTGTTGTTGGCTTGTTTTTTGGAAGGATGCGCCTGCGCTGTGTTGCGCACGCTGTGCTGCACCAGCCTGCGCAGCTGCTGTCTCACCCGTTATGTTCGCGGCGCTGCTTGGCGCACCACGGCGCTCCCGTGCGATGGCATGAGCCGTTGGCGAATCGCGGATGAAACAGCAAGCGCTGCGCTTATCTGGCTTGACACCACGCGCTAGGCTGTCGCTGCTGGGTGCA
>JABXJS010000107.1 GCA_013538855.1 Herpetosiphonaceae bacterium
CGTAACGGCCATCTACGGCATGGTTCGGGCTATCCCGCTCGCACCGTACCGACCCTACACGCCACCCGAGCCAATCCTGTGATCTACTGATACTGCTCACATAGTACTTATGGGTTAATCAAGTGTATACTTGGTTACTCATACAACAAGCTACAGCCTAAACCACAGCTATGCTTCAACTTCTGTAAGCCATAGCTGTTTTTAGTCGGGAGAAAGGAGGCTACAGCTAGCCAAACCCTCTTTATATACCATGTTTGTTTAGAGCTAAGGAGAGCTTACCTGTATGCAAAAACGGGTTCTTTCACTGCTAGCAATCGTAGCGCTATTTAGCCTGATGCTACCCAGTGGCACAGCCACCTACGCCGAGACGACCCCCAACCGCAACTACACACCCACGACGACGAACCCCCAAGAGCGTGTCAACGTGATGGTTGAGCTTCAGGGAGAGCCAACAGTCGTCACCTACGCCACCACGAAGAGTCGCGCCTCTGAAAACCAAGCCAACCGTGCTGCGCAAGCGCAGCTTGCCACACTTCAGCAAACCCAAGCCGTGCTAAGCCAGCAGCTTACCAGCCTTGATGCGACCATCCTGTACAGCGTTCAGCGCGTGTACAACGGCATCGCCATCAACGTGCCTGCTGGGCGAGTTGCGGCGGTTGCCAAGCTGCCGAACGTCAAGGCAGTCCACAAGCTTGCCAGCCAGACTGTCGATAACGCCTATAGTGTGCCGCTGATCGGCGCGCCACAGCTGTGGGCTGGCATGATCGACGCTGGTGTTGAATTGACTGGTGAGAACATCTCGATTGGTGTTATCGACACCGGTATCGACTATATTCACACCGACTTTGGCGGCAGCGGCCTGGCGTCCGACTATGCAGCCAACGACACCACGATCATCACCGACAGCGTGTCCTTCCCGACCATGAAGGTGGTTGGCGGCTACGACTTCGTCGGTGACGCCTACAACGCCGACTCGAGCGATCCGCTGCTCTACACACCGATGCCCGATCCCGATCCGATGGACTGCAACGGCCACGGCTCGCACGTCTCGGGCACCGCCGCTGGCTACGGTGTGCTGACCGACGGCTCGACCTACACTGGTCCCTACACCACGAGCCTTGATCCCATGATGTTCCGCATCGGCCCCGGCGTTGCGCCGCAGGCCGATCTCTATGCGCTGAAAGTGTTTGGCTGCACCGGCTCGACCAACGTCACCAGCAGCGCGATTGAGTGGGCGGTCGACCCCGACGGCAACGGCGACTTCTCCGATCACCTGGACGTGATCAACATGTCGCTTGGCTCGTCGAGCGGCTCCGAGTACGATGAGAGCGCTATTGCCAGCAACAACGCTGTGCTCGCTGGCGTGATCGTGGTCACCTCGGCTGGCAACTCGGGCAACACCTACTACATCACCGGCGCTCCTGGTGTCGCCAGCCGCGCCATCAGCACGGCCGGATCGGTCGACTCCTCGTCGGTGCTCGATGCCTTTATCGTCAACGAGCCAGCGAGCCTGGCGGGCCAGCATCCGGCGAGCTTCTCGGTCGAGTATGATTGGGCCAACAGCCCGGTGGTCACCGGCACGCTGGTCTACCCACCGACGCAGCGCACTGGCTGCCAGCCGTTCGATGCCGGCAACACCAGCATCATCAGCGGCAACATCGTGCTGCTCGACTGGACCGACAACCAGTGTGGCTCGATCACACGTGGAGCCAACGCCCGCGCCGCTGGTGCGATCGGCTTCATCCTGGTCGATAACAGCGTCGTGTTCGACCTGTTTATCTCCGGCGATGATGTGATCCCTGGCGTCAGCACGCCGAAAGAGATCGGCGATGCGCTGAAGGCCGCGCTGCAGACCGATACGGTCAACATGACCTTCGATCCAGCGCTGGCCAACGTCTACGCCTACATTGATGAGTCGATCGTCGACACCGTATACACCTCCAGCTCCCGTGGCCCGCGCCGTGGTGACAACGCGCTCAAGCCTGACATCACTGCACCAGGCGTGACGATCTTCTCCGCAGCGGTGGGCACCGGCGATCAAGGTGCTAGCTTCAACGGCACCTCGATGGCCTCGCCGCACGTCGCCGGCAGCATGGCGCTGCTGCGCGAGCTGCACCCTGACTGGTCGGTCGAGGAGCTTAAGGCGCTGGCGATGAACACGGCCCGCAACGATATCCGCACGCTGCCACAGCCCACCAGCGACATCTTCAGCCCGGCGCGCAGCGGCGCTGGTCGCGTCGACCTGCCCAACGCCGCCGATGACAGCGTGATCGTCTACAACGTCGATGATCCAGGCTACGTCAGCGTCTCGTTCGGCTCGGTCGAGGTGGTCAACACCACGGCCATGACCAAGACCGTGCGCATCACGAACAAGGGCACGGCGACGGTTACAGAAACGCTGTCCTACGTGCCAGTGATCACCATCCCTGGTGTGGTGTACGAGCTGTCCGAGGCTACGGTTGTGCTTGCCGCTGGTCAGTCGCAGGACGTGCAGGTGACCATGACCGCCGACCCGGCGCTGATGGAGCACACGCGCGACCGGACGGTCGATGCAACGCAGGCCGGCCTCCCGCGCCACTGGATCAGCGAGGCGACCGGCTACATCGCCCTCAACCCGGTTGAGCAGGTTCAGCAGATGAAGGCCACGCTCACCGGCAACAATGAGATCCCAACCGTCAACACAACAGTGAAGGCGTGGGCCAACGTCGAGTACGACGCAAACGGCAACCAGGTGACCTACACCATCGAGCCGAGCGCCGTGATCACCCCGACCACTGCTCACTTCCACCTTGGCTCGGCCGGCGAGAACGGCCCAGTGGCTGTGGCAATCCCCGTCAGCGGCTCGTATGGCCCAGGCAACCCAATCAGCGGCACCGTGACCATGGACGAGTCGCAGTCAGCAGCACTGCAGACCGGCCATGTCTACATCAACATCCACACAGCCGCGAATCCGAGCGGCTACATCCGTGGCCAGGTCGTTCCGTACTACCAGGATCTGCGGCTGCCCGTCTACGTGACGGCGCGCCCGGCCTCGGACATGCACGCTGAGCCGAACTTCTTCAACTTCAGCGGTGTGATGACCAACACTGGCAGCCTGACCATGACCGGCCAGGATGTGCAGTCGCCAGACGGCAACGTCTCGCTGGTGACAGCCTACAACCTGACCTACATGAGTCCGAACGAGGCCAACACGGTTGCAATCAGCAACAACGCCGACCTCCAGTATGTGGGTATCGCCACCGACGATATCAACACCACTGGCATGTTCACCGAGACCAACCTGTACTTTGGCGTCTCGACCTACGGCGATTGGTCAACACCAGCCGAGGTTGAGTTCGATATCTACATCGATATCGATGAAGACGGCACCGACGACTTCGTGGTGTACAACGGCCGCGCCGCTGCGAATACCGACGTGTACGTGTCGATCGTTGTGCCGCTCTCCGGTGGCAGCAGTTCCTTGGAGAACTTCATCAACGGTGTGCCCGCCTCAGGTGCCAACACGGTGATCTTCAACAACAACGTGATGGCGATCCCGGTGGCAGCAGGGTCGATCGGTCTCGACGAAGCCAATCCGACCTTCAACTATCACATCGAGACATCCAGCCGCGACGCAACTGGCGTCGTCGATACAACGCCCATCTTGAGCTTCAACGCGGCGCAGCCGACGCTGAACTTCACAGGTGCGATTCCTGGCACGCCCGCCTTTGCTGACACGGATGGCAGCCAGATCAACTTTGAGTTCAACAGTAGCGCCAACGACATCAACAATGTCAGCGGCATGTTGCTGTTCCATCACTACAACACCCTGGGCAACCGCGTTGAGGTCATCGATCT
Organism: Herpetosiphonaceae bacterium; assembly: GCA_013538855.1. Classification (GTDB taxonomy): domain Bacteria; phylum Chloroflexota; class Chloroflexia; order Chloroflexales; family Herpetosiphonaceae; genus OHK22. Next base: position 3,838 of record JABXJS010000107.1, read on the forward strand.
TGGCGTGAGCGCTCAAAACATCATCTTCTTGCCGCTCGTGCTCAAGTAGTCGCTAGCAGACAAGATCAACCAACCACCCTGGATTGTTCCAGGGTGGTTGACTTTAAGCGGCAGCAACACCAGCGCCAGCCGCGCTGGAACGGGCATACGCAGGCGTCGAAACATCCGCAGATACTAGCTTGTCTAGCAGGCTTCGTTACACCTCTGCGCACAGCCTAAGCGGTCTTGGTTGTTGGACAAAAGTGCTGTTTACTGGTATCATTTTGGCGCTCCCTTCAAGCCAAGTCTCTACAATATTCCTACTAACACAGCTTACCAATGTTCAATACCAGTGGGAGTATTGCCAACACTCAAAGCTCTAACAACAATGATGTTGAAACCACCACGCAGCATGAGGCAGACACACTTGGGATTTCTCCATAGATTCCAAGCCAATGCTGCATTCTTTTTTTTCCACTGCTATTTTCCGATCTGATCAACACGAGAGGATGTGTTAGTTCGACAGAAGGAGGCCAAGCCTATTGCGCGACACCGTGATCTATTAGCTCATCGCATGGTGATTTAAGCACTATTTTAAGGAGAACCATGTACGTGAAACATCGTGTAACACGCCTGTTTTCGCTAGTCACACTGCTCACGATGGTCTGCTCGCTCGTTATCAACGGGCGCAGCGCTACCACAGCGAGTGCAGCAACCAGAAGCGTCGACAGCATTACTCCCGCTAAAGCAGAGAAAGTCGGCGTCGTTCTTGGCGAGAAAAAAGGCGAGACGACACCCGGTCGGTACATTGTCGAACTTAGCGATGCTCCGCTCGCAACCTACACCGGCGGCGTTAATAAACTGCGTGGCACCAGCCCCGCGGTAACCGGCGCAAAGCTGGATATCAACAGCACCGCGAGCAAAGCGTACCGCACGTATCTAGCCAACAAGCGCACTGAAACGCTCAAAGGCGTCAATCAAATTGTTGGCAAGAACGTTGATGTAGTCTACACCTACGATGCAGCCTACAACGGCTTCGTTGTTGAGCTGACACCAGCCCAGGCGGCTGAAGTCGCCAAGCTGCCCAACGTTGTCCAGGTGCAGCGCGAGTTCATGCGCTACCCGCAGACAGACGTGGGTCCGCAGTGGATCGATGCAGATGAAATTTGGTCTGGTGTTGCCACCGAGGCCTACGTTGCCACCCTGCTTGGTGCCAACGAAGTTCCCCCAGTTACGACCACCGGTATGGGCGAGGTCACCGGCAGCTACGATGATGCCAGCAACACGCTGCAGCTGACGGCTGTGCTCTCCGATATCACTCCAACCATGGGCCATGTGCATACCGGCTCGTTCACCGAGACCGGTGGTGTCGTCGCTCCGTTCACCATGGTTACGACCAATGTCTGGACGCTGTCGACCACGCTCAACCTGGCCAATGAGATGGATCTGCGCACCGGCGATCTGTATGTCAACTTCCACACCGCTGCCAATTCTGGTGGCGAGATCCGTGGTCAGCTCACCGGCCTGAAGGGCGAGGGCATGCTGGTTGGTGTGATCGACACCGGTATCAACACCGATCACCCCTCGTTTGCGGCCACCGGCGAAGATGGCTACACGCATATCAACCCGTTCGGCGAGGGCAACTACAAGGGTGCCTGTGACCCGACCAACCTGCCCGATGTCTCGACCAACCCGTCTGGCTACAATGCAACCATCACGTGTAACTCGAAGCTGGTTGGTGCCTGGACGTGGCCCGAAACCCGCGGCAGCGCTGGCGACGACTTCTACAACAACAGCCCAGAGGACGAGGACGGCCACGGCTCGCACACCGCCAGCACCACCGCTGGTAACGTGGTCAATGGCGCTGGCCTCAATGGCGTGACCTTCGGCACCATCTCTGGTGTTGCTCCGCACGCCAACATCATCGCCTACGATGCCTGCCGCCCCGGCGGCTGCCCTGGCGGGGCACTCGTGGCCTCGATCAACCAGGCCGTGATGGACGGCGTCGATGTGATCAACTACTCCATCGGTGGCGGCTCGTCCAACCCGTGGACCGACGCTGACGCGACTGCGTTCCGCAATGCCCGCGCCGCTGGTGTCATGGTTGCTACCTCGGCTGGTAACTCTGGCCCCGGCCCCGACACCGTCGGCTCGCCAGCTGACGCGCCGTGGATCATGGCTGTTGGTGCCGCGACCCACAACCGTCTCGCCGTGAACGCGCTGATCAACATGAGCGGCGGCGACACCACCCCGCCCGCCGACATCACCGGCAAGAGCGTGACCGTTGGCTACGGCCCGGCCCCGATCGTCTACGCCGGCGACTTCCCGAACCCGAACGCACCGGCAGGCGACGATCCGGCCCAGTGTACGGCTCCGTACCCCGCCGGCACCTTCACCGGCCAGATCGTGGTCTGTGACCGCGGCGTCGGCGGCCGCGTGGCCAAGGGCCAGAACGTGCTCGCTGGCGGCGCTGGCGGCTATGTGCTGGCTAACGACGAGCCAAACGGCAACTCGCTGGTCGGCGATGCCCACGTGCTGCCCGCCGTCCACATCTCGTATGCCGATGGCGTCGTCCTGAAGGCGTGGCTCGCCAGCGGCAACGGCCACATGGCGACCATCGAGGGCACCACCCTCGACTACTCGTTCTCCAACGGCGATATCATGGCCTCGTTCAGCTCGCGTGGCTCGGACACCTCGGTGCCCGATATCATCAAGCCGGACGTTGCTGCACCTGGCGTCGATATCATCGCCGCTGTCCAGACGCCTGACTCGGCCAACCCTGGCCCCAATCCAGAGTTCGGCATCATCAGCGGTACGTCGATGGCCTCGCCGCACGCCGCTGGCGCAAGCACACTCGTGCGCATGCTGCATCCAGGCTGGACGCCGGCAGAAGTGCAGTCGGCACTCACCCTGACTGGTATCCACGAAGTGCGCAAAGAGGACGGCAGCACGCCCGCCGATCCATTTGACTTCGGCGGTGGCCGCATCAACGTGGCCCGCGCAGCAACAGCTGGCTTCGTGCTCAACGAGACCGACGCCAACTATGTCGCCGCCGATCCGGCAGCCAACGGCGATCCGTCAACCCTCAACCTCGCGACCTTGGGCAACGCCGATTGTCTGGATGTCTGCACCTGGACGCGCACCATCCAGAGCACCAAGGCGGTCACCACCGCGTGGACCATCAGCTACACCTCGACCGATAACGTCATGCTGAGCGCATCGCCGAGCACCTTCGAGCTTGGCCCGATGGCGGAGCAGACCATCGTTATCACCGCCGATGTCACCGCGCTGCCCAAGGATGCATGGGTCTTCGGCTTCGTGCAGTTCACCGAGGACAACACCATGGCTCCCGATGCGGCGATGCCAGTGGCAGTTGTTCCGGTTGGCGGCATTCTGCCCAACACGCTCAACATCCAGACGCGCCGCGACAGCGGCTCGTACCCAGTCGATGGCGTCGTGACCAGCGGCTCCAGCAACCTGAGCTTCGCCGCCCACGGCCTCGCCGCCGCTACGGTCAACGACTACTACATCCTGCAGGATAGCAGCAACGGCGATGCCTTCGATGACCTCACCGACGGCGTCATCACCCAGACGGTCGATGTGCCGGCTGGCACGGAGCGCCTCGTCGTCGAGACCGTCGACTCGACCGCCATCGATATGGACCTGTACGTCACATTCGACGCCAACAACGATGGCATCCCGCAGTCAGGCGAGGTGGTCTGCTCGAGCACGACCGCTACCGCAATCGAGTACTGCGATCTTGCGATGCCCGCCGCTGGCACCTACATTGTCGTTGTGCAGAACTGGGATGACTCGGCCACCGGCGTCGCCGACCTGGTGCGCCTGTCCGTCGGTGTCGTGCCCAGCGCGAGCAGCGGCAACATGTCGGTCACGGGTCCGGCCACCGCTGTCGCTGGCGATCCCTATAGCATCCGCGTGATGTGGGATCTGGGCAGCGCGATGCAGGGCGACATCTTCTACGGCTCGTTCGACATCACCGACGGCCCTGGCGGCAACAGCTTCGGCACTGTGCCGGTCAACCTGTATCGCATCGAGGACGATGTGATCAAGACGGTCAGCGACACCATGATCGAGCCAGGCGCTCCGGTCACGCTGACCTACACGATCACCGTCAACCCGAACGTGATGCCTGAGGCCCTGCACTACGCCATCACCGACACGCTGCCCGCTGGCACTACCTATGTGCCCGGCTCCGTCACCGGTGGGGCAAGCGTCACGGGCAACACCCTGACGTGGAATGGCGTGATGGACTCGCCATTCAGCGCGCTCGGCTCATATGTTGTCACCACCAACCAGAACGATGCCAACTGCGACACCGGCTTCGGCGGCTACGTCGATCTGCCAAGTCTCGGCATCACCGTCTCTGGCGTAACTGGCGACGATGCGCTGTACACCGCATTCACCAACTCGTCTAACTTCACCTACAACATCTTCGACCAGGATTCGGTTGGCGTCGGCATCGATACCAACGGCAACCTGCGCAGCTTGGCGCAGCCGCTCACCGGCAGCGAATTCGCTAACCAGCCGATCCCAACGGCAGCCGACCCCAACGGCGTCATCGCTGCCTTCTGGGATGACCTGGTCGTCGTCACCGACGCGCCGATCACCCGCGGCGTGTACCTGGCCTCGGTTGCCTCGCAAGGCATCGCCCTCATCCAGTACAAGGACGTCGAGTCCGAGGCCAACCCTGCGGATCGCTACGACTTCGAGGTCGTGATGTATCCAGAGGGCAACGACAACGATATTGTCATCGCCTACAACACCATGGCTGGCCCAACCAATAGCGCCACCGTGGGCATCGAGGACTACACCGGCACCACCGGCACCGAGTACGCCTACAACGGCACCGGCGGCCCGATCAGCAATGGCCTGATCGTGTGTATGAACTACGCGCCGCCGCAGCTCGATCCGGTTGTCATCACCTACCAGGTGACGGTCGATAACCCGGTCGATGGCGAGACCTACACCAACAGCGTTGATAGCTCGGTCGCCGAGCCTGGCTACATGACGGAGACCACCTCGGTCGATGTCAACGTCGCCCAGTCGGCCCCTGGCATCAGCCTGGTCAAGACGGTCAGCACCGTTGACGATAGCTGTCAGACGATGACCACCAGCGAGATCACGGTCACCGCCGGCACCACCGTCTACTACTGCTTCGCTGTCACCAACACCGGCAACGAGGTGCTGCCGCTGCACGACCTGGTCGACGACCAGCTCGGCACGATCTTCACCGATGTGCCGTTCATGCTCGATCCAGGCGCAACGTTCACCACCACCGAGGTTGTTGTCACCGCCACCATCGACATGGAAACCACCAATGTCGCCACGTGGACGGGCCACAACGCCGATGACTCGGTGACCGCCAGCGCCACCGCTTCGGCCACCGTGCACGTCGAGCAGACCACCACCAACTATGTGGTGTACCTGCCCGTAGTGCTCAAGCCGTAAGCCCGCTTTATGTTCGGTCCACCGCCCTCGCTCCAAGAGCGAGGGCGGTTGGTTTTTAGGAGGTTCATACAGATGCAAGCTTTGCCGCTCACGCTGCTGCTGATCGCCAGCGGCGCAGCCCTCGGTGCGAATGCGCGCTTTTTGGTCGGCAGCTGGGTTGTGCAAATGTGGCCAGTGACGTTTCCGCTCGCAACGCTGCTGATCAACTGCAGCGGCAGCTTTGCGCTCGGTCTGCTGAGCGGCTGGCCCGCCTTCCAGCAGCTCTGGCACGGGCGCTGGTGGGTCATGCTCGGCGTCGGTTTTCTCGGCTCGTACACCACCTTCTCAACGTTCTCGGTCGAGACGTTCCGCCTCTGGCAGATGGGCAGCCCGGCCCAAGCGCTGCTCTACGCTAGCCTTAGCCCAGCGGTCGGCGCTGGCCTCGCCGCGCTTGGCTTTGGCCTCAGCCAAGGTTTGCTATAATGCGCCCATGCATGTAATTTTGGCTCACTCCAACACGGACTTCGACGGTCTCGCCGCCCAGCAAGCCGCCGCACGCCTCTTCCCCGCCGCCTACGCGGTGCTCGCCCCGCAGCTGTCTGCGCCTGTCGCGGAGTTCGTCGGCCTCTATCGCGATACGCTTGGCCTGATCGAGCACGATGCCCTGCCCGCCGAGCCGGTCGAGCAGTGGACGCTCGTCGATACGAATCACGTCTGGGGCAGCTGGGACACCGCGCCCAACTGCACGACAACCATCATCGACCACCACTCGCACCCAGAGCGCGATGCGCCCGGCACACAGCGCATCGCTGCGCCCACCGGCGCAACCACAACGGTGCTGGTCGAGCAGATGCTCGCCGCCCACCTGCCGATCTCGAGCGCCGAGGCCACCTTGTTCGCCCTCGGCATCTACGAGGACACCGGCGATCTGACCTACAGCGAGACCACGGTGCGCGATGTGCGCTGCGTGGCCGCCCTGCTAGAGCGCGGTGCCGACCTCCAGGTCATCCGCCGCTATCGCTATCGCGCCCTCACCAGCGCCCAAGAGCAAGCCTACCGCGCCCTGCTTGAGCACCTGCACCACAGCGAGATCGCTGGCTGGTCGGTGATGACCGGCTGGGCCAAACTCGAGCAGCACACGCCTGATCTCTCTAGCCTCATCGAGCGCCTGCGCGATCTGTATCAGCCGGCGGTGCTGATCGTGGCCCTGGGCATGGGCGATGGCACGCAGCTCATCGCCCGCTCTAGCGAGGGCGTGCTCGATGTGGGCCAGCTCATGGAAACATGGGGCGGCGGCGGGCATCCCCAGGCCGCCGCCGCCTGGGTCAACAACGATGATCCACAGGCAGTCTGGCAGCAGATCCAAGCGCAGGTCGCCGAGCAGATCACCCCGGCCACCACCGCCGCCGAAATTATGACCAGCGCGCTGCGCTCACTGCCGCCTAACGCCTCCATCCAAGCCGCCGCCGAGATGCTACGGCGCTGGGACTACGGCGCGGTGCCCATCGTCGATGAGCACGGCCGCTTGCTCGGCGATATTGGCCGCAGCGAGCTAAACAAGGCCGAGCGCCATGGCCTGCAGGATGCGCCCATCCGCCGCTATATGTGGCGCAGCCCGGCCACCGTCGCCCCCGAGCTGCCGCTGCGCGCCGTGCGCCAGCAGATCGCCGCCGAGGTGCGCGGCCGTGTCTATGTTGTCGATGCACAGCGCCAGCTGCGCGGCGTGATCACGCGCAGCGATGTGCTGCACCACACCGAGCAGCTGCCCAGCATCACCGACGAGCACGCCGCCTACCTCCAGAAGCTCAGCGCCGCCCTGCCTGCCGCAACATGGGCGCATGTGCGCTGGGCCGCCGACTGGGCCGCTCAGCGCGGCTGGAGCGTCTACACCGTCGGCGGGTTCATCCGCGACCTGCTGCTCGACCGCCAGCCCGGCGATCTTGATCTGGTGGTCGAAGGCGATGGCATCGCCGTGGCCGAGGCGCTCGCCCAGCACACCGGCGGCTCCGTCCGCGCCCACGCGCCCTTTGGCACCGCCACCGTCGTGTGGGAGCAAAGCACCGAGCACCTCGATTTTATTACCGCGCGCACCGAGTTCTACGAACACCCCACCGCGCTGCCACAGGTCGAGGCCGCCTCGCTACGCCACGACCTGCACCGCCGTGACTTCACCATCAACACGCTGGCCCTCGCCCTCAGCCCGCCTCACCGCGGCCAGCTCTACGACTTCTACGGCGGCCTGCGCGATCTTCGTCGCCGCCGCATCCGCGTGCTGCACAATCTGAGCTTTATCGATGACCCAACCCGCCTGCTGCGCGCCATCCGCCTCGCCGCACGGCTTAACTTCCAGATTGAGGCGCGCACCGGCGAGCTGATTCACGATGCCATCGAGCAGGATTTGCTCAATCGCACCACGCCAGCGCGCATCTGGCACGAGATGCGCCGCATCCTCAATGAGCCAACCGTCGGCACCGCCCTCGCGCTGCTGGAGCAGTGGGGCCTGCTCAGCGAGATTCATCCAGACCTAGAGTGGAACGCGCTGCTGGCCGATCAGATCGCCTGCGCTGCACAACTGGAGCTAGCACCACCCGCCCGCCAGACAGTGCTGCTGCTGCTGCTGCTGGCCCCGCTCAGCGCCAATGAGCGCCAGCAGCTTGCTCAGCGCTACACCTTGCCCAGCGAGCAGCGCCAGCAGCTTGAGCAGTGGGACAAGCTGCTAGCGCTCCGTGCGGCCCTCGAACAGCAGCAGCTCAGCGCTGGCGCTATCGACGCGCTGCTGGAGCCGTTCGATGCGCCCTTGCTCAGCGCCGCCGCCATCTACGCACCAGGAGCGCTGGCCAGCGCCATCGAGCGCTATCGCACGACGCTGCGCCCCACGCCAAGCTTAATCACCGGCCATACGCTGCGCGCCTATGGCCTGCGACCTGGCCCAGCCTACGGCCCGATCTTGGCCGCCGCCCGCCGCGCCCAGCTCGATGGGCAGCTCAGCCCCTCCAGCGATCTCAACGCCTGGATTCAACACTATCTTGAACAGGAGGATTTATGACCAGCTTCGATCTTAGTGGAAAAGTCGCTATCGTCACCGGCGCGTCGCGCGGTATCGGCGAGGCCATTGCACACGCTTTCGCGCAGTCAGGGGCTAAGGTGCTGCTCTGCTCGCGCAAGCAGGAGGGCGTCGAGGCCGTGGCCGCCGCCATCCGCGAGCAGGGCGGCGAGGCCATCGCCGTCGCCTGCCACACCGGCCAGCGCGAGCAGGTGCAGGCCCTCGTGCAGCGCGCCATCGACGAGTGGGGGCGACTCGACATCGCTGTCAACAACGCCGCAACTAACCCGCATTTTGGCCCGCTACTGCACTCCGAGGAGGCGCAGTGGGATAAAACCTACGAGGTTAATGTCAAGGGCTACTTCTGGGTCGCGCAGGCGGCCATCCCGCATATGGAGCAGGTCGGCGGCGGCTCGATCATTAATGTCGCCTCGGTCGCCGGACTTCAGCCGGCCACCGCGATGGGCATCTACAGCATCAGCAAGGCGGCGGTGATTGCGCTCACCAAGCAGCTGGCGCAGGAGGTCGGCCCGCTCAACATTCGCGTTAACGCCCTCGCTCCCGGGCTGATCAAAACCCGCTTCAGCTCGGCGCTCTGGGGCAACGAGGACATTAGCAGCAAGATCGTTGGCACAACCCCGCTCGGCCGCATCGGCACCGTCGAGGAGGTCGCAGGCGCTGCCGTCTACCTCGCCAGCGACTACGCTGCGTTCACCACCGGCACCACCATCGTGATGGACGGCGGCAGCCTCGTCAACGGCATGCTCGGCTAGTTGCTGGCGCTGCCCCTCACTCGCTCTTTTGTGAACCGCTGCGCCGTGCTTGAGCACAGCCCGGCACGGCGTGGCCCGGCTGCGCTGCTCGCCCGCCCGCTGTTCCGGCTGCGCGGCGCTGGCCGCAGCTATTGGCGCTGCCCCTCACTCGCTGTTCGCGTGAACCGCTGCGCCGTGGTTGAGCACAGCCCGGCGCGGCGTGGCCCGGCTGCGCTGCTCGCCCGCCCGCTGTTCCGGCTGCGCGGCGCTGACCTCAGCTATTGGTGTTGCCCCTCACTCGCTGTTCGCGTGAACCACTGCGCCGTGGTTGAGCACAGCCCGGCGCGGCGTGGCCCGGCTGCGCTGCTCGCCCGCTCGCTATTCCAGCTGCGCGGCGC
>JABXJS010000108.1 GCA_013538855.1 Herpetosiphonaceae bacterium
ATGCCGTAACGGCCATCTACGGCATGGTTCGGGCTATCCCGCTCGCACCGTACCGACCCTACACGCCACCCGAGCCAATCCTGTGATCTACTGAGTCTCTTGAGGCAACAGTGCAGGACCGCACCCGCGAGCTAGAGGCCGAGCGCGCCTCGCTGCAGCAGGCCCTCGATGAGCTGAGCGCGATGTCCACCACGGTCGCGCGCCTGACAACGCCGATTATTCCGATTTCCGCTGGCGTCGTCGTTGTGCCGATCATCGGCTCGCTCGACGCCAACCGCCTAGAGCGGATGCAGGTCGATATGCTTGAGCAGGTGGCTGTTCAGCGCGCCCACACGGTGATCATCGATGTCACTGGCCTCGACCGCCTCGATGCCTCCATGGCCTCCAGCTTCACACAGGGCCTAGAGGCGCTGATGCTGCTCGGCGCACGCCCAATTTTGGTCGGCGTGCACCCCGATATCGCCCAGCACCTCGTGCTTAGCGACATCGATCTGCACACGCTGGAGACCCTGCCCGACTTGCAGGCGGCTGTTATGCAAACAATCCAGCGCTCACGCCGCTAGCCTGGCCTGTGCCTGCACGCAAGCGCGCCACTGGATGAAAACAGTGGCGCGCTTGGTGTTTAAGCACGCTCTATCGTCGCTGTTGGCGCAGGCCGCTCGTGTGCGGATGGGCGGTCGGGCGGTGGGTGGCGGTGGTGCAGGTGCTGAGTCCGGCGGTTCAGTGGTCGGCGGGCGGGGCGGCGCTGGTGCGCGTAGGCAGGGCTGATGGCGAGCGCAGCGGCGTGAGCGAGCGCTGGTGTGGGGATGGGCGGTCGGGCGGTAGGTGGCGGTGGTGCAGGTGCTGAGTCCGGCGGTTCAGTGGTCGGCAGGCGGGGCGGCGCTGGTGCGCGTAGGCAGGGCTGATGGCGAGCGCAGCGGCGTGTGCCTATGCGTGTGGTTGGTGGCGCAGCGTGAGGGCGAGCGCAGCCAGGCGCATGGAGCATGTGGGCTGTTGGCTAACCGGCACGCAGGGCATCCAAAAAAAACCAGCCCTGAGTATGCTCAGGGCTGGTGAAACCGTGTAGGACTAATGGGCTAGGCGATGCGGCGGCGAGCGACGAAGGCACCAACGGCCATCAGCAGCAGCGCGCCGACCAGCAGCACCCACAGCGCGGATGAGCTAGAAGCGCCAGTGTTGGGCAGGCTGGCCGGGATGCCGGTGTCGGGCAGCTGGCCAGGAACCTGCGGCGTTGGGGTGGCCTCAGGGGCTGGCGTGGGCTGCGCAGCGCCGCCATCGACGCTCTGGCCAACCACGATGCGGCCCTCGGTGGCGGGGCTGATCGTGCCAGCGGCGCGGATCGCGTTGATGACCTCGTCGGCCAGCAGGTAGCCGGTGTCGACAACATTGCTGCCCTCGGTGAAGGCCGCGTAGCCATCGCCGCCAGCGACCATGAAGTTGTTGGTCGCGACGCGGTACGAGGCGTTGGGATCAACATTGACATACTGGCCGTTCTGCCAGACCTGCACCTGGGTCACGCGCGAGCCGGCCGCCTGGGTCGGATCGTAGCTGAAGCGCATGCCGGCGATCTGCGGGAAGCGACCAGCGCCCTCCTCGACCTGGCTGACGCCGTTCTCCAGGGCCGTCTTCAGCTGTGCGCCATTGATCGTGACCAAGGCGATGGTATTGCCGAAGGGCAGCACTTCCAGCACCTGACCGACCGTGACCTGGCCGGCGGGAATGCTGGCGCGGATGCCGCCGCCGTTCATGATGGCGACCTGGCCGCCATCGGCGCGGGTGCGGTTGAGCACAACATCAGCGATGTAGTCGCCGAGGTTGGTCTCTTTCGAGCGCACATCGGTGCGGGCACCGTTCAGCTCGACGGTGCTGGTGCCGATAACCTCGGAGCGCAGCTCGTTGAGCGGTGCGGCGTACTCCTGTACCTTGGCGTCGATGGTCGGATCGGGGGTGATGCTCTCATCGACAGCGTGCGGCTGGCCGGCGGCGCTCACAATGTTGCCATCGGCGTCGAAGTTCACCGTGACATCGCCGAGGTACTTGCCCCACTCCCAGTCGGTGACGACGACGGTGGTGTGGCCATCGGGGTCTTTCTCGAGGATCGGGTACTCGGCCACTGCGCCGGGCATCGGGCCGAGCGGCGAGTGCGTGTGACCGCCGACGATCACGTCGATGCCAGAGACGGAGCGGGCCATCTCGCGCTCAACGGGCAGGCCCAGGTGGCTCAGCACGATGATCTTGTTGACGCCGGCCTTCTTCAGTTCGTCGATGACCATGCGCACCGCGTCGATGTGCGGTGAGAACTGGACGCCCGGACCAGGCGACGACAGAATCGAGGTCTCCTCGGTGGTCAGACCAATGATGCCGACCTTCTGGCCGCCGATTTCTTTGCCGACATAGCCTTGGATGAGGCCATACAGCGGCGAGGAGGGATCGATAACCGTGTTGGCGCTCAGCAGCGGGAAGTTGGCACCTTTGGCGAAGTTCGCCAGGACCTGCTGGCCCTTGTCGAACTCGTGGTTACCAACGGCCATGCCCTCGTAGCCCAGCGCGTTGTAGAAGTATAGGTCAGCCTGGCCCTCGTATTTATTGAAGAACAGCGTACCCTGGAACACGTCGCCGCCATCGACGAGCAGCGTGTTGCCACCCTCAGCCCGAATTTGGTTGATCAGGGTTGCACGGCGCGCAACGCCGCCCAGCTTCTTATCGCCAACCGTAACCGGCTCCAAGTGGCTGTGGTGGTCGTTGGTGTGCAAAATCCGCAGTGTATAGGCTGTCTGATCTTGCGCTTGGGCAGGGCGGCTAAACACGGCCACCATGCTGAGCAGCATTACGATCGCCAGCAATCCACGCATCCGATGAACCATACGGTATGCCTCCTAGAAGTGTGTTGCACCATCGCAGTGTTGGATGGTGCGCTGAATCCAGCGAACCACTCCATAGTATTCTTGTATCAACAATTTGGAGTAGCGGGGCTATTCTATCATATCTCCTGAAGAACCATTGTCGTCAACTTGCCAGTATTGTAAAATTTAAGCTAAGAAGCCGTAATGCTTTTGTGAACTGGCTCGTCTACCAACCAAGGCACTGCTATAATGTACCTGCCCACATCATTCAACCCAGCGGGGCTATATGACCAAGCCGCTTAGCTTACCACGTTCGAAACGTCAGGCACGTCAACGGCGACCACTGCATCGAGCTAGTGCGCGGCGTCTCATTGCTGAACTCAATGCACTCAATGAAATTGGTAAGGCCCTAAGCAGCCGGCTAAATCTCAGCGATGTGCTTGAGACGATCTATGGGCAAACTGCGCGACTGATGGAGACCAGAAATTTCTATATTGCGCTGTACCACCCTGACCATGATCTGATCGACTTCCCCTTGGTTGTGAGCGAGGGCGAGCGCACACAGTGGCCGCCTCGCCGCTTTAGTACTGGCTTCACCGAGTGGCTTATTCGCAACCGGCGCTCGCTGCGCCGTAACACCAACAGCCCCGACACCGAGATTGCGCCGATTCGCTTTGGACAGCCCTCGCTCTCCTATCTCGGCGTGCCGATTATTCTCGGCGAGCACGTGCTCGGCGTCGTCAGCGTCCAGAGCACCGAGCGCTTCGACGCCTACTCCGAGCGTGATGAGCAGATCTTGACCATGATCGCCGATCAGGCCGCCATCGCCATTGCCAACGCGCAGCAGTACGCCGCCGTCGATCGCGAGCTACAGCGGCGTGTCGCGCAGCTTGAGGTGCTGGAGGCCACCGCCCGCGATCTGAACGCGACGCTGCACCTCGATACGATCCTCAATCGGCTGGTGCAGCGCATGTGCAGCGCCACCGGCTCCGACGCTGGCATGGTCTGCCTGATGGCCGACGATGGCCAGACCATGCAGGTGCGCGCGATGCAGGGCTACCCCGAGCATATTCGCGCCGATGGCCAGCACTGGAGCATCGAGCGCGGCCTGGCCGGCTACGTCGCCCGCACCCGCGAGTCCGATCTGACCCCTGATGTGCGCCTGTCGCCCTTCTACGAGCCAAGTCGTCCCTCCACCGCCAGCCAGATGACCGTGCCGATCATCCATAGCAACACGCTGCTCGGCGTGCTCGTGCTGGAGAGCGACCTGCGCAACCACTTCTCCAGCGATGTGCTGAGCTTCGTGCAGCAGATGGCCGACCACGCCGCGCTCTCGATCTACAACGCGCATATCCACGCCCGCGCCCTGCAGCAGCAGGCCCTCTTAGAGCGCCAGTCGCAGCAGCTGAGCGATGTGCTGCGCATTAGCCAGGCGCTCAGCGCAAACCTTAATCTCAACGACCTGCTGCCGGAGATCGTGCGCGCGATTCGCTCAAGCCTCGGATTCAACATCGCGCTGCTCAGCATGGTCGATGATAGCGACCCGATGATGATGCGCCGCCGCGCTGCCGTTGGCATTCCCGCCGAGCAGTGGGAGGCGATGCAGCAGCAGCTGGTGCCGGTGGCATGGTACCTCAGCGTGATGCGCGATGAGTTCCAGATCAGCCGCTCGTACTTTATTCCTCACGATCACGCGCACTACGCCTCGGTTTGGTACAATCAGAATGAGTCGACCTACCGGCCTGATCTCGGCGAGCGCAAAGAGGGCGAGTGGCATCCTGATGATGCGCTCTTCGTGCCGCTGTATGACTCGGACGGCTACTTGATCAGCGTGCTCTCGGTCGATGATCCGTATGATCGGCGCGTGCCCTCGCTGCAGTCGATTCAAGTGCTAGAGATTTTCGCCAACCAGGCCGCCATCGCCATCGAGAACGCCAATCTCTACGCCAAGACCCACGAGCGCGCGATCACCGATGGCCTGACGGGCCTGTATAATCAAAGCCACTTTGCAACGCTGTTGGAGCGTGAGGTGCAGATGGCCCACCGCTACGGCTATCCGCTGTCGCTGCTGGCGCTGGACCTCGATCACTTCAAAAGCTACAACGATGTCTTTGGGCACCTGGAGGGCAATGTGCTGCTGCGCGAGTTCTCGCAGCTGCTGCGCTCGCGGGTGCGTGATAGCGATATCGTCGCCCGCAACGGCGGCGAGGAGTTTGCCATCGTGCTGCCCAAGACCGACGAGCGCGGCGCGTTTCAACTGGCCGATCGTCTGCGCGCTGCGGTGGCCACCTACCCGTTTCGCCACCGCTCGGTGACGGTGAGCATCGGCGTGGCGACGCTGCAGCCGCTGATGGACACCCAGGTGCTGCATCGGCTGGCCGACGAGGCACTTTATCGTGCGAAACATCAGGGTCGCAACAGTGTGGCCACATAGTCCCACTATCCTATAGAATAGCAAGCATCCTTGTGCGAAGGAGTTCACTATGGCAACGGCGCTTCCGGTGATCGGCATCCCCTGCGCAACCTATGCGCGGCCTTTCCCCTACCCGCTCGCCCACGGCAACAACGAAACCTATCTGCGCGCTGTTGAGCACGCTGGCGGCGCACCAGTGCTCATCCCGCTGGTGGAGAGCGAGACAACGCTGCGGCGGCTCTTTGAGCAGATCGACGGGCTGCTGCTGGCTGGCGGCGCAGATGTGGAGCCGCAGCACTACGGCCAGCAGCCGCACCCCAAGCTCGGCAAGGTCAACGCCGAGCAGGATCGTGTGGAGCTGCTGCTGTCGCGCTGGGCGCGCGAGGTCCAGATGCCCGTGTTCGCGATCTGCCGCGGCTTTCAGCTGATCAACGTGGCCTACGGCGGCACGCTCTACCAGGACCTGCCTGATCTCTACCCCGTCACGCACAACCACGACGAGTCCTTCGAGCTGAAAGAGCGCGACCGCTTTGTCCACGACCTGCGCCTGGCCGAGGAGTCGCGCCTGCGGGCGATCCTGGAGCTAGCGCAGTTTCCGGTTAACTCGATGCACCACCAGGCCATCGATCAGCTGGCCCCGCCGCTGCGCGCCACCGGCTGGTCTAACGATGGTCTGGTCGAGGCGTTCGAGGCCACCGACGAGCACTGGCTGGTCGGTGTACAATGCCATCCAGAGGAATTAGTCAAGGGCGTCGATCGCCGCTGGGAGCGTGTGTTCTCCGCCTTTATCGCGGCGGCGCACACGTGGCGCACGACGATGGTGCAACAGTGACCACACCTGCTCCAATTGGTATGTTCGACTCCGGCGTTGGCGGCGTGTCCGTGCTCTATGATGTGCAGCGCCAGCTGCCCGCCGAGGATATCGTGTATGTCGCCGACAGCGCCTACTGCCCCTACGGCGGCCGCAGCGCCGCTGAGATTATTGCGCGCGCCGAGGTGCTGACCGAGTTTTTGATCGACCAGGGCTGCAAGCTCATCGTTGTTGCCTGCAACACGGCGACAATTGCGGCGGTCGAGTGGCTGCGCGCCCACTACACGCTGCCCTTCGTCGGCATGGAGCCGGCGGTGAAGCCCGCAGTGCAGCACACGCAGACAGGCGTGATCGGCGTGCTGGCGACCGGCGCGGCCCTCTCTGGCGAGCGCTTCCACCGCCTCGCGGCGCAGTACGACAGCGCTGTGCGCATGATCACCCAGCCCTGCCCCGGCTTGGCCGAGCAGGTCGAGGCCGGCGATCTCGATGGGCCGCTCACGCGCATGCTGGTGGAGCAGTACACGCTGCCGCTGCTGGAGCAAGGCTGCGACACGCTGGTGCTTGGCTGCACCCACTATCCGCTGCTGCGCCCGCTTATCGCCGCTGTCGCCGGGCCGGATGTGGCGCTGATCGATACCGGCGCAGCGGTGGCGCGCCAGATCGAGCGGCTGCTGAAGCACCATGGGCTGCAAACGCCCGCCGATCAGCCAGGGCATATTCGCTGGTACACCTCCGGCGATCCGCTGCTGGTGCAGCCGGTGATTGCCCGCCTGTGGCCACACGAGCATGTGGATGTCGCCGCGATGAGCGCCGCGCCGCAGCGCAACAACGCTCTTGCACCCCACGTATCATTAAATAATAGCTAGGAGCGACAGTTCCACGTCAATGGATGCTACTGACATCGCCGTGTGCTGCATAAAACGATCATGACAAAGCTCGCGCTGAACTTGCGACCGAGTACCACGCTGCTGCCTGCCAACGCAGGTATGCATCTTTTGTATGTCTGGCTGGAGGGATCGCTGCACGTGGCTCAGCCGCAGCGCCCAGCCCTGCACTGCTGCCTGGTGGTTGACTGCTCGCCCTCGATGCGTATTCCCATCGCCGACAGCACGCTGTTCAGCGAGCTGCTGCAGCGCGGCCTCGCCAGCGAGCGCGTGATCGATGGCCTGCCGGTGTGGCAGATTGAGGGCGGCATTCCCGCCGATCTGCGCGGGCGCACCCACAGCACAAGCCGCTGGGTGGTGCAGGCGCTTGGCTCGGCCGTCGAGCGGCTCCATGGCGCCGATCAGTTTTCGCTGGTCGCGTTTGCCGCCAACACCCACGTGCTGCTGAACCACCAGAGTCCGCAGGCCACGCCGCTGCTGCGCCAGGCGCTCCAGCATGTCGAGCAGGCCGATTTTGGCGACTCGACGACGCTCGCCCCGGCTCTGGAGCGCACGCTGGACCTGATCCGCGCTCAGCAGCAGCCTGGGCGCTCCGAGCGCGTGCTGCTGATCACCGATGGCTTTGTGACCGATGAGCCGGCCTGTCTGCGGCTCATCGAGCAGTTCGCGGCCCAGGATGTGGTGGTCTCAACGCTCGGTCTCGGCATCGACTTTCAAGAGTCATTGCTGCTGGCACTGGCCGATCAGACCGGCGGCACTGCCAATCTTGTGACCGACCCGGCGCGCATTCCAGCGCTGCTGGATCGCGAGCTGCAGCAGGCGCAGCGCATCCAGGCGCTGCACCCGCGCATTGGGCTACGGCTGGCGCAGGGTGTGGAGCTACGCCGCATCTATCGCCTGCGCCCGATGCTGGCCGAGCTGGCACGGCCTGTGCTGACAGCAGGGGCAGGCAGCTTCAACCCAGGGCCGCTCGATCCATCCATGCCACCAGCGGTGCTGCTGGAGCTGCTGGTGCCGCCGCACGACTCCGGCACATTCCGCCTGTGCCGGGCATCGCTGGAGGCGAGCGCGCTCGATGGTCAGCCGCTGCCTACCGCCCACGCCGAGCTAGTAGTGGACTACCGCGCCGCCGCCCAGCTCACCACCGATCCGCAGCTCCAGCCGCTGATCGACCGCGTGGCCGCCTGGCGCGCTCAGACGCGCGCCCTCGACGCTGCCGTCGCCGGCAATACCGATCAAGCTACGCGCCAGCTTGAGGTCGCCGTGACCCAGCTGCTGGAGCTAGGCGAGCACGACCTGGCGGCGCAGACGGCTAAGACGGCTGAGAAGCTGGCTGCCGATGGCGTGCTCGACGCCGCAGATCGTAAGCGCCTGCGCTATGCAACCCGCAGGTTGACGCATGAGCCATAATACATAGAGAGCGTACCGGCCAGACCGGAGGCGACGAAACCAATCATTCGCTGGTGCTGGCATTGTGAAGGGGGCCTTATGTCCGAACAAGATCAATCCACAACTGGAAACACGCAGCCGTTAGATGCATCTGCCGTGTCTGATGATACACGCTCAGCACCTTTGGCGGTTGGCACTGTTTTAAAAGATGACTATCGTGTGTCCGCGCTGCTGACCGATACGCCAACCCTGCGCGTCTATCGCGTGGTGATGCTCTCGCCTGGCGATCAGTGCCCGAAGTGCGGCGCGGCGCTCCAGGCCGATGACCAGTTCTGCGAAGAGTGTGGCGCGCAGGTCGAGGAGCAGACAGCGCTGCTGCAGGAGACCTCGGCGGCCGAGCCGTCGGGCGCGGCGCTGCTCGCCGACATTCATGTCGATGACCCGGCGGCGGCAGCAACCCTGCCCACCGTCCGCGAGGTCTTTGTGACCGACGACTACCGCTATGCGGTGCTCAACGACACCAGCAGCGCGCTGATGCGCTTCGACGCCGTGCTCAGCGAGGCTGGCGCGGCCCTCGATGAGACCGACACGATGCAGATCGGCGTGGCGGTGGCGCAGGCGCTCGCGCTGCTGCATCGCAATGGCCTGGCGCTCGGTCGGCTGACGCTGGCCGATCTGGCGCTGACGCCGCAGCGCCACGTTGTGCTGGCCGACGGCTCGGCCATCCGCCGCTCACAGGGCGACGAGGACCAAGAGGACGATGTGTATCAGCTGGCGCTGGTGCTGGAGAAGCTGGCCGGTATCTCGCGCGAGACCCGCCGCCTCGATGAGACCAATCAGCCGCTGCCGCTGGAGAACTTCCTGGCCAATGTCATCAGCGATGTGCGCAACGGCACCATCAACGATGCGCAGGTGCTCGCTCAGACGCTCAACACGATCTTAGAGCAGCAGGCCACGCCTGGCTCGCTGCGCACGCGCACTGGCTACGCCACTGACACCGGCCGCATCCGCGATCACAACGAGGATAGCCTGCTGGCGTGGGATCTGCGCCTGATGTGGGATAATCAGCTCACCAATGTGGGCCTCTACATCGTCGCCGATGGCATGGGCGGCCACGAGGGCGGCGAGGTCGCCAGCGGCATCGCCATTCATACCATCGCGCAGGTGCTCGTGCCCGCGCTGATCGACCCGCTGCTGCACACCGGCCCGCTCGATACAGCGGCGCTAACCGAGCGCGTGCAGCAGGCTGTGCTCCAGAGCAACGCCGCCATCTATGAGGAAAGCGTCGAGCGCGGCAATGATATGGGCACAACGCTCACGCTGGCCGTCGTGGTTGGCGATCGGGCGATTGTGGGCAACGTTGGCGATAGTCGCACGTACCTCTATCGTGGCGATACGCTGCAGCGGGTGACGAAAGATCACTCGCTGGTGCAGCGCCTCGTTGATATCGGCCAGATTGACGCCGATGATGTCTACACCCATCCCAATCGCAACGCCATCTTGCGCTCGCTCGGCGATGGCGGCGAGCTGGATGTCGATGTGTTCGAGGTGCAGCTGAGCGCCGGCGATATGCTGCTGCTGTGCTCGGATGGCCTCTGGGAGATGGTGCGCGATCCAAAGATTAAAGAGATCATCACTGGGCACGCTGCGCCGCCCGATGCCTGCGAGGAGCTGATTCGCGCGGCCAACGCCGGTGGCGGCGAGGATAATATCTCGGCCGTGCTGGTGCGCTTCTCCGACCCGCATCCGGCGGACCTTAACCAACAAGCCTAGCAGATAAAGGAGCGATTGATGAATGAGCCTGTCTTGCTCTCGGCAACCTGGAGCCGCGACCCTGTCGTCGCTGGTCCCGCGCAGGTCAACTATGTGCTGATCGAGGCGCGGCCAGCAACCGTGACGACCACCACCGACGCGCCACCGCTGAACTTTTGCATGGTGCTGGATCGCTCTGGCTCGATGGCTGGCGCGAAGATTCAGCAGCTCAAGCGCGCGGTGAGCGAGGTTGTCGCCAAGCTGCGGCCGCAGGATGTCGTGAGCATTGTGCTGTTCGATGACACGCTGCAGGTGCTCGTGCCCGCACAGCAGGCCAGCGATCTGCCTACGCTGCAAAATGCCATCGAGAGCATCAGCGAGCAGGGCGGCACCGCGATGTCGCTGGGCCTTGACGCTGGCCTCGCCGAGCTGCAAAAGTTCCATGCCGCCGACCGCGTCG
The DNA here is from genome assembly GCA_013538855.1 of Herpetosiphonaceae bacterium. GTDB lineage: Bacteria > Chloroflexota > Chloroflexia > Chloroflexales > Herpetosiphonaceae > OHK22. The sequence goes on from JABXJS010000108.1 coordinate 10,553, forward strand.
GCCGCATGCTCGTGCTCACCGACGGCCAAACTTGGGGCGACGAGGACACCTGCCGCGATCTCGCCACCAAGATCGGCGCGCTCGGCGTGCCCATCACGGCCCTTGGCCTTGGCGATGAGTGGAACGAGGCGCTGCTCGATGACCTGGCGACCAACTCGAACGGCGAGTCGGACTATATCGCCAACCCCGACGATATCAGCCGCTACTTTCAGCAGACGCTCCAGACGGCGCAGACCACCGCTGTGCAAAACGCCAAGCTGCTGCTGCGCCTGCTGGCCGGTGTCACCCCGCGCGCGGTCTATCGCGTCTCGCCGAAGATCGCTAACCTCGGCTATCAGCCGATCTCCGACCGCGAGGTGCGCGTCGATCTCGGCGAGATTAGCGGCGATGGCGCAAGCGTGCTCATCGATCTGCTGGTTCCCGAGCGCGAGCCAGGCGTCTATCGCATCGCGCAGGCCGAGCTACAGTACGATGCCCCGGCGCTGCAGATCAGCGGCGGCTCAATTAAGCTGGATATTCCGCTCAACTATACGGTTGATGCCAGTGCCAGCCAGATCGCGCCAGCGATTATGAACACCGTTGAAAAAGTGACCGCCTTCAAGCTCCAAACCCGCGCCCTCTCCGAGGCCGAGGCTGGCAATATCGCCGGCGCAACCCAGAAGCTCCGCGCTGCGGCGACCAGGCTGCTCGATCTTGGTGAGGTTGACCTGGCTGAGACGATGCAGCAGAGCGCCGAGACGCTGGAGCAGGGCAAGCAAATTAGCGCTGCTGATCAGAAACAGCTGAAGTATGCCACCCGGCGGTTGACGCAGCGCCTTGACGATGAATAATGCTCCAGGCTGGCCGCATAGGCTGGCCTGCTACCCATTAGAAAGGCTCAACCATGTCTGGTGAAGTACACATGAACGGCACGCTGGCCCGGCCTCTGCTGCCGGCGCTGCCCTCGCCGCAGGTCGCCTACCTGCTGCTGGAGGTCTCGCCCACCGCTGTGGTGGCGAATGTGCAGACGCCGGTCAACGTCGGCTTTGTGCTCGACCGCTCTGGCTCGATGAAGGGCGACAAAATTCGCTGCGTGCGCGATGCAACCCAGCTCGCGCTCAGCCTGATGGGGCCGCAGGACACGGTGTCAGTGGTGACGTTCGACCACCGCCGCGAGGTGCTGATCCCGGCCCAGTCGGTGCAGAACGTGGCCGATCTCCAGCGCCAGATCGCACGCATCAAAGACGGCGGCGGCACCAAGATCGCCCCGGCGCTGGAGTCAGCCTTGCAGGAGGTGCGCAAGCAGGCCGCTAGTGCCATCTCGCGGCTGATCTTGCTCACCGACGGCCAGACCGAGGGCGAGCGCGACTGCCTCAGCCTCGCTGATATGATCGGCCAGATCGGCATCCCGCTGACGGCGCTCGGCGTGGGCGACGATTGGAACGAGGACCTGCTGATCGACATGGCCAATCGCACTGGCGGCGTGGCCGAGTACTTCCGCAATCCCCACGACATCGCCGCCTTCTTCCAGGGCGCGGTGCAGCAGGCCCAGTCCGCTGTGGTCCAGAACGCCGAGCTAACGCTGCGCCTCGTCCAGGGCGTGACGCCGCGCTCGATCTGGCAGGTTGCGCCGCTGATTCAGCAGATGAGCTACCGGCCGGTCGATGATCGCTCCTTGGGCGTGAGCCTGGGCGAGCTGTCGAAGGATGCCAAGCGCGTGCTGCTGTTTGAGCTGCTGGTTGATCCGCGCCAGCCTGGCCAGTACCGTATCGGGCAGATCGAGGTGAACTACAACGTGCCGCAGCTGAACGTTAGCAACGAGAAGACGCGCTATGATGTGGTGCTCTCGTTTGTCGCCGATCCGGCCCAGGCCACCGGCGTGGTGCCGCAGGTGATGAATATTGTCGAGAAGGTCAGCGCCCACAAGCTCCAAACCCGTGCGCTGGAGGACCTGTCCGCTGGCAATGTGGCGGCGGCAACCCAGAAGCTCCAGGGCGCAGTTACGCGCCTGCTCAACCAGGGCGAGGTCGAGCTAGCCCAGACGATGCAGGACGAGATCACGAACATTCAGCAGGGCGGCCAGATGAGCTCCGCCGGCCAGAAGACGATCAAGTTTGGCACCCGCAAGACGGTGCGGCTCAGCGATATCGATATTCCCCAAGGCTAAACCTGCGCCCGCGCTGCACGTGTAAAGGCTCGTAGATCACGCGATCTACGAGCCTTTTGTGGTGTTATGCGGTCGCGGTTAGCGCTCGACCATGGTGTAGCGCCAGCCAACGCTTTGCGCGTGTGGGTTGGTTGGGTTGGCCAGTGGCGGCATGTCGTCCGCCGCCGCATGGGCGAAGATCAGCGCTGGTAGCGTGGCCGGCGCAAGCGGGCGCGGCTGCGCGGCGATGCGCGTGGCCGCGCTGGCCCACAGCGGAAAGCCCGCCTGCTGCGCATCGGCGCTGATCGCCTGGGCCTGCGCGTCGAGCGTGCGCGCGTCGGCGGTGAGCGCGCTGATGCCCAGCTGAATCACGCGATGTTCGAGGCTGACCTCGCCATCGCCTGCATCAAGCTGCTCAAGCAGCGCACGCGCCTGCTCGCTGTGGCCCTGCACCGCGTGGGCCAGCGCGAGATGATTGACGACGAATGTGTGCAGGCGCTGATCCTGCACCACAATCGGCTGCTTGAGCAGCTGCTCTAGGCGCTGCTGTGCCTGCGTGTGCTGACCAAGCAGCAGCTCGGTGAGCGCGAGCGTGTCGAGATAAGTATGCTGCGCCCACTGCTCGCCGGTTGACTGCGTCTCGACCAGCACCTGCTGAATCAGCTCATGGGCGGCGTGCAGCTGGCCCAGGTTGATCAGGATCGTGGCGCGCTGGTTCAGCGAGTTGGCGCGGCCCTGCACATCGCCGATCTGGCGCTTGATGGCGCACGACTCAGCATTGTCGGCCAGGGCGGCATCCCACTCCATGCGGTACTGGTGCAGCATGGCCTTGCCGTGCAGCAGCCGGGCCAGGGCGTAGCTATCGCCGACAGCGCGCAGGCACAGCAGGGCGCGGTTGTAGGTTTGCAGCGCCAGATCAAGCTGACCGTACTCGTTGTAGATGTTGCCGATGTTGGCGAGCGCCCGCCCAAGCGAGCGCTGTAGGCCCGCGCGCTCGGCGGCGCTGATGACCTCGCGCCACTGCTGGAGCGCCTGATCTGGCTGGCGCTTGATCTGGAGGATGATCGCACGGGTGCCGCCAGCCGCCGCCCGGAAGCGGTCGCCGACGAAGGCCAGGCTGCCCACCAGCGTTTTCGCGATCTGGAGGGTTGCATCAGCGGCCGCCAGGGCCGCATCAAACTGCGAGAGCATCAGCAGCGCCTTGCTCTGCGCGGCCAGCAGCTCGCCGCGCAGCAGCCGATCCTCGGGGCGTAGCTCGGCGAGCACCTGGCTGCATAGCTCGTGGGCCTCGTGGACCAGCCCGCGCTGGAGCAGGCTGTTGACCAAGCGCCAGGTGACGCTGGCGCGCAGCTGTGGCGTGTGCACCAAGCCCAGCGCCTCGCGGTAGTTGGCCTCGGCCTCGTCGCCGCGCAGGGTGTGCACGAGCAGATCGCCGCGCAGAGTCAGCAGCGTTGGGCGCAGCGCCACATCGTGGCGGCGGGCGTGCAGCAGCAGGTCGTCGACCAGCGCGGTTGTGGCGTTGGACTGGCCGCGGTTGATCAGCTGCTCAAGGTTGTGCTCCAGCAGCGCGGTGGCGGTCTGGTGCTGCTGGGCGCGCGCGTAGTGGCGGGCGATGATCAGCGGATCGTCGCCGATGTGCTCGTACCACTCGGCGATGAGCTTGTGCAGCGCGCGGCGATCATCGAGGCGCGCCACCAGCGTGCTGTAGATGTGGTCGCGCAGCAGCAGCGGCAGCTGCGCCTGGGCTGGCTGATCGATCAACTGGCGGCGTGTCAGCTCCTCGATCAGCAGATCCCACGGCAGCGGGCCAAGCACTGCTTGCGCCAGCTCAACCAGCGCCTCATCGTAGAGATTGAGTGGCATGTCGGCCACGGCCAGCAAATTGAGCGCTGGGCGCAGCTCCGGCGGGATCGTGCTCAGCGTGGTCTCGATCAGATAGGCGGCGACCTGCGGCTGCTGGGCCAGGCGATCAAGCCACTGCTCCAGCGGCGGCTGCACCTGCTGAATCTGGCCGCCGATGAGCCGCAGCAGCATTGGATTGCCCTGTGTGCGCGCGATCACCTGCGCCTGGATCGGCTGGGGTAGATTGAGGTTGAGCAGGTCAAACAGCTGTGCGGCATCAACTGCGCGCATGCCGTGCAGCGTGAAGGTGCCGGTCTGCTGGAGCGTCAGGCGCTCGCGCGAGATGATGATCAGCGGTGTGCGCGTGGCCGCGATCAGGTGCTGCAGCAGGGCCAGCACCTCGGCGTTGGCGCTGATACTCTGGGCCTGATCGAAGCACAGCAGGCAGGGGATGCTGTTCAGCGCGGCGCAGAGCACGTTGAGCTGTTGATCAAGCGGCGGCAGCGTGCCCTCGTTGCGCTGCTGCACGAGCGGTAGCACACTCTGCTCGCCCTGTCCTAAAACAAATAGCGCGAGCTGGCGCACAACCGCATCGACGTCGGTGGTAACGCCGGGCGTGAGCGTAAGCCAGAACACCGGCTGATCGGACGGCCAGGCGGCGGCCAGCGCCGCTGCGAGCGTGGTTTTGCCAACGCCAGGCATGCCGCACACTTGGAGGGCGCGCGTCTGCTTGAGTTGCTGGCGTAGCTCGCGCAGCTCGGCGCGCTGCACATACAGGGCCGGCAGACCAGGCGGGGCTTGAATGCTGCCGATCTCTTCGCTTGTCTCTTCGCTGACGGTGTGGCTCATGGTGAGGGTGCGTCCGGCAAGTGTTTCGCCGCGGGCGGCGGCGGCCAGCTCCATCAGGCGGGCAGCGGCCTCGGGATCGTCCTCTAGCTCCAGCGTGGGAATAAACAGCGCGGCGAGCGTGGTGAGGTCGGGCAGGCGCTGATCACGCTCCAGGCGTGAGATGTGCGCCTCGCTGTAGCCGACGGCGATGGCTAGCTCGCGCTGCGTTAGGCGGGCGCGGCGGCGCAGGTAGTGCAGCAGCGCTCCGAATGTCGTAAAGCGAAATAGGTCGGTTTGCGTCATGGTGTCCTCGTGCGTGTGAAGTGGCGGCGTAGCGGCAGTGGTGGTTGCGTGGGGCGTTGAGCCGGGGGCAGCGTCAAGACCCATTGCAGGAATGCCGTTGTCTTTAATTATTAATACGCCTGTTGACGCGAAACGTCGCACTACACCGCTTGGGCCAATTGACGCAAACTTTGACAAGTTTTGTCATGTCTGCGCCGCGCCGCCATGCTAGGCTAAGGTCAGTCAGCAAGAAGGAGCGCGGTATGCGACGAGTGATCAAGCGCATCGTCCGAACAACAACGACTGAGACATGGACGATCACCTGGACTGAAGACGAGAGCAGCGCCGACCAGGCTGAGCCAGCTACCGCTGAGCCGCCAGCGCCGCCGCTCGCCGCGCAGCCAGACAGCCAACCCGCTGCGCCGGATGCACCGACAGGCTGACCTGCATGTGCCCGCGACATATTCTTTCAGCGCACTTTTACGGGACACACCCAACCCATACAACAGGAGGTAGGATCAATGTTCGCTTCGCTACAGTTAGGCACGGCATTTAAGCTTTTGATGAAAACCGGTCCAATCTTGCTGATCCGGCTGGGCTTGTACCTGGCCTTTTGGTTGGTGGCCCTGATCTACCTCGGCATTGTGATCGGTGTGGCGGTGCTGCTCGGCAAGATTTTGCCCTTCCTGGGCTTTATCGTCGGCGTGATCGGCTTCTTCTCGCTGGCCCCGATCTACAAGCTGGTGTACCGCTATGTGTTTTTTATGCTCAAGGCGGCGCACGTGGCGATCATCAGCGAGCTGCTGGTGCGCGGCCAGCTGCCAGCCGGTGTCAGCCAGGTCGCATGGGGCAAGCAGCAGGTGCAGAGCCGCTTTGGCCAGGTCAGCGTGATGTTCGTGGTCGATGAACTTGTCCACGGCGTCGTGCGCATGTTCACCAACTCGGTCTGGACGATTGCACGCTTCATCCCTGGCGACCAGTCGGCGATCGTCAACGTTGTCAACCGCGTGATCCGCTACGCCACCAGCTACATCGACGAGGCGATCATGGCGCGCTCGTTCTGGCGGCAGGAGCAGAACATCTGGGAGAGCGCGGAGCAGGGCGTGGTGCTGTACGCGCAGTGCTGGAAGCCGCTGCTGAAGAACGCCATCGCGCTGATGCTGCTGAGCTATGTTCCGCTGATCGTGGCCTTTATCTTGTTCATCGCCCCAGTGGCCGGCCTCATGGCGCTGATCTCGTCGTCGCTGGCGGCCTGGAGCGCGCTGATCGTGCTGGTGCTGGCGATCATGATCAAGATCGCCGTGGGCGACTCGTTCGCCATGGTCGCCATGATCGCCGCCTACCAGCGCGAGACCGCCTCGATGCAGCCCGATCCGCAGATGGAGGCGCAGCTGTCACGGGTGAGCCAGAAGTTCGTCGAGTTGAAGCAGCGCGCGCTGTCCGCCGCGCCGCAGTTTGGCAGCCAGCCAGCCACCCAGCAGGCCCCGCAGCCGTAGCCTCAGCCACGATCATGCCGCGCCGGATGCAGCCTATGCGCTGCATCCGGCGCGCTTGCGTTTAGCCAGCTCCGGCCGCTGCTGGCACACGAGTTGCCCGACTCATAGCATCGAGTTGAAAACAGGAGGTACTTCGATGGCTGAGACAACGATTAAGAAAGTAAACCTGAGCAGCGCCCCCCACGGCGACATGGGCCAGACCTACCTGGCCTCGGGCAAGCATGTGGCGATGCGCATGTGGGTCAAGGAGCAGTCCGACGACTCGAAGCCTGCCACTACTCGCGACTACGAGACTGTTGGTTTTGCGCTGAAAGGCCGCGCCGAGCTACACCTAGAGGGCCAGAAGATCATGCTCGAGCCAGGCGACTCCTGGCTGGTGCCCAAGGGCGCGAGCCACACCTACAAAATCCTCGAAACCTTTTCGGCGCTGGAGGCGACCGCGCCGCCGGCCCACGCGCACGGCCGCGATGAGTAGCTGCGCTGCTTAATCAAGCATAAACGCCCAGCGGCGACGAGTCAGTACGATCCGTCGCCGCTGGGCGTTGCTGTGGCTGACAGCCTCACCTTAGCGCAGCCCCGCCGCTGCTTGGTGTTAATTCGGTCGCGGTAGGTGGCGCTAGCGCTACATTCGCGGCCAAGCGCCGCTGAACCCTGCAGCGCTTGGCCCGAAGATACGCTACACTAGAGCTAGAAACGTGCTGGCACAATCAAAAGGGGAGACAATGTTGAAAACGGTGTGTGTCTACTGCGGCTCCAACTTCGGCAGCCGCCCGGTGTATGTGCAGGCGGCGCGCGCGCTGGCGGTGGCGCTGGCCGAGCGCAAGATCGACCTTGTCTATGGCGGCGCAGGCGTTGGCCTGATGGGCGCGCTGGCCGACGCGATGCTGTCCGCTGGCGGGCGCGTCATCGGCGTGATGCCGCAGCATATGGTCGATCGCGAGATCGCCCACAAGGGCCTGACCGAGCTGCACATTGTGCAGTCGATGCACGAGCGCAAGGCCATGATGGCCGATCTCGCCGATGGCTTTGTGGCCCTGCCGGGCGGCCTCGGCACGCTGGAGGAGCTGTTCGAGGTCTGGACCTGGGGCATGCTTGGCCTGCACCAGAAGCCGTGCGGCCTGCTCAACACGCACGGCTACTACGCACGCCTGATCGAGTTCCTCGACGCCTCGGTCAAAGAGGGCTTCGTGCGCGAGCAGTATCGCTCGATCCTCACCGTCGCCGACGATCCGCGCACGCTGCTCGACGCGCTGGTCAGCTACGCGCCGCCGCGGGTGGTGCGCTGGCTCAACCGCGAGGGCACCTAGCCGCTGTACCGCACGCACCGCCTGCTTGTGCTCGAAGGCTCAGCGCAGCTCGCCGCTTGGTTCGGCTGCGCTGAGCCTTTGCTGCACCGCATAGCCCTTGGCTCTAGCGCGCCATTGCTGCGTTACCTAGCGCTTGCTGTGCTGGCATGGCCGGATATTTTTTGAAAAAAGCCACCGTGGTTGAGCTGCCGTGGTTCAGGGTTGGATTCGGGCTTGTGCAGGCGCGCACGCTGGGGCCATGGCTGCTTTACACGCGGTCGGACCAGCTCGCTGGCACACTGTGTGGCCGCAACTGCGCTTTGGGGGCAGGCTAGCCCACTGCTCACGCCATCGCACCGCAGCGGCGGGGCTGCGCCAACCAGCGCCGCGCCCATGAGCGGGCGGGCTAGCAGCAGCGCCGACTCTGCCGCCCGCACCAGCAGCGCTGCACCACAGACGAATCTTCAGCCTAACACCATGCGCTCACTGTGCGCACATGCGCGGCCTAGTCGGCATCCGCTGCACATGGGGCGCTGACGCGCTGCGCTGTGTTGCTGGATTCTCGGTATACTACAGAGGACCACGGACGGAGGAGTCCCACAACTACATGGAGGTAGACAATGCCAGAAGCAGTTATCTTGGCTGCGCTGCGCACGCCCATTGGCCGCCACGGCGGCGCGCTGCGCGAGGTGCGGCCCGACGAGCTATACGCGCAGGTGCTGAACGCGCTGCTGGAGCAGACCGGCATCAACGGTGCGGCGGTGGAGGATGTGATCACCGGCTGCGTGACCAACGTGGGCGAGCAGGGGGCCAACATCGGTCGGCTGGGCGTCATGCTCTCGAACCTGCCGATCACGGTTCCGGCGGTGACGCTTAACCGCATGTGCGGCTCGAGCCAGCAGGCGATCCACTTTGCCGCGCAGGGCGTGGCGGCTGGCGATATGCACCTGGCCATCGGCGGCGGCGTCGAGTCGATGTCGCGCGTGCCGATGTTCTCGGACATCGCCGGCGGCTTTGCCACGCTGAACCCGGCGCTCAGCGACAAGTACGAGCTGGTGCACCAGGGCGAGTCCGCCGAGCGCATCGCCGAGGCATTCAAGCTGAGCCGCGCTGTGCTGGACGACTTCAGCTACGAGAGCCACGTGCGCGCCGCCAAGGCCACCGCAGCGGGCTACTTCGCCAGCCAGATCGTGCCCGTTGGCGGCCTCGACCGCGACGGCAGCCCGCTGACCCTCCAGCATGACGAGGGCATCCGCGCCAACCCCGACCGCGACAAGATGGGCAAGCTCCAGCCGGTGTTCCGCGCCAACGGCGTGATCACCGCCGCCAACTCCTCGCAGATCTCCGACGGCGCAGCGGCGGTGCTGATCGGCGATACTGCCGAGGCGCAGCGCCTGGGCCTGCGGCCGCGCGCACGCTTCCGCGCCCGTGTGGTGGCGGCAGGCGACCCAACCATGCAGCTGCTGGAGGTTATTCCTGCCACCCACAGAGCGCTGGAGAAAGCCGGGCTGACCATTGGCGACATCGATGTGGTGGAGATCAACGAGGCCTTCGCCAGCGTGGTGCTAGCCTGGCAGCACGAGTTCAAGGCCGACATGGCGCGCGTCAACCCCAACGGTGGCGCAGTCGCCCACGGCCACCCGCTCGGCGCGACCGGCGCGGTGCTGATGACCAAGCTGCTACACGAGCTAGAGCGCCGCGACGGCCAGTTTGGCCTCCAGGTGATGTGCATCGGCCACGGCCAGGCCACCGCCACCATCATCGAGCGTATGTAGTAGCAGCGAGTGTTGGCTCCGCCGTAGCTCCAAGCCCCCGGCAGGGTGCTCCTCTGCAGCCAGGCTGCGGGGGATACAGGATAGAGCGGAACAACACCAAGCGAAACCAGCGAGTGTTGGCTCCGCCGCAGCGTCAGGCGGGCTTGGGGCGCAGCGCCAGGCCCCCGGCAGGGTGCTCCTCTGCACCTAGGCTGTGGGGGATGCAGGATAGAGCGGAACAAGCACCAATATTCTTGCTTGGAGAAGGAGCAAGCATAGCATTCAACGACGATTGTTCAGGAAGGAGAAACAATGCAAATCGCAGGAAGCAGCGCCCTCGTGACCGGCGGCGCATCGGGCTTGGGTGCGGCGACAGTGCGACGGCTGCACAGCGGCGGCGCGAGCGTGGTGATCGCCGACCGCAATGTCGAGGTCGGCCAGCAACTCGCGGCTGAGCTAGGCGAGCGCGTGCAGTTCGTCGAGGTCGATGTGGCCGACGAGACCACCATGCGCAAGGCGGTGGAGCAGGCCGTATCCAGCTTTGGTGGCCTGCATATTGCCGTCAACTGTGCTGGCGTGGGCATGGCCCAGAAAATTCTCAGCCGCGGTGGTGTCCACGACCTCAGCGTTTTTAGCTTCGTGATCCAGGTTAACCTCGTCGGCTCGTTCAATGCGCTGCGGCTTGCTGCCGAGCAGATGCAGAACAACGCGCCGAGCGCCGAGGGCGAGCGCGGCGTGATCATCAACACCGCCTCCATTGCGGCCTTCGATGGCCAGATCGGCCAGGTGGCCTACAGCGCCTCCAAGGGCGGCATCGTTGGCATGACGCTGCCAGCCGCCCGCGAGTTGGCGCGCTACGGCATCCGCGTGATGACCATCGCCCCTGGCACATTCGACACGCCGCTGCTCGCTGGACTGCCCGAGCAAGCCCGCGTCTCACTGGGTGAGCAGGTGCCCTTTCCCTCGCGGCTAGGGCGGCCTGCGGAGTATGCCGATCTTGCCGCGCACATCGTGGAGAACACAATGCTCAACGGCGAGGTGATCCGGCTTGATGGCGCTTTGCGCATGGCACCAAAATGATGACACACCTTGTACTTGATCTGACCCGTCTGCTGCCAGGTCCGCTGGCTGGACGGATGCTGGCCGAGATTGGCTATGAAGTGCGCCGCATCGTGCCACCTGAAGGCGACTTGATGGCTGCGGCCTCGCCTGAGGGCTATGCCTGGCTCAATGCCGGTAAGACCAGCGAGACTATCGACCTGAAGACGCCCGCTGGGGGCGAGCGCCTGCGCGAGCTGGCCTGCGATGCGACCATCTTGCTGGAGACCAACCGCCCTGGCGTGATGGAAAAGCTTGGCATTGGCCCCGAGAGCCTGCGCCGTCTTAATCCTAAGCTGACCTATGTGCGGCTGGCTGGCTATCGCGAGCCGGCCTTCCATCAGGCCCCTGGCCATGACCTGGCCTACCTCGCCGCCGATGGGCTGCTCGATCGCTTCGAGAACGTCTGGCGCGAGATGCAGGTTGCCGATGCTACCGGCGCGTTCTGGGCGGTGATCGCCGCGCAGGAGGGCGTGCGGCGCGGCGGTGGCTTTTTCGAGGTCTATATGTCCGAGACGGCGCGCAGCCTCGCCTACCCGGCGCTGCCTGGACTCGACGGCAGCGCGCTGTGCTACGGCACCTACCCCACCGCTCAGGGCCAGGTGGCGCTGACCGCCCTGGAGCCGCACCTGTGGCAGCGCTTCTGTGAGCATATGGAGCGCCCCGACTGGAGCAGCGAAGCGTTTACGCCTGCCAATGCCAATAATCCGATCTGGATCGAGCTATGCCAGGCCCTCGCTAGCCGCACCGCCGACGAGTGGGAGAGCTGGGCCATGGAGTGCAAGATTCCGCTGCGCATGGTAAAGCCGCCGCGCTTGCCGGAGCAGCTGCTGCCCTGGCTTATGCAGTAGCTCACTCACGCTGCACCGCCGCTCCACACTGTTGGGCGGCGGTGCTTTTTGTTGCCTACTGCATTCGCAGCCGTGGCCGCAGCGGGAAGGTCGGCTGCGTGCCCGGCGGGTTTGGCCCGCTGACGGTGATCGTGCGGATGATCAGGTTGTTCTCCTCGCTGCCCTCGACCACCGCGCCGTTTGGATCGCTGTTGTTCCAGCTGTCGATCAGGAGACACACATCCTTCGAGCCGCTGGCGAACCAGCCCGGCCACACCGTCTGCCCAGCGGCGTAGCTGCTCGCCTGCGATGTGAGCGTAATGCTCTGCCCTGGCGCAAGCCCGCCGCTAACGCCCCAGGCGATGCCGTAGCACGGCGACATGCCACAGGTGTCCGACCAGCGTAGCCCAACGTGGGGTAGCTCGGCAGGATTGATGTACAGATCAACCCAGAACGGCGGCGCGGCCAGCTGCCCGCCATTGTTTATCACCACGGTGATTGTCACTGGCTGCCCAGCGCTGTAGTTTAACTGCACAGGCTCAATCCAGAAGGTGCCGTAGAGATCGGCCATCGGCGGCGCTTTGAGCACAACTGGCAAAAACTGTCGAATAGGCGTCGGCGTCGGTGTGCTGGTTGGTGTGTCGGTCGGCGTGGGCGTATCCGTCGGCGTCGGCGTGGGCGTATCCGTCGGCGTCGGCGTGGGCGTGTCCGTTGGCGTCGGTGTGGGCGTATCCGTCGGCGTCGGCGTGGGCGTGTTGGTCGGCGTGGGCGTGGGCGTGTTGGTCGGCGTCGGCGTGGGCGTATCCGTCGGCGTGTTCGTCGGCGTCGGGGTATCGGTCGGCGTCGGCGTGGGCGTGTTGGTCGGCGTCGGCGTGGGCGTGTTGGTCGGCGTATCCGTCGGCGTGTTCGTCGGCGTCGGCGTCGCTGTTGGATAGGGTGTCGGCGTCAAGGTTGGGTAAGGCGTGGGGTAGGGTGTTGGCGTGGCTGTTGGGTAAGGCGTTGGTGTGGCCGTCGGGTAAGGTGTTGGCGTCAAGGTTGGGTAGGGCGTCGGATAGGGCGTCGGCGTCAAGGTTGGGTAGGGCGTTGCGGTAAACGTCGGCGTGTTGGTTGGCGTGGCCGTGTTGGTCGGCGTTGGTGTTGGCGTCGGGGTTGGTGGCGGGGTGATCTCGGCGCACTGCGCAAACTCCGACGTATTGCCGCTGCTGTCGGTGGCGGTGGCGCTCACGAACTCGCCTACGCTAGCGCTGAAGCTGAAACCTTGTGTGAAGCTGGCATCGCCGCTGCTGTTGGTGCTCACGCTGAGCGAGCCGATGGGCCGCTGGCCCTCGCCGTTGCCGCTCAGGTCACAGGCGGTGTTGGCGAAGAAGTCGAGCCGGAAGCTGGCGAGTGGCGCGCTGTTGAGCGTGCCCGTGATCGTGATGCTGCCAGCGCTGGCGACCGCCGCCGTGATCACCGGGTAGTTCTGTCGCCCGTTGGGGCCGCTGTCAACGTCTTGCCCGTCGTTGGGGTTGATGCCAGCAGGCGCAATATCGATGCCTAGCCCGCCGTTGTTGGCGCTGTGGTTGAGCATGATCGGCACGCTGCCGCCGATGCTGATGCCCTGCGGATCGCCGCCGGTGCTGTCGAGCAGGATGCCCGCCCCGATATTGCCGACATTCGTTATGCCATCTGGGCCGATGCCGATGAAGTTGCCTGCGATGCTGGTGGTGCTGGCCTGGCTCGATGTAACAACAATGCCGGATCCGCTGCTGCCGCCGATCACGTTGGCCTCGCGGGCGTCGTTGCTGCCGTCGCCGTCGGTGCCGATGCGATTATTGACCGCGCTGCTGTGGATCAAGATGCCGTTGGCGTTGCCGACGGGCACCAATCCGCTGCTGTCGGTGCCGATAAAGTTGCACGTCACCGAGTTGCCGCTTGATGTGATGTCGATGGCGGCCGCTGCTGCGTTGAAGCGGTTCAGCACCAGGCCCGCCACAATGCTGCTGCCGCCGCTAAGCTGTAGGCCCGTGCTGCTGCCGCTGCCGTTGATCTCGATCATGAGCACTGGCGGCCAGCTGGCGCAGCTTGCGCCTGCCTGGGTGGAGCCGTCAATAACCAGCGCGTCGCTGATCGGCGGCAGGTCGCTGACGAGCGTGATCGTGTGTGGCCCAGCTCCAGGGATGGCAAAGTTGATCGTATCGGGGCCGCCAAGGCTGTTGGCGGCGTTGATCGCCTCGCGCAGCGTGCAGTCTTGGTTGCCGCTGCCGCTGCCAAGCGCATCGCAGGCCCCGTCGTCGGTGTCGGCTTCTGTGTTGACAATCAGCAGCGCACTGGGGCTGGTTGGCGCGTTGGCCGCTGGCTGGCGATAGGTCTGCTCAGGCTGTGGAGCGCTGGCCGACGACGTGAGGACGGCAGACGGCTGGCTGGCTGAGCCAGTGGTTTCACGATTGGCGTAGACGGAGCGGATCAGGGGCAACATTGCGATGCAGAGCAAAAAGATCACACCCGGTCGCCGCTGAATAAATCTACGTAGAGCTTTCATCGGCAGAACTCCAGTTGTTAGAGGTGCTGGATCGCTACAAAACCATGTGTGGGAGGAATACAGGTTATTTTATCACTCATGCGCAAGTGGCTCCATCGTGCGCTTCCCGCTCGGCGTGCCGCCACAGCCAACTGCTTAGTGCAGATGCGTAGTCGGCTGAGGGGCATACATCGCATGCGCGCAGCAGCGGCGGTGCATGCTCAGCGGGGCGGACGCAGGCGTGCGCGTGTGGCCAGCGCTGATGGCCAGCGCCGCGTTGTGTGGGTGCGCTGGTGGTTGAGCGTGTTGATGGCGCTGCTTGGTTGCACGTTGACAAACTGGAGCGCCGCTGGGGTGGGGCAGCGGCGCTTGTATTCTTAGACTTTGGGGGAGGCGCTGATACTGCGCAGCGTCTGCTGTAAGAGGGCCGGGTCGTCTGGGTAGGTGTGATGGAGACCGGGGATCTCGGTGAATGTGGTGGGAATGCCGTGCTGATTGAGCCAGGCGACGGTCTCCTTGATGCGCTCGTGATTGACGGTGTTGTCGTTGCTGCCGAGCAGGACGGCCCCGCGCAGCCCGGCGCGCTGCTGCAGCGTATAGCGCTCTAGCTCGAAGATGGCTGGGCCAACAAGCACAAAGCCATCGACGGGCAGGATTTGCTCTAGCGCGATCTTCAGTGCCATGTGCCCGCCCATCGAAAAGCCCGCGATATAGAGGCGCTCGATAGTGTGCTCGGCGCGCAGCTGCCCAACGGTGCTGATGATGTCGGCCAGCGACTGGCTATCATCGTTCCAGACGTAGGCATCGGGCGACTGGATTTGCGACGACTGGATGGCGGCCACGCGCCAGCCGATATCGATAGCTGGCTCCCAACCGTGAATGGTCATCGCGGCGTTATCGCCGTTGCCGTGCAGGGCGATGAGCGTTGGGAGCGGCCGATCTGCTGCTGGCTGGGCCACGACCAGCTCGGCGGTGGCTTGGGCCTGTGCCGCCTTGTAGCGCTCGATGCTGACAGCGGCCACCGCTTCGAAATCTGGCTGGCCCTGCAGGCCCTGCCATGAAGGTGTCTGGCGGATCACCTCCTCGCTGTACCAGAGATCCTGGTCGAGCGCCTGCTGCACGAGTTCAACAGCGCGGGTTGGCTGATCCATCCGCGCTGCTAAGCATGAGCGAAAGTACAGCACAAACGCGGCCTGCTGGGGAAACTGTGGGCCGTAGATGTCCAGCAGCTCAGCTGCTTGGGCGTACTGCTGCTGCTGAAACAGGTCCAAAACAGCATCCTGTAGCTCCAAGTATGTGGTGAAGGTTGGCATAGATTAATCCTCAAACTCAAGCCCAAAGCGCTCGTTGAGTGCGCTGAAGTCGGCCTCTGTCGCTGGTGGATCGGACTGTAGCAGCTCACCGAGGGCTTGGAAATATGCTTCAAGGCCTGCTGGCGTAGCGATAATCAGCACAAGGGCAGGCGTGACCTCGGCGTTGATAAAGGCGTGGCGCTGACCACGGGTGAAGTGCACTGTCTCGCCTGCTGCCACGCGCCAGGTGGCGTGCTCGGTCTGCACTGTGAGCGCGCCAGCGAGCACATACAAACCTTCGTCCTCGCGGGTATGGATGTGTGGGCGCGATCCTGCGCCGGGAGCGCAGGTGTATTCTAGCAGCGTGTAGGCTCCGTCGGTATCGTCGGCGGCGGCCTTAACGACAATCTGGCTACCGCCGCCAAGCTCAATCACTGTGTGCATCTCACATCTCCTTGCACAGCTTACTTAAGATGCATTGTGGGGCTGTCCGGGTGCCATGTCAAGCGCTGTATACTGGAGGCAGGTCAATGGTGTAGTGGTTTAGGAGGCAGGCGATGCGACGCTATACAGGGAGCTGGCTGCTGCTGCTGCTCGCAGCGCTGGCGCTGCGCCCGACGAAGGCCGCAGCCCCGGCAGATTTCACAGCAGGCTTTGAGTCGCTGTTCTTAATGCAGCAGGCTGGCTGGGTGCTGATCAACCGCAGCGAGCCAGTGGGCAGCTTCACGTGGTTTCAGGGCCAGGAGGGCTTGTTTGCGGCGCAGGCTGGCCCGCTATCGAGCTATGCCGCCGCCGCCGCGAATGGGACAGCTGGCAGCGGCACCATCAGCAACTGGATGCTGACGCCGGTGCTCGATCTTGGCGCTGGCGATACCATCACCTTCTACACGCGCCAAGACGCTGGCCTGCCGGAGTTTCCCAATCGGCTCGAGGTGCGCATGAGCCTTGCTGGCAGCAGCATTGATGTTGGCAGCAGTGCGACCTCGGTTGGTGTGTTTACGACCACGCTGCTGACGCTCAACCCGGATTTGACCACCGGCGTCTATCCTAATGCGTGGACAGCCTACACCATCACGCTGCATGGCATTGGCTTGACGGAGAGTGGGCGCATCGCCTGGCGCTACTTTGTGACCGATGGCGGCCCGCAGGGCAGCAACTCAAGCTATATCGGTGTCGATAGTGTCAGTTTTACCAAGGCCATGCGCAGCACCCGCTATCTGCCGCTGCTGCTGCGCTGAGCGTGTAGCGCAGCAAGCCGCTTGTGCCAGCGCTCAAGGGCTACAGCGCTAGCACAAGCGGCTATCGGTCATCAGTGTCTAGTCCGGTGTTCTGCTAAAGTTCGATGATCGACTCAACATCTGTGAGCTTCATGCGGGCAAAGGCGAGGTTGGACTGCTCTTTATTCAGCACGAGGTAGAGGAAAAGGTTGGGCTTGGTCTTCAACATGCGGACCAGGTGATACTGCTTGCCCAGTGTGATCAGGATGTCTTCGATGGTGTCGTTGAGGCCCAGGCGCTGCATGACCTTGAGCTTGGCGCGTACAACCTCGGTGTTGCCAGCTGCGGCCAGCTCGAGGTTTAGGCCACCGCCGCCCTTCATGCCCAGCGCCATGCCGCTGGTGTGGTCTACGAGGGCTACGCCGATCGCGCCTTCGATGTTCATGGCCTCGTCTAACGACTGCTGAATGTTGCTCATAACTGTGATGCTCCTAATCATTCACTGCTCTAGTAACAGTTACTAGGGATGTGTGCTAGCTTAGCGCATTTTCTTACTAGAAATGTGAATGAATCATAGCAAGAATGCACATAAATCGCTACAAGATAAGGTTCTATGCCGATGTAGGACTTTTAGTTAGCGAGAAGACATACTTTTGTGCATATGGTGCACAGATTACTCGCCAACGATACGCTCAATTGCTACACTGAGATCGAAGAGGTCGAGCCGCACCAGGCCAACGTTGGCCTCAGGAACGAGCACCACCAGGGCGCTCATGCCCTTGCTCAGCGGCATAATGAGCACACTGCCATGTGTGGTTGAAACATACACTTTTTCAACCGAGCCAGCCTCTATCTGCTTATTAATCGCTTTGATCGTGCGCAGAATCATGGCTGCGATAATCGGTGCTTGGCTTACCTCAGTGCTGTCTTCACCATAGACAGCAACTTCTTTTCCATGCGCATCGATGATTTTGAGCGATACGATGCTGTCTTTTGAGCTTTCCAGATATTTTTCAATTAATGCAGTATCTATTTTGTCTTTGTATGTATTCATTATGTGTCTCTTGCATTATACCAATTCATTGTATACTCCCAACATCAAGTGAATAGATTTGCGGTGCATCTCCCACCTCGGCAAGTTTCCACCCTGCACCCACTCGAAGAGAAGATGAATTGGTACAAATGGTACTACAATGCTAGTGAAGCTTTATGGATAACTGAGCGCATTTCCGGCAAATTTGGGACATGGTTATCACCCTGAACAAGAATATTAAAATCATTGTAGCGGATGAAAGAAATACTCTCTTGTTGATTGCGAATCAATATCTCCCCTGTGTGGCTGTGCAGTGTGCTATACGCAAGCTGTTGGCATAGCTCTGCAAGTGAGATAAACTCGAAGGCTAGACAGTCTGTATTGTCGGATTTCGGTGCGCTACATGTATAAATAAAGCCATGTTGATCAAAGATGACTGTATAGTCAATGCTGCTGCTGAAGTAGCTTGCCAAGCTGTGCGTGATCTGGGTGGCCAACTGTTTCTTGGACTTAATCTCCGCAATGCTCTTGAGCAAATTTGCAAGCACTTCGAGACAAGCCTCTGCGCTAGGTGTACATGGCAGAACAGCAATATTCTCGCCAAGCAGCTGGATAATACGATCTTGCGCACCATGGCTGCCAGCTGATTCTGCATTGATGAGCGCGACAGTGAAGGGAATGCCGTAGCGGTTGCAGGCGCTGCCGGTTTGGGCCAGCAGCTCTAGCTCCTGGTTGCTTAGTGCGGCACTATCGACGACGGCGACACAGCCGATGCTCTGCTGGAGCAGTTGATCGAGGCTGTCCTTGGGCGGCTGGGCAAAACCAATGATTTGCAGTGTGTGCTCAGGCAGCGCGATGATGCCAACATTGACGCTGGTTCTTGCTGCGCCATGGTGCGCTTTCTGAGTGTAGTGGGTGCTGATGTTCTTGATGAATGTCGTCTGTGCGGCGGCGTTGCCCACAACCAATACAATGTCGTTCATAGATCTCTCCAAGCACAATATAAGCGATCGGTCCACGATGGATGCAAAAACTGCGTAGCATGTACTTCACATGTGCTAGGCAGGTTAATGCCTGCGCTAGAGGCGATCTGTTGCGAAGCAAAGGGTGGACTACACGTATAGCAGCATTGATCTATGCTGTGGCGATGTGTGGCGCTTCCTTTGTTTACAAACCGATTTTGTGTCGATTGCTGCCGCTATGCTGTCGCGACAGCGCTCCTGCCACTTCTACGGATTGTTTCACCTTTTGGATTTATGGTAAGCTGGCGCTACCGCTGCTGCCTGATGAACCAAGTGGAATGCCTAGCTGCCATAGCCTTGCGCTTTATGTAGACGAGGGCGAGATTGCGCTACCCTATGTTGTGTATGCGGTAGGAGTATCTATTATCAGTAGATCACAGGATTGGCTCGGGTGGCGTGTAGGGTCGGTACGGTGCGAGCGGGATAGCCCGAACCATGCCGTAGATGGCCGTTACG
>JABXJS010000009.1 GCA_013538855.1 Herpetosiphonaceae bacterium
CGCAGCACCGACAAATCGCCCGCCTGCCGCAGCCCGTGGCAATTGTTCAGCGGGATGCTACCAGCGTGGATTAACGCCAGCACGCGCGGCGTGGCGCGGGCCGTACCCAAGCGACCGCCTGCCGCAGCACCATTCTTCAGCGGGATGTCACCAACGTGGATTAACCGCAGCACTCGTGGCGCGGCGCAGGCCGTGCCCAAGCGCCCGTCTGACGCAGCACCGGTCAATTGTTCAGCGGGATGCCACCAGCGTGGATTAACCGCAGCACGCGCGGCATGGCGCGAGCCGTATGCAAGCGACCGCCTGCCGCAGCCCGTGGCAATTGTTCAGCGGGATGTCACCAACGTGGATTAACCGCAGCACTCGCGGCATGGCGCGGGCCGTGCCCAAGCGTTCGCCTACCGCAGCCCCATTCTTCAGCGGGATGTCACCAGCGTGGATTAACGCCAGCACGCGCGGCGTGGCGCGGGCCGTATGCAAGCGACCGCCT
The DNA here is from genome assembly GCA_013538855.1 of Herpetosiphonaceae bacterium. Lineage (GTDB taxonomy): Bacteria > Chloroflexota > Chloroflexia > Chloroflexales > Herpetosiphonaceae > OHK22. The sequence goes on from JABXJS010000009.1 coordinate 491, forward strand.
GCCGCAGCCCGTGGCAATTGTTCAGCGGGATGTCACCAGCGTGGATTAACGCCAGCACGCGCGGCGTGGCGCGGGCCGTACCCAAGCGACTGCTACCCGCAGCCAGTTACGCGCTGTGCAGTTGCAGGTGTGCTGTGGCTCGTCACATGCTTACAGCACGGCTGGTGCGCACTGGTAGCGGCGCAGCGATTGAACAAGCTGTGTGCGACGCGGGATACACACCAACAGCGCTCAATGGACACATAAAATCGTTATGACAAGCTCATACTTAAAGATCAGCAGATGGAAGGGGGAGCGTCGCCGCAGCAAAAAAGGGCCGTCTGTCTGGCAGTCCAGACGGCCCTGGCGGCGCAGCTACTGCTGCGGGCGGTAGAGCAGCATCGGCAGCTCGGTGCCGCGCAGCACCTTGTCGGCGACGCTACCGACGACAAGGCGCGAGAGACCGCTGCGGCCGTGGGTGGCCATGGCGATCAGGTCAATATTGTGTTCAAGCGCGACATTCAAGATTGCCTTGGCGGGATGCTCGGCGATCTTGACCAGCACCTGCACGTTCACGCCAAGCGCGCGCAGCGGCTCGGCCACCTGCTCTAAGTGCGCACGAGCGTCCTCGACCTGCTCCTGCGTGCCCTCGGGGTCCAGGTCGGTGCCAGCGGTAAAGGGCGCGGGGCCGAACATAATCAGCGGCTCGACCACATGCAGCAGGGTATAGTCGGACTGGAGCAGATTGCCCAGGCGCGCGGCTGGCTCGATGATCTGCTCGGCGAGGGCCGAGCCATCGAGCGGGATGAGCATGCGGCGCACGACGGCGGCATCGCGGTCGCGCTCCAGCGGTGGCAGACGCACAAAGACAATCGGCTGGTGGGCGATCGCGGTTAGCGCGGCGGCGACGCTGCCCAGCCAGAAGCGACTAAATCCACCACGGCCATGGGTGGTCATCACGATCAGGTCGCAGCCATTGGCCTCGGCGTAGTGGGCCAGACCGTAGGCGATCGACGCATCGCGGCCGGTCTCGTGGCTGCCGTCAACGACCGCCGTCTTGACGCTGACATGCGGATCAGAGGTGGCCAAGCGCATTTTAATGCGCTCGAGATAGCCCTGCTCATGCTCGCGGCTGCGCGGGTGCAGCTGCTCGTCGATAACAGGCAGGCCGGCAATATGAATGGGAGCAAGCGCGCTAGGGGCATGGACGTGGACGAGGTGCAGCGCCGCCTGGGCGCGGCTGGCCCACGCGCAGGCAATTGGCAGCGCCGCCTCAGCTGAAGATGAGCCATCCAGCGGCAGCAGAATCGAGCGATACATAGCCTGTCCTTTCTAGCACCACATCAGGCTGCACTGCTCCGCATCAGGTGCGGAAACCGGCACAGCCAGCGTGCATGCTGATTGAGGCTCATGCTATAGAGATCGCGTGCGCACGAGCGGAAACAATTGCGCGCCCTCGGTATAGGTTTGACCACCGAGCACGCTATCAGCAGGGGTAGCCTTCCTTTAACCTCACGCACCACACCATCAGCGCTGCGCACTGGCACAGCCTGCGCTGACACCCACGCCTGCGCGCTGCCGACCACGGGCGGGCGGCCAGCGGCACGGCACCACCGCTTTGGACACGCCACCGCCTGTAAAGTGGGGATGGGCGTGCCTTCCTTTAACCTCACGCACCACACCATCAGCGTTATGACTGGGCACAGCCTGCGCCGACACACTCGGCTGCGCGCTGCCGACCACGGGCGGGCGGCCAGCGGCACGGCACCAGCGCTTTGGGCACGCCACCGCTTGCGGATCGGGGATGGGCGCGCCTTCCTTTAACCCACGCACCACACCATCAGCGCTATGACTGGGCACAGCCTGCGCCGACACGCTCCGCCTGCGCGCTGCCGACCACGGGCGGGCGGCCAGCGGCATTACACCAGCGCCGGACATGCCGTGTCGAGCGTGCGATGCTGGAAGGCTAGGCATCTTTTTAACCTACAGCGCGGCCAAGGGGGCCGCTGGTGCTACGGTGGCTCCATAGCACCAGCGGCAAGCGGCGCTAGACGTGGCCGTGGCGGCGTGTGAAGAGGAAGTATTTCTCAAACGCCAGCTTGGCCCAGTGCGCCTGCGGGCCGGGGATAATGAACTCGAGGTGGCGGCTACCGAGCATATGATCGCCGAGGATGAGCATGCCCATATTGCCAGTGTCCATAATGCAGTAGGCGTGAATGAGCGAGAAGGGCATGGTCTTGCGCTCGCCGCCGTTGATATCGACGGCGATGTTGTGGGCAGCGGTCTTGGCCATGACCTCGGAGGGATAGCCGGTCTTGGGCACGCCACAGGGCACCTTCGTGTCATCGGCGGGCGGCACGTGCACGGCCACACCGGCGGCGTAGACCTCGGGGTAGACCTTGTGGCGGTAGCCATCGTCGGTCTCGATGAAGCCGTTGGCGTTGCCAAGGCCCGGCGTATTGCGGATGGCGTCGATGCCGAGGAAGCGCGGGATGATCATGGTGAACTTAGATGGCAGGTACTCGCCGCCCTCCAGCAGCACGCCGTCAGGCAGCACCTCTTTGATCATCGCGTCGGTGCGCCACTCGATGCCCTCCATATCGAAAAACTTCTCGGACATCTTCTTGGCACTGCCGAAGCCACCGATGCCAAAGTGGCCGAGGAACGGCTCGGCGGTGACATAGGTGAGCGGGGCTTGCTCGAGCAGGTGGTGGCGCTTTAGCTGATAGCGCAGATTGAAGATAAACTCATAGGCTGCGCCGAAGCAGGCCGCACCCTGGGCAGCGCCGACAACAATCGGGCCGGGATTTTCAAGGAAGCGCTGCCAGGCCTGGCGCGTGTCCTCGGCGTGGGACAGGTTACAGATCGAGTGTGAGTTTTTGTGCGGGCCAAGGCCGGGCACGCTGTCGAAATCGACCTTCGGGCCAGTGGCGATGAGCAGATAATCGTAGGGAATAGCCGCATCGGCGGTGTGGACGAGGCGCTGCTCAAGGTCGAAGTGGGTAACGGCAGCCTCGATGAAGTTGATCTCGCGCTCGGCGTAGATCGGGCGAACATCAAATGAGATGTCCTCGCGGTCGCGAATACCGAAGGGGTACCAGATCAGCGACGGGATGAACACAAAATCGTGGGTGTTGGCGATAACGGTAATATCGTGCGCGGAGCCGAGCAGCTCGTGCAGCTCGAGCGCGCCGGTGTAGCCAGCGAAGCTGGTGCCGACGACCACAATACGTTTCCGTGCCATAGCGCACCTCCTTGTGAGCAACACGGATCTATGGTTAAGCATAGCCAGACGCGGCACAGCTACAGTGATGATTTGATTGCGCAGGGTGAAGATTGATCGCTACTTCAGCAATTCCAAGCAAGTTCCAAGAAATGCGGCGTAGACTTGGGCATGTTGAAGTCATTTGTTATAGGAGACCCATATGGATCTGGCATCACTGCATCCGCTGATTGTTCATGCGCCGCTGGTCTTGCTGCCCTGTGCAGTGCTCTTTCGTGTGCTGCACGCCTTTTTTCCCAAGGCGGGGCTGCGCGTGGCGGCCATCCTGCTGCTGATCGGCGGCGTGGGCCTGGGCATGCTGGCCAAAGAGAGCGGCGAGGCCGCCGAGCATCAGGCTGAGCGTGTGTCGGGCGAGATTGAGGACATCCAGGTCACTGGATCGATCCCGAACCTTGTCGCCGATGGCTCGCTGCTGGAGACGCACGCCGAGCTAGCGGAGACGACGGTGCTGGTGTTTGGGCTGCTGCTGCTGGCCGAGGCCGGGCTGTTCTTTCTGAGCGAGCCGTGGTTTGCGCGCTGGCGCGGCAAACTGGCGCTCTCTGGCGGCCTGCAGCGGGCGCTTGGCGGCATCTGGATGCTGGTGGCGGTGGCGAGCATCGCGCTGGTGGTGCTGACCGGCCACTACGGCGGCAAGCTGGTGTACGATCACGGCATTGGCACAGCCAACGCCAGCGCCAGCCAAACCAGCACGCGCTAAGCCCCACAACGTCATACGCTTGCAAGGACTGTGATGATCACAGTCCTTTTTGCTTGCCTGCGAGCGCAGCGCGTGGAACAGAAGTTGCGATACATTGGCGCTGATCAGAGACACGCGAGCCAGCCCAACCAGCAGCAGACCCACTGGCTGGCCCAGATAAGGGAGAGCACCAGCGGCCTAGAGAGCGCCGCCGAATTCTTAGAAATAGCTTGGAAAAACCTCAATATTGCCCTAAGAAACTCCAAGAAACCCGCTCTAGAATACATACCCAACCAACCTTTGTATGAAAGAGGCATGTATGCAGCACCTGCACTGGTGGCGACCGCAGCCAGCGCGAGGCGACGCGCAGCTTGTACGCGGATGGCAGGCCCGATGGAGAACCAACCTGCGCACACTGCTGGCGTTTAGCCTGCCGCTAACGCTGTACATTCTGACACTGGCACCGACGATCTACAACCTGGACAGCGCGGAGCTGACCACAGCGGCGGCGTCCGGCGGCATCACGCGGGCGACCGGCTACCCGCTGTATCTGCTGCTTGGACGGCTGTGGGCGCACGTGCCACTTGGCGACGTGGGCTACCGCATGAACCTGCTGTCGGCAGTCTGCGCCGCGCTGACGGTGGCGCTGGCCGAGCGGGTGCTGCGGCGCTGGAACGTGGGGCCGTGGGCCAGCGTCGGAGCGCTGGGGCTGCTCGCCTGCGCGCCCTACTTCTGGGCCATGGCGCTGATCGCCGAGGTGTACACGCTGCACACAGCGCTGATGATGGGCCTGCTGCTGGCGCTGCTGCGCTGGAGCGACCGCCCTAGCCCTGGGCGGCTGGCGCTAGCGGGGCTGCTGGCTGGACTAGGGCTAACGCATCATGGCGCGACCGTGCTGCTGCTGCCAGGCTGTGCACTGTTTGTGCTGGCCACAGCCCCGCGCCAGGCGCTGGCACCGCGGGCGCTGCTGGCGGCGGTGGGCGCACTGCTGGCCGGGCTGAGCATCTATCTCTACCTGCCGCTGATCTACAGCATGCGGCCGGCCTTCAACTACGCCGGCACCTACGACGCCAACGGGCTATTTCAGCCGATCAACCTGCACACGCTCAGCGGGATGTGGTGGCTGATCTCGGGGCGCGCCTTCGCTGGGCAGATGCTGGGCTACACGCCAGCCGAGTGGTGGAGCGAGGTCGGTCGCTTCGGCCAAGGGCTATGGCGGGCCTTCTTCGTGGTCGGGCTGGGGCCGGGGCTGCTGGGGCTGGGCGTGCTGCTGCGGCGCGACTGGCGCACGGGCATGCTGACGCTGCTGTGGTTTCTGGGCAACGCGCTGTTCTACATCGACTACCGTGTGCTCGACAAGGCCACGATGTTCCTGCCCAACTATGTGATCTGGGCGCTGTGGGTTGGCGTGGGCTATCAGACGCTGCTGAGCTGGGTGGCGAGCGAGCGCCAGCGCTGGCCACAGCGCCTGCTGCAGGTGGTCATGCTCGGCGCAGCGCTGCTGGCGCTGGTCAGCACCTGGAGCAAGGTTGATCTCTCTGACGACTGGAGCGCGCGGCTGCGCGGCGAGGCGGCGCTGCGGCGGATGCAGCCAAACGCGCTTGTGTTTGGCTGGTGGGACACCGTCCCGCTGATCGAGTACTTGCAGCTTGTTGAGGGGCAGCGGCCGGACGTGCAGGCGATCAACCGCTTTCTGATCTCCGCCCCAGATATGCAGCAGCTGATTGAGGACGCGCTGCCAGAGCGCCCAGTTTACATCGACCACCCGAGCGACGCGCTGGTGCAGCAGTACGCCGTCCAGGCCGCCGACCCGCTCTATCAGCTTAAGCCAAAGCGGATTTGGCGGCAGTAGTCAGGAGGTGTGCCGTGGGACCATAGCCAGGCACAGTGGAATGTTCGCCTATCGGAGCTTGTTTAAGGAGACACAGGAGCACCTAATGCAACACCTACGGAAACTGGGCCTTGCGCTCGTGATCATCAGCGTTGGCTTCGCCCTTATTCCCTACATCGCCTTTCAGGCCGAGTCGATCAACTGGCGCATGTTTGCCGGCGTGTACGAGGACGAGCCGTCGTTGATCGGCGATGCTGACGCCGCGCAGCCAGGCAGCGATGTAGCCTTCAATGGCTACAACCTACCGCGCAACGCCACGCTCAACCTCAGCGTCAACGGCATGCCGCTGGGCACGCTGATGACCGACGGCAACGGCAGCCTGCGCTTTGTGCTGCGCACCAGCGCCACGAACATCGGCACCTACCAGATTGTGCTGAGCGGGGCAGGCGCACGCACCAGCACCATCCTGATCCTTGATCCAAGTGCGCCGCTGATCGACGCCTCAGGCAACGGCAGCCCGCAGATCGACCTACCGAGCGACCTCCAGTCGCTGAGCCAGGTATTCCTGCCGCTCGTGCTGCGCTAGTCGATGCGTTGACCAAGGCGGGCCAAGCACGTGCTTGGCCCGCCACCACCTCAAGGGAGCGACCATGCTAAACGACGTACTCCGGTCACAGCGCGCCAGCAGCAGCGAGCGGTGGCAGCGCTTGGTGGCAGCGCGCTGGCTGTGGGTGCCGCTGCTGGCCTTTGTGATCACGCGACTGGGCATTATGCTGGTGGCATATGTGTCGATGCCGCTGTTTGTCGATGCGCCAGCGCCGCCGCCCTACCACCTGCGGCCGGACAACCTGATTCTCGATGCGCTGGGCAGCCGCTGGGACAGCGGATTTTACCTGAGCATCGCCAGCGAGGGCTATCGCTACCAGGGTGTTGCACTGCCGTCGGTGGCCTTCTTCCCACTGCTGCCGCTGCTGATCAAGCTGCTGACGCCGCTGGTTGGCGATGCGCTGATCGCGGGCCTGCTGATCACCAACGCAGCGCTGCTGGCGGCGATGGTGCTGCTGTATCGGCTGGTTGAGGATGAGTGGGGCACGCGCATCGCCACGCGCAGCGTGTGGTATGTGCTGATCTTCCCAACCGCGTTTTTTGGCTCGGCGCTCTACAGCGAGTCACTGTTTTTACTGGCAGCGATTGGCACGCTCTACGCCGCACGGCGCGGGCGCTGGGGCTGGGCGGCGCTGCTCGGCATCATGGCCACGCTGACGCGCTTGGTGGGGCTGATTGTCGCGCCGATGCTGCTGGCGGAGTGGTGGATGCAGCGCCAGCGCCGCCCGCACGAGCAGCGGCCATCGCTGTGGGCGCTGCTGGCCCCGACAGCTGCTCCGCTGGGCACCGCTGGCTATATGCTGTATCTGCAGCGCACGTTTGGCGACCCGCTGGCGTTTGTGCACGCCTCGGCGGCCTGGGATCGCGTGCCGCGGCCATTTCTGACCACGCTGGGCCAGCTTGTGCAGACGCCGGAGGGCGGCTGGGGCCACGCGCTGCTCGCCGGGCAGATTCCGCTCAACGACTGGATCGACGCGGCGGCCGTGCTGACGTTCCTGGGGCTGGCGGGCGTGCTGCTGTGGCAGCGGCGCTGGAGCGAGGGGCTGTTTGTGGGGCTGGGCGCGCTGATCGCGCTCAACTCGGGCCTGCTGATGAGTCAGCGGCGCTACATGTGGGTGCTGTTCCCGGCCTTTGTGCTGCTGGCGCGCTGGGGCGAGCACCCGCTGGTGGATCGGATCATCACGACGCTGGCGCTGCTGGGCCTGGCGCTGATGACCGCGCTCTACGCCAACTGGTATTGGGTGGCCTGACACACGCCACCGCCTCCGCTGCTACTGCGGAGGCGGCGTGGCCAGACAGGGAAACAAGATCGGTGTAGGATGCAGCGCTGGCTGATCAATCAACCAGCTGATTGCGCAGCAGCGTCGCATAGTGCCCGTTGCGCGCCAGCAGCTCGGCGTGGGTGCCCTGCTCGACGAGCCGCCCCTGGTCGATGACCAGAATGTGGTCGGCGTCGCGGATGGTGCTGAGGCGGTGGGCGATGACAATGCGCGTGCAGTCCAGGCGGCTCAGATGCGCCTCGACAATGCGCTCGGTGGTAGTGTCGAGATGGCTGGTGGCCTCGTCGAGGATAAGCACCGGCGGACGCTGCACGAGCGCGCGCGCGAGCGCCAGGCGCTGACGCTGGCCGCCAGAGATGCCGTTGCTGCCCTCGGCGATGCGCGTCTCGTAGCCCATGGGCATGCGGGCGATATCGCCGTGGATATCGGCCTGCTGCGCTGCCAGCACAACCTGCTCGAGGCTCGCGTCAATCTGGTTGAAGCTGATATTGTGGCGGATAGAGCCGCTGAACAAGAACGAGTCCTGCAGCACCACGCCAAACTGGCGGCGCAGCTGCTGGTAGCTGCACTGCTCCAGCGGCACGCCATCGTAGCGAATCTGGCCGCTGCTGGGCTGATAGAGGCCGAGCAGCAGCTTGGCCAGCGTAGTCTTGCCCGAGCCGGTCTTGCCGACGATGGCGACCTTCTGGCCGGGCTTGATCTGCAGCGAGATATCGTGGAGCACCGGCGGGGCGTTGCGGTCGTAGCCGAAGGTCACGTGCTCTAGCTCGATCGCGCCGCTGACCGCAGGGCAGGCGCGCTCGGCGGCATCGGGCTGCTCGGGCTGCGACTGCAGCACATCGAACAGGCGCTCTAGGTAGGCGGCGACGACCTGGAAGCGCTGGCCCTGGCCGATGAGCGCGTTGAGCGGGGCGAGCGCCAGCACAGCGATAGCGTTGAGCGCCAGCATGGTGCCGATGCTCATGGTGCCAGCGTTGACCGCCTGAAGGCCGAGCCAGAGCAAGATCAGCGGCGTAAGCAGCTGCACCGTGGCCAGCGTCGAGTCGATCAGCGCCGAGGTGCGCGCGCGCTGGAGCGTGGTGTTGATCTGCTTATAGAACAGATTCTGCCACTGCTCGAAGACCGTCTGCTCGGCTCCGGCGGACTTGACGGTGGCGATGCCCTGCATGGCCTCGACCAGATAGCTGTGGGCCTCGGACTGCGCCAGCAGATCGCCCTCGACGAGGCGCTGGACGCGCGCGTTGGTGGCCCACAGCAGCAGCAGCTGCACCACGCCGATGACGACCACCGCCAGCATAAAGGCCACGCTCTGCCAGGCCAGCACCAGCAAGTACACCACGATCATCGCGCCATCGAGCAGAATCGAGAGCGTCTGGCCGGTGATGATCTCGCGGACCATGCTGTTGGAGCTAAGGCGCATCAGCAGATCGCCGTTGGAGCGCTGCTCGAAGAACTGGAGCGGCAAGCTGAGCAGATGGCGGAAGAAGCGCTGCATCAGCTCGGTGTCGCAGCGCACCTGAAACTGGAGCAGGAGCATGGCGCGCATCGTCTGCACGACATACTTGATCAGCGCGATCAGGATCAGGCCCAGCAGCACGCGGTTGGCCAGGCCGGTAAACTGCGGCGTGAGCACCTTGTCAAAGAGCACCTTGGTGAGGATCGGCAGCACAAAGCCCACGCCCTGCAGCAGCAGCGAGGCCAGGATGATCTGCGCCAGCAGGCCGGGCGCAGCCCACAGATAGCTGGCGAACGTGCGCCAGGGCCGCACCGCCTGCGTGCGCGTGCGCTCGAACTGCGGGCCAGGCGTGCAGGCGATAACCACGCCGGTAAAGCAGCGGTCGAACTCCTCGGCGCTGACGACACGGCGGCCAAAGGCCGGATCGACGATGGTCATGCGCTTGGGCGACCAGCGCTCAAGAATGACAAAGTGGTTGAAGTTCCAGTGAATAATAACCGGCAGCTGAATAGAGGAAAAGTTCGTGTGCTGAATCGCGAAGGCGCGCACGCTCATGCCAAAGTGGCGCGCGGCTTTGGCGATGACCGTGCCGTTGACGCCATCGCGGCCAGGCATGCAGACCTCGCGGCACTCGGCGATGCTAGACCTGCGGCCATAGAAGCTCATGATCATGGCCAGGCAGGCCGCGCCGCACTCGACCATGCTGAGCTGGAGGATCACCGGAACGCGCCGCCGACGCAGCAGCGCAAATGATTGTATCAACATCGACCACCACGGCAAGCGCCATGTTAAGGATGGTCGCTCTTTCAGCAGCATCGCCGCACCTAAGCCAGCAGCAACGGTGCACCGACCGCCGCAAGCGCAACCACCAGCACCACTACAACCAGCCACAGCGTTCGAAACACCGCCGGGGAAATAAGCTGCGGCTGCACAACGTCATTATACTGTTCAATGTATGCCTGCATGGCAGCCTGGCGGAAGATCGAGCGGGGGGCGGTGGCCTGGGTGGTGGCGGTTTGAACCTGGTTGGTCATTGGGGCACTCCTACGTTCAAAGGTTGGTGATGTCGCTGTTGATATTCGTATTGAACCATAGCAGGTACCAGTGGAACTAGGACTAAAGCGATAGTAAAAGCGATATAAACCGCTATCAACGCGGCTAAAGGGGCTGCTGGCGCTGGCTTAAGCTACAGAAAGCCCAACGCGTAGGTATTTGTCAAACAAGGCTGTCAACGAGTATACTATAGTTGCTTGGTATACACCATCTGTTGGCTCGGTACCCCTCATCTACCTCAAAACCTTCACACAGGAGTGTAGCAATGTCGAACGACGATATCATCCGTGCATGGAAAGACGACGATCACCGCTCAGAGCTTAGCCCCGAGGAGCAGTCCAAGCTGCCGGACAACCCCGCCGGCGAGACCGAGCTAAGCGAAGAGGAGCTGCGCCAGATTCAGGGCGGGTTTAATCCTGGGGATGTATTTACGACGCTAACCATTACTATCGGTCCAATTGCTCCACGAGAACATGATTAGATCAATTTTATCTACAGACTCATTCGATTAAACCATACTCTATAGGTAGAAGCAGGTGCAAGCCCTACTGCATGGTTGGGCTTTGCCCTACCTTCACGTCAGTGCTTCCGAGTATCTTATCGAGAACTAGTGAAGAAGGTTGGGAATTCAGCTAGCTCATAGGTAGATATATGTCCAAAGCCGACGCATCGTTTGGCACCTGGCTCAAGAGCCGTCGTAAAACCCTCGACATGACCCAGGAGGAGCTGGCGCAGGAGGTTGGCTGCGCCACCGTCACGATTCGCAAGATCGAGGCTAACGCCCTGCGGCCGTCGAGCCAGATCGCGCTGCGCTTAGCTCAGTGCTGCAGCATCCCCGAGGCCGAGCACGATGCGTTTGTGCGCTTTGCCCGCTCCGAGCAGACCGACGGCCACGTCTGGGTCGATAAAACGCCTGGCGCGCCGTCGATACGCTTTGAGGCCGACCGCCCGCAAAACAACCTCACCGATCTGCCTAACCCGCTGATCGGACGCGAGCAGGAGCTTGAGCAGATCCGCCAGCGCCTGCTCAAGGACTCCGTGCGCCTGCTGACGCTGATTGGCCCGCCAGGCGTGGGCAAAACCCGCCTGGCGCTCCAGATAGCCCAAGAGCTGCTTGAGGTCTTCCGTGATGGCGTCTTTGTGCTGCCCCTAGCTCCAGTCACCTCGCCGCAGCAGGTGCTTGAAACCTTAGCCAACACACTGGGAATTAAAGAAAGCGGCATGGTCGTGCTCAGCGAAGAGATCAAGGACTACCTCTACGACAAAGAGGTGCTGCTGGTGCTCGACAACTTCGAGCAGGTGCTCGACGCTGCACCGCTGATCGACTCACTCTTGCAAACATGCTACGGCGTTAAAGCACTGGTGACCAGCCGCGAGGTGCTGCGCCTGCGTCGTGAGCGTCGCTTCAATGTAAGCCCGCTCTCACTGCCAGATACAAAGCACACGGCTGATGTTAACGCACTGCTCGAAATTCCGGCGGTGGCGCTGTTTGTTGAGCGCGCCCAGGCCGCGAACTCCGCCTTTGAGATCAACGAGCAGAACGCCGCCGATATCGCCGCCGTCTGTGTGCAGCTCGACGGCCTGCCACTGAGCATCGAGCTGATCGCCGCCCGCAGCATGCTGCTCTCGCCCAAGGCCATGCTGCGGCATCTGGACAACCAGCTCGCGCTGCTCACCAGCAAGTCCTACGATCATCCCAAACGTCAGCAGACCCTGCGCGATGCCATCGCCTGGAGCTATGAGCTGCTGGAGCCAGACGAGCAGGCGCTGTTCGCTAGCCTGGGTGTTTTTCCCGACAGCTTTACACTCAGCGCCACTGAGGCGATTGTTGGTGGCGAATCACCAATGATGGTGCTCGATCAACTATCAGCGTTAGTGGATAAAAGTTTGCTGCTCGCCCGCACCGATATACAGCCTGAGATGCGCTTTGAGATGCTGCAAGTGCTGCGTGAATATGCTAGAGAGCAACTTGAACAGCAACCTGTCCATCAAGTAGTCAACCAGCGCTTTGCTGATTACTACACTGATTTAGCAACTGATATTTCAACAAAACTGACTGGTGGGCAACAGCGAGAGATGCTGCAACGGTTAGAACAAGAAAGCTACAATCTCCAAGCAACACTCAAGTGGCTTATTGACCAACACCAAATCACCAAAGCTATGCGTCTGACCAACGTTCTATCCGATTTTTGGCATATCCGCGGATTGATCACCGAGGGTCGCCGCTGGCTAGAAGAATTACTTAAATCCATATCAACGAGCAATGAAACCATTCCCGTAGATGTTCGCATTGACACACTCAATGCTGCAGGATTCCTAGCCTACCATCAGAGTGACTATCTGACAGCCCATCAGTTTTTTGCTGAAAGTCTAGCACTCATACAAGCGAGTCCTGATCAGAGTTTGGTAGCACGTGTCTACCACAACCTAGGACTAACAGATCTATGGTTAGGTCAGTTTTCATCAGCTACAGACCTTATTCAGCAAAGCCTTGCTCTGTGGCGCACTGAAAATGAGCACATAGGAATAGCGAACGCTTTTTGTAATCTGGGAGCTGTGCGGATCGAGCAGGGGCATTATGACCAAGCCCACGATTTGCTTATCGAAAGTTTAGCACTCTGGAATGAACTAGGTACTCAGCGTGGTATAGCAGCTACGCTATTACACCTTGGAAAACTGGAATTGATCAAGGGTCAACTCACTGCTGCCAATCAGCGCATCATTGAAAGTCAACATTCTAGTATAACTATCGGCAGTAAAACTGGCATTGCCTCAGCAACAATCTACCGCGGCGCGATCTTGCTGCACCAGCTCGCCTTCGACGAGGCCGTCGAGCTGCTCAACGAGGGCCTTGATCTCGCCAAAGAGATTGGCAATAAGCAGCTCGCCAGCCTCGCCCTGCGCCTGCTTGGCCGCATCGCCAGCGAGCAGGAACACTTCGCCCAGGCCGAGCTGCTGCTCGCCGAGAGCCTGCACCTCTGCGACACGATGGGCTACAAGGCCGGCACCGCCGACACCAACGTCCAGCGCGGCTGGCTGGCCCTGCGCCAGCAGCGCTACGCCCAAAGCCTGGAGCTGGCACAGGCGGCGTTTGCGCTGTTCCAGGCCATCGAGCAGCCCGCCGGCCTGCTCAGCGCCCTGGAGCTGCTGGCGCTGCTGCACGCCGCCAACGGCGACTACGCCAGCGCCGCCCGCACCTGGGCGCAGGTGCACCACGGCCGCCACGCCCTCGCGATGGTGCGCACGCCGCTCGATGAGCGCACCTGGCAGCAGGCCCGCGCCACCCTCGCGCAGCAGCTCGGCCCTGAGACCTTGCAGCAGCTCCTCGACACGCCGCCATCCGAGCACGATACCAGCGGCCTGCTGTTCCAGATTATCAGCGCCTAGCTTAGCCGGCTAAGCACGCTGCCCGCCCTTTGGCCTAGCCGAGGGGCGTTTCTGCTTTCGCCGAAGGAGATCCAATGCACCACGACCTCGCCATCCCTTGGTGGCTGGCCCTGCGCGTCAGCGAGCGCAAGCTCACGCCCTGGCCCGCCAGCACCGCCGCGCCGCGCAAGCTCAGCCGCTGGCGCGACCAGCCGCCCTTCGATCAGCCCCAGCTCTGGCTCCAGCGCCTCCAGCTGCTCGATCTCAGCGAGCGCCAGCTGGCCCACCTGCTCGCGCCGCCACCGCCGCTGGCGAGCGCTCCACCAGCATGGCTCGCCCAGCTCCAGCAGCAAGTCATCGCGCCTGCTGCGCCGCCAACCAGCCACCAGCAGCGCCTGAGCACGCCGCTGCTGCCGCTCATCGACGCCACCATCGCCACGCTCCAGGCCCAGGCCGCCGCCCTGCCGCTGCCGCCCAATCTCCTGCTCGCCCCGCAGCTCTGGGAGGGCCTGCACCGCCAGCTGCGCCTGCTGCTCGGGGCGCTGCTTGGCCCCACGCTCGTGCTGGAGCTAAATGTGGCACGCCTGCGCGAGCAGCTGCACGGCGCAAGCGGAGCCGAGCGCTTCGCCGATTTTATGCGCCAGCTCTGCACTCCCGCGCGCCTGCTGGAGCTGTTCGCCGAGTATCCGGTCCTCGCCCGCTCGTGTATCGAGTCCGCCGAGCAGTGGCGCGCCGCCACGCTGCGCTGCCTGACCCACCTCGCCGCTGACTGGCCCGAGATCGCCGCGCGCTGGCTGCCAGGCGCTGCCTCAGCCACGCTCGTCGCGCTCGACCGCGAGCACGGCGATCCCCATCGCGGCGGCCAGAGCGTCGCCATCCTCACCTTCGCCGACACAACCCGCCTCGTCTATAAGCCGCGCTCGCTGGCCGTCGAGGCCCAGTTCCAGCGCCTGCTCGCCTGGCTCAACGCGCGCGGGGCCACGCCGCCGCTGCCAGTGCTCGATGTGCGCACCTACGCTGACCACGGCTGGATGCCGTTTGTCGCCGCCGCGCCCTGCCAGAGCCACGCCGAGGTCGTCCGCTTCTATCAGCGCCAGGGGGCCTACCTCGCGCTGCTGCGCTGCCTCGACGCCACCGATATGCACTACGAGAACATCATCGCCGCTGGCGAGTATCCCATGCTCGTCGATCTAGAGGGCATCCTGCATCCGCACCTGCCGCTCCCCGACCTCACGCCCGCCCAGGCCGCCGAGCAGGCATCCATTCTGCGCACAGGGCTGCTGCCGCGTGCGGTCAGCGCCAGCCAGCCGCGCCTCGACCTCAGCGGCCTTGGCGGCGCTGCCGACCAGCTCTCCACCACGCCGGTCGCCGCCTGGGCCGACGAGTACACCGACACAATGCGCCTCGAGTTCGCTCAGCGCCCGCTCCCCGGCGGCAACAACCGCCCGCAGCTCGACGGCGCAGTCGCCGAGAGCGCCGCGTTTGTCGCTGAGATCGAGGCCGGCTTCCGCCAGATGTACCAACTGCTCCAGAGTCAGCGCGCCGCACTGTTGGCCGCTGACGGCCCGCTGAGCTGGTTTGCCGCCGTGACTGTGCGCCTGATCGCTCGGCCAACCCAATCCTACGCCATCATCCTGCACCGCAGCTACCACCCCAACCTGCTGCGCGACGCCGCCGACCGCGAGCGCTGGCTCGATCACCTCTGGCAGGCCGTGCCCAACCAGCCGCTCTACGCCGCCCTGATCAGCGCCGAGCTTGACGACCTGTGGCGCGGCGACATCCCGCTGTTCCGCACCACGCCTGCCAGCCGCAGCGCCTGGGATAGCCGCGATCAGCCCATCGGCCCGCTCTGGGAGACGCCAGCGCTCGAGCACACCCGCCAGCGCATCGACGCGCTCAGCCCCGCCGACTGCGCCGAGCAGTGCCGCTATATTCGGCAAGCTTGGGCAGAGTAGCCACGTCCATATGCATTGGATGTTGATTGATGTCCAGCGCCGCTGCTCCCGCCACTCCCTGCGCGCACGCGCCGCGCCGCGGTTCGCGCCACTGCTCCCGCCCGGCGGCCGCACGGATGGCCCAGCGCAGCCTGACACCGCGCAGCCACAGCGTTGATAGCATGCAGCGCGCAGCATCCACACACACAACCCGCTAGTATTTGCCGCTCCCCAGCGCCGTGCGATCCCGCCAGCCTGAGCACAATCGCCCGGCACTGTGCATTGGATAGTGATTGATGCCCAGCGCCGCTGCTCCCGCCGCTCCCTGCGCGCACGCGCCGCGCCTCAGTCTGCGCCACTGCTCCCGCGTGGCCACATACGGATGGCCCAGCGCAGCCTGACACCGCGCAGCCACAGCGTTGATAGCATGCAGCGCGCAGCATCCACACACACAACCCGCCCGGATTTGCCGCTCCCCAGCGCCGCGCGATACGCACACGCTGGCAGACAGCAGAGCAGCGCGACGTGCCAGCAGCGCCGAGCATCAGCCACATCCACCGCTAGCCAACCAACAGCCCATGTATCGCCACACACCGCAAGCGCGTAGAGCTAGCGTCGCTGCATGGCTTTCGGCAGAGCCTGTGCTCAGATGTGTTGAGCGAATACCGACACGTGGTGTATAGTGTCAGGGCGTGCCGCCGAGAGCAGACAGAGCGCTGGTTGAACTCAGTCAGTGCCCAAGCATTTGCATACCTAAAGGAACCCACCATGTCGCTGCAATGGACTGCTGACCGCGTCCAAGACTTGCTTGATCAGCCGCACCGCCTGCTTGATACCGAGCCGTGGCGCACATGGATGCGCCAACAAGGCGGCCTGGAGCAGGTGTATGCACGCTTGCGCGCGCTGCCGCTCTCCGAGCGCCAGCTTCAGATCCTTGAGCTGCGCCTGCAGCAGCCGGGCAATACAAATCAAGAGCATGCCGACCAGCTCTTCATCCACCGCGTCACCTATCAGCGCGCCCTGCGCAGCCTGCTCGATACGCTTGCCACCCATCTTGCGGCCATGGACAGCCCTGCGCCGCAGCCTGCTGCGATAGCTCCGCGCTTTGCGCTGCCAGTGCCCATGACGCCGCTGATCGGGCGCACCGAGGAGCTAGAGACCATCGCCAGCGCCGTGCGCAGCCCGGCCAGCCGCCTGATCACGCTCACCGGCCCTGGCGGTATTGGCAAGACGCGCCTCGCGCTGGAGCTGGCCTGGCAGCTGCACAGCACCTTCGACGATGGCCTAGCCTTTGTGCCACTGGTCAGCATCAGCGACCCGGCGCTCGTGCTGCCCACGCTGCTGCACGCGCTTGGCCTGCCCCAGGACGGCATCGACGACATGGAGACCGCGCTGACCAGCTACCTCGCGCCACGCGAGCTGTGCTTGCTGCTCGACAACGCCGAGCACTTGCTCGACGCCATGCCGCTCTGCGCGCGGCTGCTGCGCCACGCGCCACAGCTCACCATCGTGGACACCAGCCGGGTGCGCCTTGACCTCTACGGCGAGCAGGTCATCGATGTGCCGCCCTTCGCGCTGCCGCCGCTTGGCCACGATATCGCCTTCGACACACTGGCCGCCAACCCGGCCATTCAGCTCTTCGCGGCCCGTGCGCGCGCCGTGCGGCACAGCTTTCAGCTCACGCCGAGCACCATCGACACGGTGCACCGCATCTGCGCGCAGCTCGACGGCATCGCCCTCGCCATCGAGCTGGCCGCCGCCCGCCTGCGCGACTACAGCCTCGACGAGATCGCCAGCGCCATGGGCGAGCGCCTGACCTTCCTTGTCAACGGCCCGCGCGACGTGGAGCAGCGCCAGCAGACGCTGCGCAACACCATCGACTGGAGCTATCAGCTGCTCGCGCCCGCCGAGCAGGCCATCTTCGCCAAGCTCGGCGTCTTTCCAGGCAGCTTCACGCTGGCGGCAGCCCAGGCAGTGGTCGCCAGCGAGCAGCCGCCGCTGGCCGCTGTGCTGGCCGCCCTCGTCGACAAAAACCTGCTGCGCAGCGACGCCAGTGCCCAGCCCGCCCCGCGCTACGAGCTGCTGCAAACCCTGCGCGAGTACGCCCGCCACCAGCTCCAGACCCACTCCGACCAGCGCGCCACCTACCAGCGCTTCGCCGACTACTATGTTGCTTTTGCCGAAGAAGCCTACACACAGCTAAGCAATGGCCAAGACCAGGCGCAGTTTAAGCAGCTGGAGCAGGAAGCCCACAATACCCAGATCGCTCTACAGTGGCTTATTCATCAACAGCAGCTCAGTCAAGCGCTGAGTTTGACAGGAACGCTGGCTGATTTTTGGTATGTACGCGGGCGGATCGCCGAAGGCCGCCGTTGGCTCGACCAGATCTTTCTGGCTGCTCAAGCCAGCGCAGAAAAAATCCCTCCACTCATTCTCCTAGAGACACTCAACGCCGCTGGCTTCCTCGCGTACCATCAAGGTGACTTTCTTCAAGCCCAGCAGTGGTTTCGGCAGAATCTGAAAACCTTACAGGACTTGCTCCAACCATCCAACAAGCACCTCAGTTCTTTTGATACGCATCTCTCGTTAGCACGCACATACCACAACCTTGGGATCACAGCGCAATGGCTCGGCGATTTCACGACTGCCGCAACAGAGCTACACCGCAGCTTCGGCTTTTGGTCTATGGAATGTTTTACTCAGGGAATCGCTAACAGTCTATGCAATATTGGATCATTATGCATTGATCAAGGTCGCTACACCCATGCTCAGCGCTTGCTAGCCCAAAGCCTTGCAAACTGGCAAGCAGTAGCGTCAGAGCGAGGTACAGCAACCACCTTTCTGTACTGCGCCAAACTGGCTTTAGCGCAAGGACAACTAGCACAAGCCCAGCTACATCTAGAACAAGCTCAATCAGCGATTGGATTAATCAACCACACATTTGGCCTCTGCTCAGTCCATATCTATCGTGGCGCGCTGCACCTGCACCAACGCGACCTCGCCCAGGCTGCCGATGCGCTACAGCAAGGCCGCGCTATCGCCAAGGAGATCGGCAACAAGCAGCTCGTTAGCCTGGCGCTGCGCCTGCTTGGGCGCGTGCACATCGAGCAGGGGCAGCCCGAGCAGGCCGAGCCGCTGCTCGCCGAGAGCCTGCGCCTCTGCCGGGCCATGGGCCACAAGGCCGGCAGTGCCGAGACAAACGTGCAGCGCGCCTGGGCCGCCCTCGCCCAGCGCCGCTACGCCCAAAGCCGCGATCTCGCCCAGGCCGCCAGCGATTTATTTCGCGCCATCGGGCACCCGGCGGGCCTGCTCAGCGCGCTGGAGGTGCTGGCGCTGCTCGCCGCCGCCGACGGCGATTTCACAGCTGCCGCCAGCACATGGGCGCTCATCCACCACGGACGCCAAGCCCTCGACGCCGTGCGCACCCCGCTGGAGCAGCGTATCTGGGAGCAGGCGCGCGCCACGCTGGAGCGCCAGCTGGCCCCCAGCACGCTCCAGCAGCTGCTCGACACGCCCAACCCCGATCCAGAGCACGACGACCTGCTCTTGCGCCTCATCAGCGGCCAGATCAACACCGCCGACGATCCGCTGCCCTAGCAGCCGCAGCGCATCCAGGCACCTTCTCAGTGCATTCATTATGTCGATTGACACCCGGCGCTGCGCCGCCCACCGCGTGTGCCCGCACGCGCCGCGCCTCGGCCTGCGCCGCTGCTCCCGCCCGGCCGCCCACGGCTGGATCGGCGCTGCCTGACCCACGCTGCATCAGCCGCAGATGGGCGCGGCGCTGGCCATCCCCATGCGCACCACGCCCCTCGCTACCCACAAAATTATTATGTTGATTGATGCCCAGCGCTGCGCCGCCGACCGCGTGTGCCCGCACGCGCCGTGCCTCGGCCTGCGCCGCTGCTCCCGCCCGGCCGCCGCTGAGCGCATGGGCGACACATAGGAAAGAGCGGCAGCGCTCGCTCATGGGCAGCGCTACCGCTCTCTCGGTGGACATGGTAATTTTAGCGCGGCGGCTCCAGCAGCAGCAGCGCCGGCACCTTGTCTGGATGGGCAGCGCGCAGGAGCATATAGCCGATGCCAGCCAGGCCCGTCAGCAGCCCCGGCGTCTCTGCGCCGCCGGGCACACCACAGAGCCAGCCATACTCGGCGTAGCGCTCCAGCAGCTGCGCCAGTGTTGTCGCTAGCGCACCATCAGCAAGCAGCGGCGGAGCGGCAGCGGCGGCCTGCAGCAGCAGCTCCAGGTTGCCAAGGTCGCCGTGGCACAGCGAGTGGTTGCCGCCAAAGCCGCCGGACTGCGTGGAGCGCAGCGCGGCCGCGATCTCGGCGCGAACGTCGGCATCGTCAAGAATGTGCAGCGTGTTGAGGCGGGCCATGCCGATGCCAGGCGCGCCATGGCACCAGGCCAGCTTGCACACCTCGGCATCTGCCGTGCGCAGATCGGGCCAGTTGTCGACTGCGGGCACAAAGGTGCTGCGCTCGTAGGCCAGGGCCTGCGCGGCCAGCGTGTGCCAGCGCACATCGGCGGTCACGGCATA
This sequence comes from Herpetosiphonaceae bacterium, assembly GCA_013538855.1. Lineage (GTDB taxonomy): Bacteria > Chloroflexota > Chloroflexia > Chloroflexales > Herpetosiphonaceae > OHK22. Next base: position 20,496 of record JABXJS010000009.1, read on the forward strand.
GAGCTTGAGCAGCGCCCAGGCGATGCCAGCGCAGCCGTGCGAGAAGCCCGTCAGCGGCGTCGCCGCCGCAGAGAGCGCGGGCCAGCCACAGCCGACCGGCATTGGCTGCGCATGGCGCAGCAGGTGCTCGGCGCAGTCGATGGCGCTCGCCAGCAGCTCTGGCTCCGGCAGATGGGCATACAGGCCCAGCAGCACCGCCAGCGCGCCCGCCGCGCCGCCGAGCACGTCGAAGCAGCGATCGTGCGCAATCAGCGGCCGCAGGTGCCGCGCGTAGCCTAGCGCGGTCTGCAGCAGGTCGTCGCGCCGCCAGAGCACGCCGAGATGCGTCAGCAGATAGATCGCGCTGCCCCAGCCGTTGTAGCCGCCGATCAGGCGCGGCGGCGTCTGCGCTAGCTCGTGCTGAATGCTGTGCAGCGCCTGCTCGGCCAAGCGCGTGTAGCGCTGCTCGCCGCTGAGCGCGCCGAGGTAGGCCAGAAACAGCGCCACGCCACCGCTGCCAGAGTAGAGATCGTAGCTCAGCGGCATGATGTTCCAGTGGCGCTCTTGCAGCGGAGCCAGCCCGAGCCAGGCCGCGCCGTCAGCGCTGCGAAACGCTAGCTCGTTCAGCCGCTGGCCAATGTGCAGCGCTGCATCGAGCAGCGCGGGCGCGGTGGCGGCGGGGACGGCAGCAACACCACGGCGCTGGGGATTAGGAGCATCGAGGCTCGCCTCGGCCATGACGGTGGTCTCAAGCGCCGCGCCGATAATCCAGAGCTGGCGCTGCATATCAGCGGCAGAGAGCCGCGCCAGCCGCTGGTGCGCCAGATCGAGGCCGCTCTGCGGGCAAAAGTCGTCGATCTGCGTCCCGTCGCTGCTCCAAATATGGCGCTGAGCTGGGCGCGTCACAAAGATCGGAATATCACCGCGCTGGAGGTCGCGCTGCTCGGCGGCGATCACGGTGGCCAGCCAGGGATGCTGCTCTGCTTGCAGCCACAGCCGATCAAACAGCAGGTCGCGGTCGAGGGCGTCGCGCAGCACGTCGGGGTGAAAGCTCTCGTTGAGCAGCGCGCTGTAGGTGCGGGTCGCGCGCAGGATGATGCGCACCTCGGCGCTGGCAAAGCCGCTCAGCGGCCCGTCGGCGGCCAGCAGCTCGGCGCGGTGGGCCAGCAGCAGCGCGTACACCTCGGCGAAGCCAGCGCTCAGCGCCGCGCGATAGTCGTACAGGCGCACGGTGGCATCTGGGAGCTGCGGGCGATTCTGGGCCTGCTTCATCACCTGGCGCTTACGGACCATGCGCATCGAGTCGGTGGCCTCGTCCTGCCAGTCGGGCAGGGCATCGGGCGTGAGCTGGCCATCGAGATCGCTGAGGCCGCTGACATCGACGCCGTCGGCGCTGGCATCCATCCACCAGCGCTGCGGCAGCAGGCCGATGCGCAGCACGGACTCGCTCACCGCCTGCTGGCCGATGTGCGTCGCGTCGCCGATGGCAGGCTGAAAGAGCGACTCCAGGTCGATGAGCACCGGGTGCTCGCCGTGGGCGATCAGGTTTTCGGCGTGAAAATCGGTGGCGGCCAGGGCATAGAGCAGCGCCAGGTAGCCGCCCTGCCGCCGGTAGAAGCGCGTGACGGCGGCGCTGTCCGCGCACGGCTGCACATCGACAAACTCAACCCAGCCGTGGTGCGGCCGCGTAATCAGCGTGAGCGGCTTGAACGGCGTCGATAGGCCCCGCGCATTGAGCCAGCCGAGCAGGCGCTGAAACTGGGCCTCGACAGCCAGCGAGCGCGGCTTATACACCAGCTTGAAGCCCGACGCCCACTCGATGATGGCCACGCTGCGCCCACCGCGATGGCGGTCGCCAAGGGCGCGGATGGCGCTGATCTGGCCGAGGTCGCGGCCAGCAGCGCAGACTGCGGCGATCTCCGGCCAGTCGGCGCACAGATGGCGCACAAGCTCGACGCTCGTCGTCACCCACTGCTCAATGCTGACGACAATGCTGCGGGCCAGCACCGGGTACTCATCCCAGAGCGCCCGCTGCTGATCGGTCTGGCGCAGCCGCGCCACAAACGCCTGGAAGCGCTCGGCGGCGGTCGCGCCGGCCAGCTGATCGGTCACGCGGGCGACGTTCAGCTCCAGCACGAGGGTGCGGATCAGCTGGTTGAGCAGCCGACTCGGCAGGTTGGCAAATAGCAGCGCAGGCAGAGAGCGCAGATCAAAGGGCAGCTGCGGGTGCTGCTGCGCCAGCTCGTCCAGGGCCGTGCGCAGCTGGGTCAGCCCCTGGGCGATCAGCGGCTCGACGACAAACAAAAACTGCTCGGTGCTGCCTGCGGCCTGCGGGCCAAAGTTGAGGCAGTGCTCGTCGGCCGCCAGCGCCTGCTCCAGCCGGGCCACCCAGCCTGGTGCGGCTGTGGCGGGCACGGCTGGCAGCGCACCGAAGATCTGGCGCAGCCGCTGGTCGTCCAGCGCCGCCTGTTGCCAGCGCTGCGCCAACAGCGTGGGCTGCTGGCTGAACAGGCGCTGCCAGCGCTGCAAGCGCCGCTCGGCCAGCGGCGCGTCCGAGACCGGGTGCGGATAGATGTGGCGTGAGCGCTCTGGCAAGGTCAGGGCGTTGAGCCACGGCGCAGCAGAAAGCGAGTCAAGCATAGGTCCGTCCTTCGCGGCGATAATCGGATCAGCGAGCAAGCGATCAGCCAAGCGCGCTGGATCACTCAACCGACACGCTGGCGACTTCGCGGCCGCAGCCACACTCGTAGGTCAGGGTGCAGTACTGGCCGCAGGACGGGCGGTGCTCGTAGCTGTAGTCACAGCCCCAGGTGATGGTCATCGGCTCGGCCAAGCCGCCGCTCACGCCGCTCAGGTCGGTGTCGGTCAGCTCAATCGCGCCGGCCGGGTTTTCGGGCAGCAGGGCCTGCTCCTCTGGCGCAAGGCTCTCGCGGTAGGCGGCATCTTTCCAAGCGCGAACAACATCAATCTTAGCCATGGGAGTGCTCCTTTCGTATGGATCAACTGGTCAATCAGTGCTGATGGATCCATTACACCACACGCCCACAGCCAGAACAATCTGGTGAACGATAGTAAAAGTTATAGTGAATTGATATATCGGAGCAGGCCAGAAGCGCTACGCACAGCGACAGCGCGGCAGCTTAAATTAACAACGCGGATGGTGGATCGACGACCCACCATCCGCGCGAACCAACGCATTGAGACACAGGAGGCATTATGTGACTAGATGGTATCGGCGTAGTACGTTCTGACCGGCGGCAGTAGCACGAGGCCAAGGATCACCAAACCCAGCAAGCTCGTCGCTATTTGGATTGGGGCGATGTAGCCCACGAAGTACAGCTCGACCGCCATCCACACGAGAAGTAGAACGCTCACGCCAACCGCGGCGTTCCAAGACCAGTGCTCATGGAAGAGATAGCTGGTGGTCTTGTCGCCAAGCGCTGGCTTGCGCCACAGCGCGTAGGCTACGCCGAGCGGCACCAGGCCAAACGCGGCGAACAGGAACACACCTGGCCAGAAGTAGGTCGCTACCGGCGCATCCGCCAAGTAGCTCTGCGACATGCCTAGCAGATCGCCTGATGAGTCGATCATGAAGGCTCCGCCACCAACGATTCCGCCGATTCCTAGCACAAACATACACAGCATCAGCGCATAGCGCTCGATTTTTTGTTGGATTTGGCCTTCCATTTGACCCTCCTTACGTTTGCTGTGTGACTCAAGCGTACACCCGCCCTCCGAGGCCAGCGTAGATTTTCCGCAACGTAGCGGTACGAGGCCACCACCTGCTAGCGCACCAGCGCCGGCAGGTAGGCCTCGAACAAGCCCTGCGGCCCGCACTTGATCAGGCGGCGCAGACAGCGCACGCGGTTGTCCAGCGCCGCTGGCTCCCAGGCGTTGAAGAAGTCGCCATGGGCCGTGTAGCCGCCGCCCGAGGCCAGGTGCATGCCCGCCACGCCCGGCGCGGCATAGCGCAGCTTGAACTGCAAAATCGGCACCGCCACCGGATGCGTCGGCGGGCAGGCCTGGTTGGCGCTGTAGGCCATGTGGCTCTTGTGGTTGGCGCTGTCGAGATTCTGGCCATCCCAGCAGTCCGGAAAGTTGATCAGCAGCTCAAGCTTGGAGTTGGCCGGACAGACGACAAAATCCTCGGTGCTCGAGTCCGGCGCACCTAGACAGCTCCACTTGATGTGCTGCGCCTCGTTTGGGCTAGCGGCCATGGCGTTGCCTGCGATAATCTTCAGCCCCTGTGGAAACGGCTGGAGCTGGGTTGGGTCGGCGATGCTGACCGTGTAGTAGAACGTCGCGTGCTCCACCGGAATGGGGTTGTTCTGGTCGTCGAAGAGCGTGGGCACCCAGTAGGCCGAGCGGTCGGGCAGCGGGTCGCAGTTGGTGCTGGCGGCCAGCAGCGACGCGAGCGTCGAGCTGTCGTCGGTGCTCGCGTTGGCGAAAAAGTCGTGCGAGTGCGATACGCCTGGCTGGCCAAAAAAGACGATCGGGTCGTCGCTGGCACGATGGCTAAACGGACAGAAGGCCACAAACTCACCAATCTCGCCTGGCGGGCGCGCCTCCACGGCGCTGCTTGGCAGCGGCAGCGCACTTGCCAGCAGCCACACCAAGCCCAACAGCAGTGTTCGTCGCAGCATACACACCTCCTAAAAAGTACGGCGTAGGAAAACAGCGATCCTGCCCGCTAGCAGACCTAGCAGGCATGTGTAAAAAGTACAGGTGAGCACCACCAGCATACACCGAGCAGCCGCGCCAGCGCAACCAGCGGCGCACACCATCAGCGCCGCCCCAGCGCACCCCGCCGCCTGCGCCGAACACCACGCGCACCACCGCACGCTGCCCCAGCAGCACCGCGCACCCAGCACAGCTGCCCATCCTAAAACAACACCGCTAGGTTGATCGTCGCCTGCGCTGACCTGCATGCGCGTGCTGCCGCCCCGCCCACGCCTGCCAGCAGCCGCGCCTGCCACGCCCGCTCTGCCGCCCCCGCCACCTGATCACCAGCGCCGCTCTCGGCCCTAGCCAGCGCAACCAGCGGCGCACACCATCAGCGCCGCCCCAGCGCACCCTGCCGCCTGCGCCGAACAC
>JABXJS010000109.1 GCA_013538855.1 Herpetosiphonaceae bacterium
ATCCACAGCATTACTGCGTTAGGTGGATGCCGACACCTGCATCCACGCCGCTCGGGCTGGCACACGCGCTCGCTACCCGCAGGCGCTGCGCACACCTGGCCCTCCCGCCGCACAGCCGCTGATCAACCTCCGCACTGGACATCCACAGCATTGCGGCTTTTTTGGATGCCGACGCCTGCACGGTTGCCGCTCGGGCTGGCACACGCGCTCGCTTGGCTGGTGTTCGTGCGCACACCTGGCCCTGCATCTGCACCCACCGTGATCAACCTCCGCGCTGGCCATCCACAGCATTACGGCTTTTTTGGATGCCGACTCCTGCACGATTGCCGCTCGGGCTGGCACAGTCGCTCGCTTGGCTGGTGTTCGTGCGCACACCTGGCCCTGCAGCTGCACACCGCGTGATTAAACACCGCGCCGCCCATCCACACCGCGGCACAGCGAGCGGATGGGCGGCGCGGTAATCGGCGCTACTCGGCCTTGGGAGCCGTCGGCCAGTCAGTGTGATGCACGCCGCTGCCATCGATGCGCTCGTAGGTGTGCGCGCCAAAGTAGTCGCGCTGCGCCTGGATGAGGTTGGCTGGCAGGCGGGCGCTACGGTAGGCGTCGTAGTAGGCCAGCGCCGAGCTAAAGGCGGGCGTGGCGATGCCCCACTCGACGCCAAGGCGCACGGCCTCGCGCCACTGATCGGCGCGCTCCTGCACCGCGCTGGCGAAGAAGTCGTCGAGCAGCAGGTTGGCCAGGTCGGCCTTGCGGCGGAAAGCGGCGGTCACATCGTCGAGGAAGACGGCGCGGATGATGCAGCCAGCGCGCCAGATCGCCGCCACCGTGCCAAGGTCGAGATCGTACTCGTACTCGCGCGAGGCGGCCTGCAGCAGCGCCATGCCCTGCGCGTAGGCGCACACCTTGGCCGCATACAGCGCCGCGCGCACCGTCGCCACCAGCTTGGCCTTGTCGCCGCTGAAGCTCGGCTGAGCGCCGGAAAGCACCTGCGCCGCCCGCTCGCGCTCGGACTTGAGCGCCGAGAGCATGCGCGCCTCCACGGCGGCGTTGATCGTGGGAATGGGAATGCCCAGGTCAAAGCTGTTCTGCGAGGTCCACTTGCCGGTGCCCTTCTGCTGGGCGGTGTCGAGGATGCGCTCAACCAGCGGCGCGCCGGTCTGCTCGTCGATGGTGCGGAAGATATCGGCGGTGATCTCGATCAAGAATGACTTCAGCTCGCCGGAGTTCCAGTCGCTGAAGACCTGCGCCAGCTCAGCCGCGCTCAGGCCGCCGCCGCGCGCCAGCAGATCGTAGGCCTCGGCGATGAGCTGCATATCGCCGTACTCGATGCCATTGTGCACCATTTTGACATAGTGGCCGGCGCTGCGCGGGCCGAGGTAGGCGACGCACGGCGAGCCGTCGGGGGCGCGGCCAGCGATGGCCTCGAAGATCGGCGCGACCTCGGCGTAGGCCTCCTTGGGGCCGCCGGGCATGATGCTGGGGCCATGCAGCGCGCCCTCCTCGCCGCCGGACACGCCGGTGCCGAGGAAGCGAAAGCCCGCCGCCTCCAGCTCCTTGGCGCGCCGCTCGGTGTCGCCAAAGAACGAGTTGCCGCCGTCGATGATGATGTCGCCTGGCTCGAGCAGCGGCAGCAGCTCTTGGATAACCGCATCGACCGCCGCGCCAGCCTTGACCATGAGCATCAGGCGGCGCGGGCGCTTAAGGCGGCTCACCAGGGTCTCTAGATCGCTGGCGGGATCGAGCTTGGCCTCCGGATGCGCCGCGACCAGCTCCTCGGTCTTGGCGGTGGTGCGATTGTACACGCCCACCTGAAAGCCACGGCTGGCCATGTTGCGCGCCAGATTCTGGCCCATCACCGCCAAGCCGATCACCGCAATGTCATTGTGCATGATTCCTCCTTCCTGATAACACTGTGAGCATAGCACAGTTTCGACCATGGCAGCCTAGACTTCTTGGCGGGCTGAAGCAGCAGCGGCTAGATTTGCTATCATGCGCTGATCATCTAGGTGAGGTTGCGCTATGCCGTATCGCTCGTATCCTGCCATCGATAAGCGGCAGTTCTATCGTGAGCGCCCGTGGGCCTTCTGGTTTGGGGTGGTGCTGGCCGTCAGCGCCGGCTATGTCAACGTGGTCGCGCTAGGGTTTTTCAAGCTGCCGGTGAGCCATGTGACCGGCTCGGTGTCGCACGTGAGCATCGATATTGTCGATAACCAGGGGCGTGATCTTGCGCTGGCGCTCAGCGCCATTGGCGGCTTCTGGCTCGGCGCGGTGCTCAGCGGGGCGATCATCGGCAACAGCAGCCTGCTGCCTGGGCGCCGCTACGGCGTGGCGCTGATGCTGGTGGGAACAATGCTGGCCGCCGCGACGTGGTGCTTCATCAGCGGCAGCGCGCTCGGCATCGGGCTGGCGGCGCTGGCCTGCGGGCTGCAGAACGGGATGTACAGCAGCTACCACGGCCTGATCCTGCGCACCACCCATCTCACTGGCGTCGTCACCGACCTGGGCGTGCTGGTCGGCCACTGGCTGCGCCATCGCCAGATCGAGTGGTGGAAGGTCACGCTGCTCAGCGGCATCCTGGCCGCCTTTTTGCTCGGCGGCATCGTTGGCGCGCTGGCTCTGCGCTGGCTTGGCGCACGCGCCATGGGGGCTGCCGCCGCCTGGAGCGCCCTCGCGGGCCTGGCCTACTTTATCTACAAACAGCGCCACCCGAGCATGCCGCCAGCGGCGCTGCAGCAGCCACAGGAGGAGTTTCTATGAGCGATGCTATTCTGGCCCAAACGCCGCCGCCCGCCGATCTGCGCCTGGCCTACGGGCCTGATCCGCTGCACGTTGGCGATCTGCGCCTGCCGGCCGGGCCGGGGCCGCACCCGCTGGCGATTATGATTCACGGCGGCTTCTGGCGCGCACGCTACGACCTGGAGCACCTCGGGCATCTCTGCGCCGCGCTGACCGCGCAGGGCCTGGCAACCTGGAGCATCGAGTATCGGCGGCTGGGCAATCCTGGCGGCGGCTGGCCCGGCACCTTCCACGATGTGGGCCGCGCCATCGACTACGCCCGCGAGCTTGCGCCGCGCTACCAGCTCGATCTGGATCGCGTGGTTGTGGCCGGACACTCAGCCGGCGGCCACCTGGCGCTCTGGGTCAACGCCCGTGCGCGGCTCGCTGCGCACAGCCCGCTGTATCAGCCCGATCCGCTGCCAATCCGCGGCGCAGTCAGCCTGGCCGGCGTGTCCGATCTCCAGCAGGGCTATGCGCTACGCCTGAGCCAGCGCGTGGTCGCCGAGCTGCTCGGCGGCAGCCCCGCGGCCGTGCCGGAGCGCTACGCCGCCGCCTCGCCCGCCGCGCTGCTGCCGCACGGCCGCCCGCAGATACTCGTCCACGGCACCAAGGACGGCCCGGTGCCCTTCGCACTGAGCGCTGACTATGTTGCGCAGGCCCGTGCCGCTGGCGACAGCGCCATGCTCGTGCCGCTGGTCGGCGCACACCACTTCGAACTGATCGACCCGACCAGCAGCGAGTGGCCCGTCGTCGCGGCGGCGATCTGCGGCCTCTGCACAGCCTAGCGCCATGACAACAGCAGGGATTTGGCCCGCAGCAGTGCAGCCAAAGCACAGCGGGAAAGCACGGGCGAAGTGCAGCTAAAACACAGGGGGTAGCACGAGCGGAGCGGCGCAGAAGAGCAAAACGGGGTGGCCGGAGCGATGCATCGTGACGGGCCGTGCGCCTTTGAACGGCCCAGGCATACACCAGACAGAGCTAGCGCGCTAGCACGGCGCGGCCAGCCAGCCACCCTGGGAGCAGTCGAGGCGGCCAGCGTCTCGCTGCGTAGCGCCGCTGGTCCAGTCGATCACCGACTGCTCGATGAGATCGACAACCCGCGGCCAGGCTGGGTCAAACATCAGATCGTGGGCGGCAGCCGGGATCACGTGCAGCGGCACACCATAGGCCGCAGCGGTGCGCTCCTGCTCCTCAAGCGTAAACACCGCATCGTGCTCGGCGGCGACCACCAGCAGCGGCGAGCGCACCAGGCGCGGCTTCGGCAGCTTGGTTAGCGACACATCAACCAGGATGCGCAGGCTCTCTGGGCCAAGCTGGGCCGCCACATGGCGCACAAGGCCGCGCGCCGCATCACGGCGCAGAAAGGCCGCGCGCGTCAGCCGCCGCGTGCGCACAAAGTTGCGCATGTTCAGCGTCAGCAGCGTGCGCAGCAGCGCCAGCGGATGCCGTCGCGACCAGCGCAGCGCAAAGCCCGCCGCGCCACCAACCGGGATCGACGCCAGCAGCACCGCCCCCGGCAGGTCGTGGACCTGGAGGTAGCGCTGTAGCACATAGCCGCCCATGCTGTGGCCAACCACCACCGGCCGCGCCTCCAGCGCCTCGATCACCGCGTGCAGATCGTGCACATAGTCGTCTGCGCCACAGAGATTCAGCGCCCGTGGGCTGTGGCTCTGGCCGTGGCCGCGCAGGCTAAAGCTGTGCACCACGAAGCCGCGCTCCAGCAGCTCCGTCACCGCCGACTCCCAGCACCACGCGCCATGCCACGCGCCATGCAGCAGCAGCAGCGGCGTGGCGTAGCGCCGCACCTGCGGCTCATAGCGCCGCTGCTCTAAGCCTTGTTGCTCCATAGACCTCTCCTTAATAAAGTTTAATAGCATGCTGCGCATTGTACTCGATTCATGCCAATCAAGCGGAGGCACACCGCGACGACTAGTGTACAATGAGGCCCGATGAATTCCGTGTTGTTCAAAGGAGAATGACCTATGACCAGCGGTCCCCGTCCGGTTCACGCCCCTCACGGCACACAGCTCTCGTGCAAAGGCTGGGCGCAAGAGGCAGCCTTGCGCATGCTCATGAATAACCTCGACCCCGATGTGGCCGAGGACCCCGATCACCTGATCGTCTACGGCGGCACTGGCCGCGCCGCCCGCTCCTGGGCCGCCTTCGACGCCATCGTCGAGAGCCTGCGCGCCCTTGAGGACGACGAGACGCTGCTCGTCCAGTCCGGCAAGCCTGTGGCGGTGTTCAAAACCCACACCGCCGCCCCACGCGTGCTGATCGCTAACTCGCTGCTCGTGCCGCGCTGGGCCACCTGGGAGAACTTCCGCGAGCTAGAGCACGCCGGCCTCACGATGTACGGCCAGATGACGGCCGGCTCGTGGATCTATATCGGCACCCAGGGCATCCTCCAGGGCACCTATGAGACGCTGGCCGAGCTGGCCCGCCAGCACTTCGGCGGCTCGCTGCGCGGGCGCTGGGTGCTCACCGCCGGCCTCGGCGGCATGGGTGGCGCGCAGCCGCTCGCCGTCACCATGAACGATGGCGTCGCCCTCGTTGTCGAAGTTGATCGCCACCGCATCGAGCGCCGCCTCCAGACCCGCTATCTCGACACCGCCGTCGATACCCTGGAGGAGGCTATGACGCTCGTCGAGGACGCCGTCAAGACAGGCAAGCCGCTCTCCGTCGGCCTGCTCGGCAACGCCGCCACGATCTTCGGCGAGCTGGTCGAGCGCGGCGTCGTGCCCGATGTCGTCACCGACCAGACCAGCGCCCACGATCCGCTCAACGGCTATGTGCCCGCCGACATGCCCTACGCCGCGGCCCTAGAGCTGCGCGAGCGCGATCCCGACGAGTATGTGCGCCGCTCCACCGCCTCCATGGTCGCCCACGTCCAGGCCATGGTCGAGCTACAGGACAAGGGCGCGGTCGTCTTTGACTATGGCAATAACTTGCGCGGCGTGGCTGCCGCCGCTGGCTACGAGCGCGCCTTCGACTACCCCGGCTTTGTGCCCGCCTTCATCCGCCCGCTCTTCTGCGAGGGCAAGGGGCCGTTCCGCTGGGCCGCGCTCTCCGGCGATCCCGCCGACATCGCCCGCACCGACCAGGCCATCCTCGACCTGTTTCCCGAGGACGAGGCGCTGCACCGCTGGATCAAGAAGGCCCAGCAGCAGGTCGCCTTCCAGGGCCTGCCCGCCCGCATCTGCTGGCTGGGCTACGGCGAGCGCGCCAAGGCCGGCCTGGCCTTCAACGAACTCGTGCGCTCCGGCCAGGTCAGCGCGCCCATCGTCATTGGCCGCGACCACCTCGACTGCGGCTCGGTCGCCTCGCCCAACCGCGAGACCGAGGGCATGCGCGACGGCTCCGACGCCATCGCCGACTGGCCCATCCTCAACGCGCTGCTCAACGCGGTCAACGGCGCAACCTGGGTCAGCGTGCACCACGGCGGCGGCGTCGGCATCGGCTACTCGCTCCACGCCGGCATGGTCGTGGTCGCCGACGGGCGCACCGAGACCGACGCCATCCTCCAGCGCGTGCTCACCGGCGATCCGGGCATGGGTGTGGTGCGCCACGCCGACGCCGGCTACCCCAAGGCGATCGAGGTCGCCCGCGAGCGCGGCGTCAGCATCCCAATGCTGCCCAAGGAGTAGCCACAGCTGCCAGCGCGGCCATCGCAGACTGGTGGCCGCGCTAGGCCGTGGCGCAGACCACCCGCAGTGCAGGGGCCACACCCGTGAACGGTCGAGACGGCAGCAGCGCACCCGCTCCGCTGAGCCGTGCGCGCTCAACCACCGACGCAGCTTCAACCCCTGCGCGGGCTGCCGCACGTCCCAGCCGTTGGGCGCAGCATACGCGCTATTGCTTGAAAAAAGACTCGTCGGTGGTTTGTCGTCACAGCTCAGCCGTGCGCCTGCGCTGCTGCACAAGCACTCGCTCACGGGTGTGGCCCCTGCGCTGCGGGTGGCGCGCACCGCGGCGCAGCGCCCCCATTCGCCAGCCAAGCATTTAGGAGAAAGGCAGATAATGATTGTAATTCGTGCAGCGACGGAGAACGACGCCGCCGCGCTTCAGGCGCTTCAGGCGCGCTGTCCGCAGGGAGCCAGCCTGGTTATCTCAACGGTCAACGCGCCCGACTTCTTTGGCCGCGCGCGCATCTACGCCGAGCGCGCGGTGTTGGTCGCCGAGGACGGCGGGCGCATTGTTGGCTCGGCCGCCTGCGCCGTGCGGCCAGCGCTGGTCGATGGCGCGATCCGCCCGGTGGGCTACGAGTTTCAGTACTTCGTCGATCCCGACCAGCGCCAGCGCGGCATCGCCCGCATGCTGCGCGAGGCGGTCGAGGAGTACCTGCGCGCGCACAACGCCGTGCTCTCGTATGCGGCGATTGTCGAGGGCAACACGCCCTCGCTCAACCTCTTTACGCGCCAGGGCTTTCACGTGCACCGCACGCTGACGATGTATGGCCTGCTGGTCTACCGCCAGCACGAGCTGCCGAGCACCTACAGCGTGCGCTCCGCCACCGCCGCCGATCTCGATGCCATCGCCCGGCTGTGTAACCAGACCTGGGCCGGTCGCGAGCTGTACCTGCCCTTTAACGCCGCCAGCCTCGCCGAGTTCATCGAGCGCACGCCCGCCTACAGCCTCGACAATCTACTGGTCGCCGAGCAAGACGGCGCGCTGGTCGCCTGCGCTGGCTACTGGGACTGGGGCGCGATCACCAAAGTCACCGTCAAGGCGTTCAACCAGCGCCTGCGCCGCCTGGCAACGCTGCTGCGCTGGGGCGGCAAACTCTTTACACTGCCACAGCTGCCCAGCGTCGGTAGCGAGCTGCGCCAGTGGATTGTCACACCGCTGGGGATGCGCAGCCCACAGGCCACCAACACGCTACTGCGGGAGATCAACAACCGTGCGCTAAGCCAGAACATCGACTTTGTGTTTGCCAGCGCCGACCGGCCGCACCCGCTGAGCGCCAGCCTCAAGGGCCTCTTCCACGCCGACACGCAGCTGAGCATTGTTGTCAAGTATTTTGACGACGCCCGCCTGCGCCCTGGCCCGATCGCCCTTGGCGGCGAGGACGCCTAGCCCAAGGGTGGCGCAGCACCAGCAGCTAGCGCGAGCGGCGCACCCGTCGCAGCAGCCGCTCGCGCCAGAGCTGCCACTCCTCCGCGCCCTGGAGCGCCGCCAGCGCCACATAGACGCCAGCGCCAACCACCACCGCCAGGCCAACCCAGCCGACGAGCAGCCGCAGGTCCGCGCCAGTGCCGGAGTAGGCCGGATCGGCGCTGTAGAGGAAGGGGTAGCGCTGCGTGCCCCATGCGCCCAGGCCCAGCAGCACCGCGCCCATCACCGCTGCGCCAATCACTGCGCGGCGCAGCGAGCGCCGCAGACGGCCATTGGGGTCGAGCGTGCCCAGCTTGCGCCGCAGCAGCACCAGCAGCAGCAGCGCCTCTAGGTTATTGGTGATGGCGAACGCGCCGGCCAGCGCGGCGTGGCTCAGGTGCAGCCCGTGCACAAACAGCAGCGCCAGCGCGATGTTGATACCAATCGTCAGCAGCCCGGCCACCACCGGCGTCCAGGTGTCCTGCATCGCATAGAACGTGCGGATCAAGATCTCGGCGGCGGCGAAGGCGGGCAGCGCAGCGGCATAGAAGAGCAGCGCGCTGGCCACCAGCGCGGTCGATGTGTTGTCGAACTGGCCGCGCTGAAAGAGCATGCGCACCAGCGGCACGCTGAGCACCGCCAGGCCCACAGCGGCGGGGATGACCGTCCACAGCACCGTGCGCAGCGTCGAGCGCATGGTCGAGCCAAGCGTCTCCAGGTCGCCAGCGGCGTAGGCCCGCGACAGCTGCGGGAACATCACCGTGGCCAGGCTCAGCGCGAAAATGCCGTGCGGCAGCAGCATGAGCTGATAGGCTTGGGTGAGCGCCGCCACGCGGCCGTCGCCAAGCACCGAGGCGATACCGGCCATCACAATCAGGTTGATCTGCATCGCGGCCTGGCCGAACACGCGCGGCCCCATCAGCTTGCCGATGCGCACCACCGCCACGTTGCGCCACTCAAAGCGCAGCCGTGGCCGAAAACCCGCCTGCCACAGGCCCGGCAGCTGCACCAGCAGATAGGCCACCGCGCCGATGACCACGCCCCAGGCCACGCCCTCGATCGAGTAGGGCGCGCCCGCCGCGCTGTGCTGCACGCTCTCGGGGTAGCGGTACAGGCCGTGGCGGCCAAACCATGGCGCGAGCACCACAATGCCCACGATAATCGCCACATTGTAGATTGTCGGAGCCAGCGCCGAGAGCGTAAAGCGGTCGATGGCGTTGAGCGCCGCCATGGCCAGCCCACCCAGCCCCAGCAGCAGCGGCGACAGCAGGAAAATCCGCGTCAGATACACCGTCAGCGCCAGCTGCGCCGGTGTGAAGTGCGGATAGATCAGCCCCAGCAGCGGCCGCGCCAGGATAAAAATCAGCGCCGAGACCGCCGCCAGCGTGCCGAGCGCCAGCGTCAGCACCGTGTTGGTCAGCTCCCACGCGCGCGCCTCGCCGTCGCGCTGGCGCAGCTCGCTAAACACCGGGATGAAGGCCGAGCCAAGCGCGCCGCCGATGATCACCAGGTACAGCAGATCGGGCAGATTAAAGGCCGCCTTGTAGGCGTCGGCCACCTCGCTGGTGCCAAAGTAGTTGCCAAACACACTATCGCGAATCAGGCCCAGCACACGGCTGAGCACAAAGCCAACCATCACCACAAAACTATTCAGCAGCACGCTCCACGTTCGCGCCGTCGGCGTTGGCGTGGCGGGCATGGCCACTTTCGAGGGTTCGTTGCGCATCTTTTTGCTTTCTGCTATAATCGGGTTTTGCTGACTGACGCCGCGCGGCCTCGTGGCCCGTTGGCAATTTTGTTATGATACCAGAAAGTCCGAGGAGGTCACGTTGGCTAATACTCCTTCCGCCCGCAAACGGATTCGTACAAATGCTCGTCGTCGGATGCGCAACGTGATGGTGCGCACGAAGCTCAAAACATTGACCAAGCGCTCGATGCAGGCGAGCAACACCCATGCAAGCAACAGCATCGAAGAGCTGAAGGCCGCGCTGAAGGCGCTGGATCAGGCCGCCAACAAGGGCGTCATCCATCGCAACCAGGCCGATCGCCGCAAGTCGCGCTTGGTGCGCCGCTACAACATCGCCAACAATATCGGTTCTAAAACAACCGTTAGCTAATAGCTTCGAGGGCCACGCCCTCCCCGCCAGAGAAAGGCCGCTGACCGGCCTTTTTGGCGCTTAAAGGCCAAAAAACCCCGCCGCATCCACGCGACGGGGTTTTGCTCTGCTCAGGCGCGCGGCGTCCTACGAGGACTTGCGGTGCGCCAGGCCCTCGTAGAACAGCGCGTGCGAGATAAAGCCCAGCGCCTCGTAGAGCTGAAGCGCGCGGAAGTTTGACTTCTCCACGTTCAGCACCACCTCGCTACAGCCCTGCTCAAATAGCTCGGCGACCAAGACGCTGACGATGGTGCGCGCATAGCCGTTGCCGCGCAGCACCTGGTCGGTGTACACATTGCCAATCGCCGCCACCCGGTCCTCGCGGTCGATGAAGTGCGTGCCGCCAACCGCCACCAGCAGCCCATGGCGCCGGATGCCATAGTAGATGCCGTGCTGCACCTGATCTGGGCTGAACGTCGGCACATTGTTCATGGAGTAGAAGCCCGACATTTCCGGCACGTCTTTCAGCGACAGCCGCTCACAGTGCGTCAGGCCCTCGAAGGGCTTGAAGGTGTTTTGCGTCACGGCCATGCGGTACATCAGCTCTTCGTTGCGCAGCGTGTACCAGCCGTCGATCAGCGGGCGCAGATCGCCGGTAAGATTGGAGACGATGCAGTTCTCCGGCAGCGGGTCCATCGCCGTCAGCAGGGCGGCGACGCCCTCGGGCATGCCAAACGGGATCAGCGCGGTAAAGGTTGAGGTGCGATACACCAGCACCACCGCAACCTCTTCGCCCTCGCGGGCGAGCGTGTAGGTCGAGCGCTCACGAAAGGGCGGCCGAAGATCAGCCAGCGCGTAGGCTCCCCAAATCCGATGTTGTTGAAGATAGGCCCGCACGACCTCGTCAGGCGGGGAAAGATCGATCTGCCAGCTCATAGCCCCCCTCGTCAGGGAATTTCAAAGAAACACAAAGAGTCCTGGGTGCTCCAGAGACTCCTCATCTGCAATTATACGCAATGTAGAGTCAGATTGCTACTACTCTATGCCGTATGCAGCGCTCATACCAGCTCATGGTCGATCCGCCGCAGTGCTGCGCATAGCTATATCAATGTTCGTGCCGCCTCTGGGGCCTGGCAGCTCTTGGCATGCAAAATGGTGTACACCAACACGGTGTTAGCACTTTGTTTGGACATCTCTAACGTTGCACCAATGGGAATCAAAGACAGCGCTGGTATGATTAATTGCAGTTAGTACCAAGCCCTGAGGAGCACTGTATGCCAAAGTTTGTTATTGTTCGCCGCGTTCCAATGGCCCGCGCCGCCGCGCTTCAGCGCCAGCTCGAGCGCGAGTGGATGGAGCGCTGGGGCCGCTCGCGACCGATGAAACCAACCACCACCTGGCACCCGCACACCGACGTCCACGAGAGCGCCACAGCCTACCTGCTCAAGATCGAACTGGCCGGCATGCGCGATGCCGAGATCGAGGTGTTGGTCGATGATGGCCGCCTCGTTGTGCGCGGCAACCGCACCGAGCATCCGCACGAGGATGTCGAGCGCGTGCACGAGCTGGGCATCAACTATGGTCTCTTTCAGCTCGACTTCGCCCTGCCGCAGCAGATTCAGGCCGAAGAGATCAACGCCCGCTATGATGACGGTTTTCTCTATATCACAGTCCCGAAGCGGCCGCGCGAGCAGCGCGAGCCTCGGCGCATCACGATTCAGGTCGATGAGTCGTCGCTGACGCCTCAGTAGGGAAGGAGTGGCTATGACCGATCAAACCCTTTTTGAAGAACAAACGCCGCAGATCCCCACTGAGATGGCGATCCTGCCGCTTTTCAATACCGTCGTCTATCCAATGACGGTAATGCCGCTGGCCGTCGGTCAGCCGGAGTCGATTCGCCTTATCGATGACTCGATGGTCGGCCAGCGCATCGTTGGCCTGATGACCATCAAAAACGAGGAGCAGCGCCCCTCGCCAGTCACCGCCGAGGACTTCTACCACGTCGGCACCGCCGCTGTGGTGCATAAGCTCATGAAGCTGCCCGACGGCACCCTGCGCGTCGCCGTGCAGGGCCTTGAGCGCATCGAGATCGAGGAGATCATCCAGACCGAGCCGTACTTCCGCGCCCGCGTCCGCATTGTGCCCGACCAGACCAGCGACACCGAGTCGCTCAAGATCGAGGCGCTGATGCGCTCCATCGGCTCGCTGACCGCACGCATCGCACCGCTCATCCCGCAGTTCCCCGAGGAGCTGCTCGCTGCCGTGATCAATGAGGACGATCCGCGTCGTCTGGCCTATCTCGTCGCCTCGTATGTGCGCATGAGCATCGCCGACCGCCAGGACGTGCTCGACGAGAGCGATGTCGCCACCAAGCTCCAGAAGCTCAACGAGGTCCTCACCCGCGAGCTGAACGTGCTCGAGATCGGCCAGCAGATCCAGACCCAGGTGCAGGACGAGATGGGCAAAACCCAGCGCGAGTATGTCCTGCGCGAGCAGCTCAAGGCCATCCGCAAGGAGCTGGGCGAGGCCAACGAGCAAGACGTCGAGGCCGACCGCCTGGCCGAGCAGATCGAGCAGGCCGGCATGAGCGCCGAGGCCAAAGAGCAGGCCATGCACGAGCTAGATCGCCTGCGCCAGATGCCGCCCGCCGCCGCCGAGTACGGCGTGATCCGCTCCTACCTGGAGACGCTGATCAGCCTGCCCTGGCAGAAAGCCTCCGACGACTCGATCGACATCCAGCGCGCCGCCGCCATCCTCGATGAGGACCACTATGGCCTGGCCGAGATCAAAGAGCGCATCCTCGACTTCTTGGCCGTGCGCGAGCTGCGCCGCGAGCGCTCACCAGAGCAGGACCCTGGGCGCGGAGCGATTCTCTGCTTCGTCGGCCCGCCTGGTGTGGGCAAGACCAGCCTAGGCCGCTCGATTGCCAAGGCCATGAACCGCGAGTTCATCCGCATCTCGCTCGGCGGCGTCCACGACGAGGCCGAGATTCGCGGCCACCGCCGCACCTATATCGGGGCCATGCCTGGCTCGATCATCCAGGCTATCCGCCGCGTTGGCGTCAACAACCCGGTCTTTATGCTCGACGAGATCGACAAGCTCGGCTCCGACTATCGCGGCGATCCAACCTCGGCGATGCTTGAGGTGCTCGACCCAGAGCAGAACGACTCGTTCCGCGATCACTATCTCGATGTCGGCTGGGATCTCTCACCGGTGATGTTTATCGCCACCGCCAACACGCTGCAGACCATCCCGGCCCCGCTGCGCGACCGTCTGGAGATCATCCAGCTCACCGGCTACACCGAGCGCGAGAAGCTGGAGATCGCCCGCCGCTACCTGGTGCCCGAGCAGACCGAGCGCCACGGCCTCAACAGCGATGAGGTATCAGTCACCGACGACGCCCTCAGCGTCGCCGTCGAGGAGTACACCCGCGAGGCCGGCGTGCGCAACCTTGAGCAGCAGGTCGCGGCGCTGATGCGCAAGTCCGCCCGCGAGATCGCCCAGCGCAAGCCAACGCCGATTGTCATCGACGCCGACCGCGCCCGCGAGATGCTCGGCCGCCGCCGCTTCTTCTCCGAGGTGCACGAGCGCACCGACCGCCCAGGCGTGGTGACCGGGCTGGTGTGGACACCAGTTGGCGGCGATATTATCTTCATCGAGGCCACCAAAATGCCGGGCAGTGGCAACTTCTTGCTCACCGGCCAGCTCGGCGATGTGATGAAGGAGTCGGCGCGCGCAGCGCTGAGCTGGGTGCGCGCCGAGGGCGAGGCGTTCGGCGTCGATCCGAAGTTCTACACCCAGTATGACCTGCACCTGCACGTGCCCGCTGGCGCACAGCCCAAGGACGGGCCGTCGGCAGGCATCGCGATGACAACGGCGCTGGTCTCGCTGCTCACCGGCCGCCCGGTGCGCGACGACCTGGCGATGACCGGCGAGGTCACGCTGCGCGGCAAGGTGCTGCCCATCGGTGGTCTGAAGGAGAAGGTGCTGGCCGCCCACCGCGTCGGCATCAAGACGGTGATTGTGCCTGATCGCAACCGCCAGGACCTGGACGAGCTGCCTGATGATCTCAGCGAAAAGATGAACTTCGTCTTTGTCGATAATGTCAAGCAGGTGCTGGAGGCCGCACTGCGCCCGGAGGCCACCGAGCCGCCAGTGCGCGTCGATCCCGCGGCCGCCAAGCAGTCGCAGCCCGGTGTCGTCCGCGAGGACGCGCCAATCGAGGTGCTGGCCGAACAGCAGGCCTAGTCGTTCGTCGCCGTGAGCGCCGGAGTCAGCGTAGCGCTTGACTCCGGCGTTTTATGTTAATCAAATACCTATCAAACCGCACGCGCCCACTGCTCACGCCATCGCACCACGGCCGTAGGCGAGACACGTGGGCCGGGAGCAACTAGCGCCGCGCGCGCTGAGCCGCTGGCCCTGTTGCCCGCTGCACCTGCCCCAACCACCGCGCAGCCATTCAACAGCAGCCCAGCTCACCGCTGATCGGCCTAAAGGGCACCGACTCACAGGGTTCCCTGTCGCACCACGGCTGTAGGCGCACCACAACACTGATAGTTTCCACATACATTAAACCACGTGCAGCGGAATCGAAAGAAGATTCCGCTGCACGTTGGACTACCGCCGAGCGCTACTTGCGCACCATCGGTAGCGAGATAACGTGGTTGAAATTCACCGGCGTGCCGCTGGGAACAACCAGCAGCGTGGCCGAGTTGGCCGTGAACGTCGTCGTGAGACTGCTTGGGCCGACGGCGACCGCTGGCAGGTGCTCGATGGCGTTGAGGTTGGCGGCACTGTAGCGGTAGACCTCGGCGGAGCTGGCGGGCGCGAAGTTGGCGAGACTAATCGCCTGCGTTATATCGCTGCCCGTCTTATTGATCACCATGATCGTCAGTGCCTGATCGCTGCGCTCGGCGGCGTAGATCGCCAGCTGATCCTGGTCGGAGCTGGTCGCCGCCACGCTGGTGGAGCCGAACTGACCGCCGTTGCCGTCGTAGTTGCGATAGAGGCGGAAGGCAAAGGCACCTGGCTCGCTTGGCGCTGGCGGCGACCACAGCGTGGCCAAGTCCAAACCCTCGCGGCCAAAGATGCCGAGCACATCGGCCTGGGCCAGCGCGCCGTTGATATCATCGAGCGCGCCCCAGTTGTACTCGGAGATCGCCAGCTTGGTGCCGGGATAGTTGGTATCAACCCAATCGCGCATACGCGGAATAAGATTAACCGCGGCGTCGATCCAGCTCTCGTCCTGGTAGGTGGGGTCCCACAGCGAGCGCGTAGAGCGCAGGCGCAGGGCCTGAGTGCTGCTGCTGCCCGCTGGCGACAGCGACACACCGTTGGCCTGCGGGTAGTAGTGGATGTCGAAGTAGTCGAGGATGCGCTGGCCGTGCTGCGTCTCGTAGTCCTGCATCTGCTGGAGATACCACTCAGCAAAGGGCACATCGCCGTGCGCAGCGCGGTCGGGGCTGGTGGTGGGCCAGTTCGGATCGGCCTGATCGAGCGCCGAGTAGAAGTAGGCGACCCAGCCCCACAGCTCGGGGCCGAGAATTTGCGCGTTGGGATCGCGCTGCTTGATGGCGGGCGCATAGGTAGTGGCAAGATCGCGCACCTCGTCGTAGCTGGTTGGCTGCGGGTGGATATCGCGGTGCGTGTCGGACCAGAGCATCGGCTCGTTGTCGAGGGCGTAGAAGCGCACGCCGCTGCTGTTTGCCGCGCCATAGGCCGTGATCAAATGATCCATCCAGCTTTGCACAAAGGCGGTGCCAACCACGGCGCTGGTCAGCCCTGGATCGTTGCCGGTTATCGGCGTGCCATTGGGCATGCGCCCGTTGCCACAGTTGGTGTCCCACGGATCAAAGGACTGCTGCGAGGGATAGACCGAGGCCGGGAAGCCGCAGAAGTAGGGGTGGTTGGTTGGGCTGTCGGCGCGAGCGACGTAGCCCATGCCAGGAATGGTGATGATTGACTGCGTGCCAGTGCGGCGATTCTGCTCAATGAAGAGATCGGAGGCCGAGCCGTCGGGCAGCGTGCGATTGGTATCGCGATCCATCGGGATATTTTCATAGAAGTAGTCTTGGGCTGTATTGCTGATGCTCGTCTGCCAGTTGTAGCGGCTGGTGGAGTTGCCGCCCCAGCGGGCGACAGGCAGATCAAGCTCCTGTGCCAGGCTCTCGGCGGGAAAGTTCATGCCGTAGATATCGGAGCTGATCGACCGCCGACTGGCCTGCGCATCGACGGCAAGGCTCAGCGGCACCACCCCAGTGCCAACCAGCGTGATGTCATCAAGATAGAAGGCGGGCTGCGCGCTGCCGGTGGCGTCCATCCAGTTGAGGCGCGCGATCGAGGCCACGCCAAACTGTGCGAGCGGAATCGACACATTGCTCCACGTCCCAGCGGCGGCACTAACGGACACGGGCGTGCCGGAGCCGCCGGAGTCGCTGGCGTCGATATTGACGTTGAGCTGCGTCCCGCCAGGGCCGCCGTAGATCGCGAACTCCAGCGCGGAGTAGCCGCTGGCGTTGAGCGCCGGGCCGACCCGCAGCGACAGGCCGCCCCAGGCGGCGGTAAACGTTGCCTGGAGCGCTGCCGAGCCAGCGTGAACCTGAGCGGTAGCCGCAAAGTCAACGTTGGTGTCCCACGACCAGTTGTCCCAGGCGGCGTCCAGGCTATCGGTGTACACAACGACATCGGCGGCCTGCGGATGCTGCGGCAGCTGGGCGGCAGTTGGCAGGCAGGCCCAGCCGCCAAAGCCAAAGACGACAATCCACAGCGGCATCAAGCGCCGCCATACTCCTAAGCGCATACCTGCTCCTTGAAAATAGCTATGGCAGCGGCGACACCTGAAAATCATCGAACTGAATCCGTGCGCCGTTGCCAACGGAAAGATACGTCGTGCCTGCGGTCAGCTGGTCATCGTCGGCCTCAGCGACCGGAACATTATCGATGGCCAGCGCAAGCTGGTGATCGCGCACCGTTGCCTGAAGCGTATGCCACGAGCTAGGCACAAGCTCAATGCTGGCCGATGCAAGCGGCGTAAAGCCGCCGCAGCTGCTGTTGCCCGCCCGTGCGATGAGCGCCGACTGCGTAGCGCTATCGATGAAAAACGAATAGGACTCACAGCCGTCGTGCTGCGCAGGATCATCCTGGGCGCGCAGCGCTAGCCAGAAGTCGGCCAAGTCATCGCTGACGAGGCTGGGCACAGCGATGCGAAAGCGCACGCTGATAGCGTAGTTTGGGGTTGTGGCCAGCAGCGCCTGCACAGCATCAGGCGGCGCGGTGGCGACCTCGCTATCGGCGGGAGCCTGGCCCTCGTAGACGAAGCCACCGCGCTCGTCGCGGGTCACCTGCCAGGCAGGCGCTGCGCCAGCCCAGCCGAGCGCCTGCCCGTCAGCAAAGGTGAACAGCTGACTTGGTGCGAGGGCTTGGGCGACTGGCGCTGCTGGAGGCGCGGTGGGCCAAGCGCTGTACCAGATTGCGCCTGCCCCCAATGCCAGCAGCACAAGACCGGCGAGCAGCCAGCGCCGCCAGCGCCGCAGGTCAAGCCGCTCCGGCTGGCGCACAGCAACGCTGAGTGGTGCAGCCTCCGACTGCTGTGCAGCGATCAGATCGTGCTGCGGCAGCGTTGCCAGCCCGGCCTGGGCGCTAGCGCTGGCGATCTCGCGCAGGGCGGCGGCCAGCGCCTCGGCCGTTTGGAAGCGCTCGGCAGGATGTTTGGCTGTTGCGCGCAGCACAACCTGCGCCAGCGCTGGTGGTAGCGTCGGCACCAGGTCGAGCGGCGTGGGCACAGGCGCGCTAAGCTGCATCTGCATGACGGCCCACGGCGTTTCGGCCTCAAAGGGACGTCGGCCAGTCAGGCACTCATAGAGCACCAGGCCCAGGCTGTAGATATCGGTACGCGCATCAACAGCGCCAGCCTGGATCTGCTCGGGGGCCATGTAGTAGGGCGTGCCAATCAGCGCGCCGGTGTCGGTGATATGCTTCAGCTCACTCAGCAGCTTGGCGATGCCGAAGTCGGCCAGCAGCGCGTGGTCATCAGGGGCAATCAGAATATTGGCTGGCTTGACATCGCGGTGGATCACGCCGTGCCGATGGGCGTAGCCCAGGGCGTCGGCGACCTGCGCCACCAGCGCACAGGCTCGTGCGGGAGCGAGTGGCCCAGCGGCCAGCAAGGTTCCCAGCGTTCCACTATCCACAAAGCGCATCGCCAGATACATCACCCCATCGGCCTGGCCGACATCGTAGAGCGGCAAGATGAACGGATGCTCTAGATGGGCGATCGTATGCGCCTCGCGGCTGAAGCGCTCGCGCAGCGCTGGATCGCGCACCAGCTCGGCCCGAATCACCTTGAGCGCCACATAGCGATCCAGCGCAGGCTGGTGGGCCTTGTAGACCAGCGCCATCCCGCCGCCGCCGATCAGCTCAGCCACGGTATACGGGCCGACCTGTGCCCCAGGCGCTAAGGCGTGCGGGTCAGCCGCTGGCGTGCTCATTTGAGCAGTACCGGCAGCTGCACCGTGTAGCCAGTGAGCACCAGCACCAAGGTATCAGCGTAGCCATCGTTGTAGAAGCCAGCGGTGCGCTGCATCTGGAGCTGCACTTGGATGCGGCGCGTGCCGACTGGCAGGGTGCCGCTGGCCGAGTCGAAGAGCAGGCCGGTGGCATTCTGGCGGTCGGTGGCAGTGTACAAGCCCATGATGGCTTGATCGATAAACGTCCCATCGGCCTGCTGAAAGTTCAGCTCCAGAAATGCTTGGTCGTTCTCTGTCTCGTAGCCACCAAAGTAGCCCGAGGCGGCGTAGCGAATCGCCCCAGCGTCGATGGCCGCTGCCAGCTCATCGACATAGATGACCTGCTGCGCCGTCGTGTGATCCACATTCGGCCCACCAGCAAACAGATTCACGCCCCGGTCAGGCGGGCCAGGATCGCTCGGTGCGGGCAGACCGCTCACGCCGTAGCCGACGGCAGTAAGCGCCCCATCAAGCACGGCCCACGAGCCAGGCGCAAAAACGCTGTTGTTATCGCTGGCTCCAGCGCTCGTCTCCGCCGCACCGTTGGCGATCAGATTACTCGTCAACAGCTCTGTCAGGGTTGGCCGCGCTGCATACACCAGCACACGGTTGTTCAGAAAATCGGCCAGCCACAGGCTGCCGCGGCTATCGATGGCCATGCCCAGCGGATTGTTCAGGCCGATGGTGCTAGCAGCCGCACCGCGATTAGGCTGGCTGCTGGAGAAATCTGGTTGACCAATACCCTCAGTCGGCACGTTGGAGTTCAGCGGATCGTCGAACACCAGCACCCGATGGTTGTAGATATCGCTGACATACACGTTGTCATCGGCATCGACGGCGACATCGATGGGGCAGGACATCGTTGTTGCGGTGGCGTTGTTGTTCGTTGTAACAGCCCCGCCGCACTCTAGGTGCGTGCCATCGGAGCCGCCCAGCGTATGATCGGGGGCAAAATCATTGCTCAAGACAGGCGTGTCGTACACCAGCACCTGATCGTTCTCACTGTCGGTGATGTACACATTATCGAGGCTATCGACGGCCACGCCGCGTGGAGCGAAAAGATTGACAATCTGCGCATCTGGCAGTGTGTCGGTTGTCTCTGGCGCTAGGTAGATCAGCACGCGATTGTGGAACTCATCAACGAGATAGAGGTTGCCTGCCGAGTCGAGGGCTAAACCACGGGGGAAGAAGAACTGGTTGGTCAGCGGCGGCGGATCAGGCAGTGTCATCACAAACGTGCCAAAGCTGGCGCTGGCGGCCATGGCGCTGCTGAGCGGGGGATCGAAGATCAGCACGCGGTGGTTGTTGCTATCGGCCACATAGACGCGCCCGCTAGCGGCGACCGTGATCGCCTCCGGCCCATCCATTTTATTGAGCGTGTTAGCGGCGGAGGTGGTGTTGAAATCCGGCTGGCCGAGCACCAAATCGGCCGCTGCGCCGGTCTGAAATGCGCTCGCGCTGGGCCAGCTGAGCACGCGGTTGTTGCCATAGTCCACCACAAAAACACGGCCAGCGGGGCCAACTGCCACACCAGCAGGCTGATTAAGGCCGCTGGCCCCAGCCGCAGGGGCGCTGCTGCTCAAGTGGGCTTGGCCCGCCACCCAGTCCGCGATCGGATCTGGAGGACGCCGCACCAGCACCAGCGCAGGGGCAACAGCTGCTCGATCAGCAGGTGACTGTGCCAGCGCGCCCAACGGTACAATAAAAAGTCCACACAGAAGCATAGAGAGCCAGCGCCAGCGTAACCGAAATGCCATAACATGCCTCCAAGCTAGGCCGCAAGCAACATCCATGCAAAGGCAGGCGCGGTGTCCATTGCTCACTCGGCAGGTTGACCAATACAGTTCAGCCTACAGTGTTCTCTGTCCAGCGTCAATCATGAAAATCGGCAGCTGAGCTAGTCGCTGTCAACCACGTGTAGTACAGCGTGCCCGGATCACGCCGCCAGCCGAGCCGCTCATAGAGCTGTTGGGCTGGATTATCGACTGCGGTCTCTAAAAACAATCCCTTTGCGTTGGTCTCACGTGCCCAGGCTTGTGCGCGCTGCAGCAGCAAAGCGCCAACCCCGCGCCCGCGCTCGCTTGGCACAACAAACAGATCATTTAAAATCCAGAAGCGCTGTGTTGAAACCGAAGAAAACCAGGGGTAGAGCAGCGTAAAGCCGAGCGCCGTAGTGTGCTCCCAGGCCAGAAAGACAATCGCCTCAGCCCGCTCAAGCCGCTCGCGGAGAAAAACCTCTGCGCGTGCTAGATCCGACTCCTGTCGATAAAATTGACGATAGCCATCGAACAGCGGCACCAGTGCCGCCAGATCGGCCAGGCTTGCCTGCCGCACCTGAACAGTTGCCGGATTCATTGCACCTCCTAAAGATTACGCTAGCCTATGTGCTGTGGACACCAAGAATCTGGTATCATGGCCCTAGTTCAGTTCTGTGAGGAGCCTATGCCCAACAGTCAGTACTATGAACAAGGGCAGCGTGATGCCGAGACCGGGCAGCTAAACCAGCTGCTCTATCACACCTACCTCGACTACAAACGCGGCTACGATGAGCGCCTGTATGGCCCGCCGCGCCGCCGTCGCTGGACGTGGCTCTGGGTTGGCCTGATCGTCGCCGCAGCCTTTGGTGGCGGCTGGGTGCTGCGTGATCGCGGCATCCTCGTTGGCACACCAACGCCGGTTGTCCAAGTCGTTACGCCCACCAATGTGATTCCCACCCCCACCTTTCCATTTGTCATCGCCACAGCTGCGCCAGCGACGCCGACAGCCGTGGTGGTCAGCGGCATCGGCATTGGAGCCAGCGTGCAGGTGAGCACCGATGGCGGCAATCTGCGCGTGCGCCCCGAGCCAAGCCTCAATGGCGAGCCGGTCGCCTCGCTCAGCAATGGCAGCATCGTGCAAATTATCGCTGGGCCGACCGAGGGCGATGGCTATACGTGGTGGCAGATCGACACCGGCTCGGTACAAGGCTGGGTCGCCGCCGATTTTCTCGAGCCGCAGCCGTAAATCCATGCAAAAGGGCTGCCCCATGCAGGAGCAGCCCTAACAGCAGCAAAAACTACTGATCTTTGCGCAAGATCGGTGCTTCCACAAGGCCCGGCGGCAGATACTCTACCCGTGCGCTGCGGAAGACCATATTCGAGGTCGGCATGTCGATCTTAAGCAAGTAGGCATATTTTACAGGATCAACCGTCGATGTCAGCGTCGCTGTCGCCGAATAGATGCCGAGATCGCTGATCAGCGGCGTGTTCGGATAGGACAGCACAACCGCGACATCTTGCTCTGATGGCGGCGTGCCCGCCAGATCAAGCCGATCAAGGTCCGACTGCAGCAGCGAGAGCGCCATCGCACCGTCGCGGTTGCCGGCTGTGTCCGGCTCGGTGTCGCCGCCAACCATGACCAGGTTAGTCACGATCGAGCCTGGCGGCAGCTGAATCGGGGCGATGTAGGTTTGAAATGTACCATCGCTGTTGATAATGCCTTTGCCGTAGTTCACAAAGGTGTAGGCCGAGTCCGCTGGCTGGAACGCCGCACTTGACACCGAAATATAGCGATGGCCAGGCTTTTCGGCCGGCAGCTCGCCAATGGTCGCCGATGTGCCATCGGGCTTGGAGGGAAACACTTCGTACCGACCGTAGACCGGGGCCTTGGCGCTTGGCTTCTGCGCGCTCGTACCAGTGATGCGCAAGGCACCGACGAATAAACCCAGGATGGCGACCTGACTCAGTAGCAACAAGCCTACTGAACGGCGTGATCGCAGCATTGGGCACTCCTTCCTGCTATTCCGTACATCTAAGAAAAGGGGAACATATGTAGTTCCATCATAGAGGATTGGTTTAGCCTCTGTCAATCAACAAAAAGAAGGAAGTTAACACATGCTTAAAGAACCAGTTGTCTCACCACTGAGCGGCCATTTTGGGCCATTCGGCGGTCGCTATATTCCTGAAACACTGATGACGGCGGTTGATGAGTTGACTGCGGCCTATCTTCAGGTGCGCGACGACGCCGCCTTCCAGCAGCAGCTCGCCGAGCTTCATCGCAGCTACACCGGCCGCCCAACCGCCTTAACCTTCGCAGCCCGGCTGAGCGCCGAGTGCGGCGGAGCACAGATCTGGCTCAAGCGCGAGGATCTGGCCCACACTGGTGCCCACAAGATCAACAATGCGCTCGGTCAGGGGTTGCTCGCCCAGCGCATGGGCAAGCGGCGCATCATTGCCGAGACTGGAGCGGGACAGCATGGTGTGGCCACTGCTGCTGTCTGTGCGCTGCTAGGCATGGAGTGTGTCGTCTACATGGGCACCGAGGACATGGCGCGCCAGCAGCCGAATGTCTTCCGCATGCGGCTGCTCGGGGCCGAGGTGCGCGGCGTCGATACCGGCGCACGCACGCTCAAAGATGCGGTCAACGAGGCGATGCGCGATTGGGTCACCAACCCCGACTCATACTACCTGCTTGGCTCGGCGCTTGGGCCGCATCCATATCCGCTGATGGTGCGCGATTTCCAAAGTGTGATTGGGCGCGAAGCCCGCGCACAAATCCTCGCCGCCACTGGCCGCCTGCCCGATCTGATCATTGCCTGTGTCGGCGGTGGCTCCAACGCCATCGGTATGTTCTATCCCTTCCTTGACGACGCAGACGTTGAGCTGCGCGGCGTTGAGGCCGGCGGCCATGGCGTTGCCACTGGTATGCACGCGGCACGCTTTGCTGGCGGTCGCCTCGGCATCTTTCAGGGCACGCGCTCGTATGTGCTGCAGGATACCAACGGCCAGATCGCCACAACCCACAGCATCTCTGCCGGCCTCGACTATGCTGCCGTCGGCCCCGAGCACGCCTGGCTCCACGATGAGGAGCGCGCCAGCTACGTCGATGCCACCGATGACGATGCCCTGGCTGCCTTCCAAACCCTGTGCCGCACAGAAGGCATCATTCCAGCCCTCGAGTCATCGCACGCAGTCGCCGAGGCAATCCGCCTCGCGCCAACCATGAACAAAGATCAAATCATCTTGGTCAATCTATCTGGCCGCGGCGATAAAGATATCTTCACCGTCGCCAAAACCCTTGGCGTCGAAATCTAGCGCAGGCCAAGGCGCAGCGGGCGTATGGTATAATGACTCTATTGAGTCAATCCAATCACGGTGTGAGTTAAGCCCATGCGGTGCCCCTACTGCCAAGGCGAAAGTGCGGTTATCGACACCCGCGAACTTGATAACGGCGATACTATCCGACGACGGCGGCGCTGCAAGTACTGTGAGCGCCGCTTTACAACGTATGAGCGTGCGGAGTCGGTTAATGTCACCATCGTCAAAAAAAACGGTGATCGTGAGCCATATGATCGCGAAAAAATGATGCGCGGCCTTCGTGTCGCCACCTATAAACGCCCCATTCCTGCTGAGTCCTTGGAAGCTCTGGTCGCCGATGTCGAGGCCGATCTGATCGCCTACGATGCACCAGAGGTTCCTAGCACGGTCATCGGCGAGGCAGTGATGGCCCGCCTGCGCGATATCGACGAGGTGGCCTACATTCGCTTTGCCTCAGTGTATCGCTCATTCAGCGACCTAGGTAAGCTCCGCGAGGCCGTGGAGGAGCTTTTCGATTCGGAAACACCACGTTAATTGAGGATTATAGAGTTTCATGGCTGCTCAAACGCTTGAAGAAAAGAACGTCTCATCGCAAGACACGTCGGCGCTCGATACCCCTGCCTCTAGCCAAGCCAAAGCACCAGTTCAGTGGCGCTTTATGCTCATCGCTGGCCTGATCACCGGCTTGCTGTGGGCGCTCGTGCTCACCCTCGGGGGGCAAAGTTTACTGCTCATTGTTGGCGTCGTGCCAGTGGTCAGCGGCATGGTTGTCGGCCGCCGCATCAAAGGGCGCGCCTTCGCCAACAGCTTGGTGATGGCGCTCAGCGGCGCACTTGCTGCAGCGATTGTGGTCTGCGCCTATTACTACTTGATCGTAACACCAGAGCAGCTTGTAACACTCCAAAATCCCGATGCCGCACCAAGCAGCCCCGAGAACATTCGGACGGCCCTCGTGCTCAGCTCGCTCTTGATGATGCTGATCTCATTGGTCCCCTTCACCATCTACGGTGTCTGGATCTCGCACCGCACCTATTTGCGCAATCAAGACTACAAGCAGGAGGTCGATCGCCGCGGCGGCACCCTCCAGCGCGCTGGCCGCGTCGCCGCCATCGAAGACTTGCAGGGTCTCCCGCTGCCAAAGTTTGCCTCATGGGTCTCGCAGCTCTTCAAGCAAAATGGCTTTGTGCTTCAGGACTACCGCTTCCAAAAAGACTCCATTGAGCTGCATATGCGCCGTCTCGATCCCGAGGAGCTTTGGCTCGTACGCTGCACCACCGAGGAAGTGCTCAAGCCAGGCATGGCCCAGTCGCTTGATCAGGACTTACGTGCCAGCGATGAGTTCACCAAAGGTATTGTGCTCACCTCAATGAAGGTTCAGGATGGCACCCGCAAGTGGGCCAAGGGCCGCCGCAATATCGAGGTGCTCGATGGCGAGACACTGTGGGAAATGCACGAGGCCGCCTAGCACTGAATTCAACCGCAACGCAAGCGCCCTGCGGAGTTCCGCAGGGCGCTTGCGTTGGACCCTTGATGGAGGATGTCTAGGCCACACGCTCCGCTGGCGCTGGCAGCGAGCCAACGCTCGTGTCAAGCCGCTCTAGCGGCACAGTAAAGAGAAATGTGCTGCCAGGCCCTTCGGTCTCACCAACCCAGATACGCCCGCCATGCGCCTCGACAGCCAGCCGACAGTAGGTCAGCCCTAGCCCAGTCCCCTTGACACCTGACTTCTGCACCTGCGCAAATTTCTCAAACACCCGCTCGCGCAGATGCGCAGGAATGCCGGGGCCAGCATCGCGCACCTTCACCAGCATCCACGCACCATGCGGGTTAGGATGCTCGGCAACTAGCTCATCAGGATGCGCTACATGCATGCCGATCTCTATCGCGCTGCCCGACGGCGAGTACTTGATCGCATTATCCACTAAGTTCTGAATGACCCGGTCGATCGTCGCCGGATCGATCCACACCGCTGGTAGGTTGGGCGCAATTTCAATTTTGGCATGCACCCTACGCTCAGCCAGCAACCCCTCGTAGGTCTGGAGCACTGGGCGCAGTAGATCCTCTATCTGCGTCGGAGCCTGATTCAGTGGCATCTGGCCAGCCTCAAGCTTGTTAATATCGAGCAACATATTGACCATATCCAGCAGCCGACTGCATGAGCGCATGGCAATGCGCAGCACTTTATCCTGGCCCTCGGTAATCGCCCCCATCATCTGCTTGCTCAACATATCCAGCGATGTCAGCACCGAGCTGATCGGGCCGCGCAGATCATGCACAATCATGTAGGTCAGCTCTTGACGCAGATTCTCGATCTCCATTGCCGCTGTGATATCGCGCAGCACTAAAATCAGCGGGTAGGGCGCAGCCGCCTGCTGCGATAGCACCGGCAGCACCGTCCACTCGTACCAGCGCGGACGCACACCTGCGCTCTTGAACTGGCCGCGGGCCTCGGACTCAGCGCCGCTCTGCACGCTATCGAGCGCGCTGAACAGTGAGTCCCATGCATCACTTGTCACCGCCGAGCGCGCGCCCCACTCGGGGATCAGCGTGACCACTGGCTGATGCAGCCACGCGTCGGCCTGCAGCATGTCGAACAGCGACTGCGCCGCCGCATTGACTTCGATCACCATAAGATCAGCGCTGAGCAGCATAATTGCTTCTTCAGTCGATGAAAGGATCGAGGCCAGCCGGTCACGGCCTTCGCGCACTGCGGCAGCCAGCAGCTTGTTCTCAACCGCCACCGCCGCCTGGTTGGCAAACAGCGCCACTAGATCTTGATCCTCCAGCGAGGGCAGCAGATCTGGATACCACACATACAGCGTGCCCAGCGTGGTGTGGCTGCCGGCCAGCGGGAGCATCAGCACAGCCCGCCCGCCAGCACTGGCAATGGATGCTGGAAACGTCGCAGCGTTATCGTGGATTTGAAGCGGCCGCCCACGCCGGGCAACTTGGCCTGCAAGCTCCAGTAGCTGATCATCTGGCGTATGATCGCGCCCAAGCTTAAGAATCTCTGGCTGCTGGGTCGCATCGCCAATCAGCAGCACGCCAGCGCCAACCGCACCTGAGGCATCAACGATACCGCCCACGGTGAGCTGCCAGATCGACTGCGGCGTGTAGTCCTGTGTGTTGATCGCCATGCCTAGCGCGCTCAGCGCCGTGACGCCCTGCAAGCTCTGGCGCAGCTGATCATACAGGCGGCTGTTTTCTAGCGCGACAACCAGCTGGTTCGTAAAGATTTCAAGCGTTTGAATCTGATCGCCAGTCGGTAGCAGCCCATCGAGCGGATCATCAACGGTCAGCAGTCCCAGCAGCTCACCGCTTGACGAGCGCAGCACCGCCACCAGCATGTCATCAGGATGCCACGCACCAATGCGCGGCTGCGGCATATCGATCGGTGCCGGTGAGTGGGTGCGCAGCGGGTTATCGCCATTCACCCCTTGATCAAGATAGTAGATCGAGGGGCTACGCTGCGTGCCCTGACGCAGCAGACTCTCAATCCGCTCTGGATCAATCATGCCGGCATTGATGGGATCACTATCGAGACCGCTGTAGGCCACCTGCTGGAGCACAGGTCGCCGACCGGAGACCGCCTCGAGCAGAAAGATTGACGCCCGTTGGAAGCGAATACTGCCACAGATCGCCTGCAGCAGCTGTGGCAACATCGCTCGCAGGTCACTGGCCGCTTTGATCAGGTTGCCCACCTGCAAGATCTCGTGCAGCTGTTTGTTACGCTCATCTAGCTCTTGCACCCGCCGTGCCAGCGTGCGATCAGTGCGCGCATACAGATTGGCGTTTTCAATCGCAATCACCGCCTGATCTGCCACCGCCTCCAGCAGCGTGCGGTCACGCACCGTGAATGGCGTACCGTCGCGGCGATTGATAATCTCAATCACACCCTGCACACCGTAACGCCCAATCAGCGGCACACAGAGCATATCGCGCGTCTGATGGCCAGTCACTTCGTCTATTTCGGCATAGAAGGCTGGATGCCGATGCGCGCGATTCGCAATCAACGACTGGCCTGTGCGCACCACAAGCCCGGCTAAGCCCACCGACAGCGGCAAGCGCATCCCCAGCAGCTGCCTGCCATAGGGGCTTAGGCTGTAGCTGAAGATCAGCTCATTGGTGTCCTCATCAAGCAGCAGCAGCGAGCCTTCTTCTACATCCATGATCTGCTGCACTCGGCCCATAATCAGCGAAGGCACAGCCTCTAGATCTAGCGTCGAGGTGACCGTTCGCCCAAGCTCATTCAGCAGCTCTAGCTGGCGCGTTTGTTGTATCGCACGCTCTGAGAGCCGCATGCGCTCTAATGATGAGGCCGCCCACTCGGCGAACATCTCGAGCGTGCGCACGTACTCGGCCGAGTAGGTCACTGTCGGGTCGTCAGAGTAGATCGTCAGCACGCCAAGAATGCGATCACCATGGCACAGCGGCACGCCCAGCCAGGCATAGACTGGGGGGGCATCGGCCATAAACATCGGCGTTATGCCTGCTTCCTTGCAGGCCTCAACATAGTTATCGGTGACCAAGGTTGTGTTGCGCCGAATGACTTCGCCAGTCAGCCCTTGCGCCACAGTCCACTGCTCGGTGTCTGCGCCACGCCGCCCGTAGACAAAGTTTGCGGCAAAGCGCAGCAGGCCCGAGGCCGAGTCATAGAGCGCCAAGAACATATGTTGCGCACCGAGGGTGCGCTGCACTGCCTCGTAAAGCTCATTGAGCAGCGGGTCGGTCGCATGCAGATCAGGATCAAAGGCATGCAGCTCTTGGAGCTGCGCCGCTGCCCGTAGATCTGAGCCAAACGTTACAAGCCGTGCGGCGGCCTGGAGGGCAATCGGCAGCAGCAGAGGATCGTCGGCATGCGGATGCGGCAGCGCCAGCCAGCCACGTAGCCAGCCATGCAGCAGCGGCAGCAGTGTCCACTCCTTGCCGGTCGGATCCGTGTGTGTAACGCTGCTGCCGGAGGCGAGCTGCTCTTGCAGCGCTTGATCGGGCGTAAAGGCGGAGTCGAGCGTGACGTTGATTGTAGCGGTATCATTCCAGATCAAGTGGTACTCATCGTTACCACGAATCTCGAAAC
Source organism: Herpetosiphonaceae bacterium (assembly GCA_013538855.1). Lineage (GTDB taxonomy): Bacteria > Chloroflexota > Chloroflexia > Chloroflexales > Herpetosiphonaceae > OHK22. Next base: position 28,625 of record JABXJS010000109.1, read on the forward strand.
ACACCTGCTTCAGCGTCGTATGAACGGCAGCAATGCTTGTTGCAGTCGCTAGTGCTGGTAGCCAACCCATAATGCGGATTGACACGTTTTTCGCTCTGGAAGGCCGTATTGTAGTCATAAGTCCCTGTCGCTAACACCGCCTGTATGTTACCAAATCCGCCCGATTTTGACAAAACTTTGACGAATCAAAAAGCCCTCCGCCGTAGCGAAGGGCTATCATTTTGACAGCTACGGCTACTTTTTAAGCACCAAATCCTCACGGCCTTGCTCGCGCAGGATGCGTGGATACATATCGTACATCGGCGTGATGGCTGGCAACAGCTTGATGATCTTTGGGATTGGCCCCTTGGCAACAATCTGTCGGCGCGTCAGTGCTGCCATCAAATTAACCGAGCCATGCCAGAACTGATGCGCAACATCGGCCTTCATCGACATCGTGACATCAGGCTTTACATCAGTCAGCTCGCCCCATACAACATCGAAGTAGGCATCTGGCTGCGTCGGCGGACGATTGGCTAGAATGGTCACAATTCCGTCTGGCTCAGTATAGCGAAACTGAATTGCCAATCCTGAGGCCTTGATCTTTGGGGCTACTTCATCATCACCTTTAGCCTCATCGTAGAGGGCACCCATGTATTGCTGCAGTTCTGCCGAGTCTTTGAAAGAAGGCATGCTACGCTCCTTGTCATTACGCATCGCGTGCTAGTTGAGGATACGGGGGTGGGGCGCTTTCGCTCCATTGCGCTGCGCCGGATTATAGGAGATATAACCCGCTGCGTCAAGAGTTGACATGTATGACGCAACGTGTTATATTGTTGGTAACGCAATGCGTCATAACACAATCAACTTGTAGCAACAAACGCACTATAGTATAAACGAAAATACGTTGAGGAGGCATCCGATGACGATCGTTCGCCAGATTGCTGATACCACGGAAGAACAAATCAAGAATGTGCAAGGTCTCGTCCGTCGCTCGTGGCTTGCTGCTCTGGGCGTCGCCGGGATGGCTATCGACAGCAGCGAGAACACGTTCAAAAAGTGTGTCAACCGCGGCGAAGATGTTGCAAAGACCACCAAAGATGAGCTGAAGAAGCTCAACCAGCGCCTACGCCGCGAGCAAGCTCAGCTCAACGAAGATATCCAAGATGCCGAGCAGACGGCGGAGCGCAAAGTCACCGATGTGTTGGCCTCGTTCAATGTGCCGTCACGCCGCGATCTGCGCGTGCTCGATGCACGTATCAACCAGCTGAATGTTCAGCTGCGCGAGCTGAATAGCGAGCTACACCCCAGCGGCAAGCCGCTACAGAACTACGACGAGTTGAACGTCGAGGAGATCAACGCGGTGCTGCCCACCCTAAAGCTCGATGACCTCTACCACGTAGAGCACTACGAGATCAGCCATCAGGGCCGCGTAACCATCCTGCGCGAGGTCGAGCGCCAAATTGCGCAGCGCCTCACCGAGAATGGCGAGATCACCACGCCCTTCGCTGGCTACGATGCGCTACGCGCTGAAGAGGTTGTCGCCCAGCTCGATGGCATGAGCCTGGCCGAGCTGCGCCACGTCAAACTCTATGAGTCAACTCACGCCAAGCGGGTCACTGTACAGCGCGAAGTTGAGCGGCGAATCGAGGCAACCTGGAACACCACCGTTGCCTAGATTAAGATCACTTGTGTATACTAGTTCTGGGAGGCACGCATCGGCGTGCCTTCCATCTGAATAAAATTCCACGGAGGCTGATGATGACTGACGAGATCGAAGTGAAAATCAATGAGATCAAGGACGATGTAGCCGAGCGTGCCACCCCACTCCTCGATGGTGTACGCCGCCTCATGCTGGCCGCTGTTGGTGCTGTCGCCATGACTCGCGATGAGATGGAGCAGTTCGTCTCCCGCTTGGTCGAGCGCGGCGAGATCGCCGAGCGTGACGCCAAAAAGCTGGTCAACGACGTGATGGCACGTCGCAAGCGCGAAGTTGAAAGCGCCGCCGATGAGGCCGAGGCCCGCGTGGAGACCCGCCTAGAGCAGGTGCTCAGCCGCATGAACATCCCCACCAAGCGCGATATCGATGAGCTTAGCGACAAGATCGCGCTCCTGTCGGCGCGCGTCGAAGAGCTGAAGAAAAATCGCGCTCAGTAACGCACTATCATAGGTCCTGTTGCGCCGCTGCCCCTGTTGTGCGATCAGGGGCAGCGGCTTTTTAGCCTATGCCGGTGGCGCAGGCGTCGTGGTCAGAAATTCGGTGAGCTGCTGTGCTGTCCGCTCAATAAATGTCGGCGCACGCTCACCGAAGTCCAATAAAATGTAGTTGGCCAGAATCAATGCCCGCCCAGCCACAAATGTTTCCAGCTCGCCTTGGTAGCCCTCGGGCCAGGGCAGCCGCTGACCATAGCCGGCTTGAAAGCTCTCCAGCAGCGTAGCGTAGTTTGGCTGTGATCTTAAGTAGTACATGGTGATCGCTGCATCTTGAATCGCGTAGCCGCGCATGCAGTCGTCAAAGTCCAACACCGCAAGCTGCTCGGCCTGCACCTTTATGTTAAACTGGTGCAGATCGGCGTGCAGTAAAAAAGGCTCCTCACCATGCTGCCTGCGCCAAGCCAGCGCTGCCTCAACCCGCTGCAGCGTCTGCTCAAACACCGCGCGCTGCTCGGCTGTAACCCCGCTAGCGTTTGGTGCAAACAGCGCCTGCTCATGGCCAAAAGGAAAGGGCTGATCCCATACGCGCAGCGCCGCCGCCGTTCGGTGCCGGAAGCTCTGCACATGCTGGTGCAGGCGCGCCGTAATGTGGCCAAGCTGATGCAGGTAGTACGGCGAGAGCTTTGCAGCGAGCAGCGGCCCTGGCAGCCACGTAAACACAGCACACCAGCGCGCCTCCGGCACACCCTCAACATGCACCTGCACATTCAACCGGCCTTCACGTGTCGGCAGCGGCTGCGGCACGCGCAGATCTGTCTCTGTGCTCAATGCCGCCAGCCAATCCATCTCGATCGCAATCTCTTCGGCGCTGCGATTGAAGGGGCGATTGATGCGCAACACATAGATCCGACCATCTGTCGTATCAATCCGAAATGTACAGTTGTAGCCATAGACCAGCAGGCTGAGCTTGCGCACCGCCAGATCGTAGTGCTCTAGCGCGGCCAGCGCTAGTGTGCGCAACCGCCGAATGCGACCTAAACGCGTTAGATTCTCCCACGCTTGCATAGGGTTACTTCCTATTCTTGACAAACTTGATAAACTCTGTTATATTTCGCGTCAATAAAATAAAGTCCTCATCCAGAGGGGTGGAGGGATCGGCCCGATGAAACCCCGGCAACCATCAAACAACGCTTTGTTTGGTATGGTGCTAACTCCGACAGAGCAATCTGGAAGATGAGGGGTTCTTAGCCAACTGTTGCATGGGCCTCTCATTCTTAATGAGAGGCTCTTCTGTTTTGCAGGCGACGCTGCCATTTGCAAGGGCGCAGTCGATAGCTACAAACCTTTAGCAACATTTGGAAGGAGCAACTCCAATGGCTGACACCCCAACCTACACCGGCCTGGAAACTTTAGCCCTGCACGGCGGCCAAACGCCCGACCCAACCACTGGCGCACGTGCGGTGCCGATCTATCAGACGACATCGTATGCCTTCCGCGACACCGATCACGCCGCTGCGCTCTTCGCGCTGGCTGAGCCAGGCAATATCTATACCCGCATCATGAACCCAACCAGCGATGTGTTTGAGCAGCGTGTGGCTCTGCTCGAGGGCGGTGTTGGCGCGCTAGCCGTCGCATCGGGCCAGGCTGCCGAAACCTTTGCTATTCTAAACGTAGCCGAGGCTGGCGACAACATTGTTGCAGCAACCAGCTTGTACGGCGGCACCTACAACTTGCTCCACCACACGCTGCCGCGCTGGGGTGTGCAGACCCGCTTTGTCGATGCATCTGATCCAGAAAACTTTCGCGCCGCCATCGACGAGCGCACCAAGGCCTTCTACCTCGAGAGCATCGGCAACCCCAAGCTCGAGGTGCCGGACTTCGAGCGTATCGCCGCCATCGCCCACGCCCATGGCATCCCGCTGATCGTCGACAACACCAGCGCCACCCCAGCGCTGCTGCGGCCGCTTGAGCACGGCGCAGATATCGTGGTGCACTCGGCAACCAAGTTCATCGGCGGCCATGGCACCACTATCGGTGGTGTGATTGTTGACGGCGGCAAGTTCGACTGGGCTGCCAGTGGACGCTTCCCGCAGTACACGACGCCAGATGCGTCGTATCACGGCCTGAAGTTCGCCGATCTTGGCCCAGCTGCGTTTATTCTCAAGGCGCGCGTCCAGCTGCTGCGCGACTTTGGCTCCTGCCTTAGCCCCTTCAATGCGTTCTTGCTGCTCCAGGGCCTGGAGACATTGCCACTGCGCATCGAGCGCCATACCCAAAACGCGCTCGCCGTCGCCAAGTTCCTGCAAGAGCATCCAAATGTTGCTTGGGTCAACTACCCTGGCCTGCCCGAGCATACATCCTACGCCTTAGCCCAGCGCTATCTGCCCAAGGGCCAAGGCGCGCTGGTCGGCTTCGGCATCAAGGGCGGCGCAACAGCTGGTCGCCAGTTCATTGATCGCCTACAGCTCTTCTCGCACCTCGCCAACATCGGCGATGCGAAATCGCTGGCAATCCATCCGGCGACCACCACCCATCAGCAGCTCACGCCTGCTGAGCAGCAAGAAACCGGCGTGACCGAAGACTATATCCGCCTCTCTGTCGGCATCGAGAGCATCAACGATATCTTGGCCGACCTAGAGCAGGCGCTGGCTTAGCCGGAACAGCCTGAGCAGAGGCAGAGACTGTTTTTGTTGTAGTTGTGAAACGCGGAACCACACTACTTCCCTCTGTCTCTGCTCGCTGTTCGCCACATGATCCATAGCTATCGGCGCATGCATCAACGCTTGATCATGCGCCGTTGAATTGAGGAGTTCAATCCAATGAGCAACGTCAGCATTGGCGATATACCCACTGTTGAACACCCAGGCTGGGGGCGCTCGGTTGGGTTGGTGCAAGCCCAGTCCGTAACCTTTGAACAACCATTTATCACCGACAGCGGGGCCATCATTCATGCCCCCTGGACACTGGCCTACGAGACCTACGGCCAGCTGAATGCAGAGCATTCAAACGCCATTTTGATCTGTCATGCGCTTTCAGGTGATGCGCATGCAGCCGGCAAGCATCAGCTAGCTGATACGAAGTATGGCTGGTGCGAGCCATTTATCGGCCCTGGTCGCGCCTTCGATACCGAGCGCTACTTTGTGATCTGCTCCAACATTTTAGGCGGATGCAGCGGCTCAACCGGACCAGCCTCGCTGCACCCGCACACGGGCACAGCGTGGGGCAGCCGCTTCCCTGTGCTCACCATCAACGATCTTGTGCGCGCTCAAGCGCTGTTGCTTGATCGGCTGGGCATCAAGCAGCTGCTGGCTGTGGCCGGTGGCTCACTTGGTGGAATGCAGGCCCTCCAGTGGGCGCGCACATACGGCGAGCGTGTTCGCGGCGTCATTGCCCTGGCAACAACAGCGCGATCTTCCGCCCTCACTATTGCGCTCAACGCCACAGGTCGGCAAGCGATCACCAACGATCCACACTGGCATGGAGGCGACTACTACACTGGCACCCCGCCAGCAGCAGGTCTGGCCACAGCGCGCCGGATCGGGCATATCAGCTACCTAAGCGAGGCGGCGCTAGCGGCCAAGTTTGACCGCCAGTGGCAAGAGTATCCTGGGCCACGCTGGAGTCATAGTGCCGAGTTCGCGGTAGAGAGCTACCTAGAGTATCAAGGCCGGGCATTTGTGCAGCGATTTGATGCCAACACCTACTTAATTATTACCCGCGCCATGGACTACTTCGACCTCTCAGCCGAGGCTGGGGGGCTGCAGGCCGCGTTTGCGCACACGCAGGCCCAGTTTTTCGTTGCGTCGTGGAGCAGCGACTGGCTCTACCCACCCAGCGAGGCCGTGCAGATTGTGGCTGCGGCCGAGGCAGCCGGTCGCCCGACAGTCTACTATGCCTTTGAGAGTGATCGCGGCCATGACTCATTCCTGCTCAACGATGATCAGCTCACGCCGCCACTGACCGAGTGGCTGGAGGAATTAACGTTAAACGCGACATCGCTATGATGTCGCGTTGATCTGCATTCAGTAGCGGCCGAAAAGCGCTAGACTCGACTGCTGAGGATACGCTGCGCGCGCTCGCGCATGCGCTCGGCCAGCTGCATAGCATTCGAGCGCCCCATCAGCAAGCGGATGGACTCCTCGAACGAGTCGATGGCGGCGAGCACCTGCACATCGGTTGCAGCATCGGAGGCTGGCTCAATCCCGACGCGGCGATAGGCCTCAGAGAGCAAAACCTGAGATGAGCTACCAAGAGCCCCGCGAGCAAGTTCCTCCAGTTGAGGAAACAACGACTCAGCGAGGCTCAGATCTTTTTTTTCGACCAGCCCGCCTTTCAGGAGATCGGCGACGATCTCGCCAGTGCGGTACCAGCCGAGGCCTGTGCGTTCGGCAATCTGAGCGACCGTATTCTTGCCATTGATCATCGTCAGCACGCGCCACTCATCGGCGGCCAGATTAATATCACGTGCGCCGACATCGGGATTTTGCACGAGACGCAGCACAATGCTGGTGGTTGGAATAACCTGCTCAATCTCCTGCCAACGATCCTGGCGACCGATGCCCTCCATGATCAGCAGCTCATTGGAAGCGCTGATTGTTGTTTCAGGAATCGGCTGTTCGTAGAAACGGAACTCGCCCTCGTGCAGCGTGAACATCGTCAAGGCCGCCTCGTAGGGGGCCAGTTGATCCAGCGCTGCGCCAACAATACGCCCATCGCGAAAATGCAGCCAGCCTTCGACTGGCTCACCACTCTGGTGTCCCTGGATATGGATCGTCCCCGTTTTTTTGCTCAGATCAACAAGTTGGATCAGATCCGGGATGCTAAATTCGCTCAGATTACCTTCAAGTGCCATAGCGAGACCCTACCAGACAGACTGGGAGTGTGGCGGCGGGCACGCTCCCAAGCCTGCTACAATTTACTGATCACCAGCTTACTAATCGACTTCAGCGTATCGAACACGCCTACGCCGGTGGTCGCAACAGCCTCAAAACGCTGCCAGTTCAGCGGGTTCAGGTACTTATCCATGACTGCTGTTGGCAAGGCCTCGGGCATATCGCGCTTATTATACTGAAGCACAATCGGGAACTCTTTGAAATTTTTGTTTTGTTTCGTAATATTGCGGGCCAGCTCCTGGAGGCTCTTGATATCTTCCTGAAGCTTATCACGCTGTGAGTCGGCCACAAACACCACGCCATCGGCACCGTTGAGCACGGCGACACGAGTGCGCTCGTACAGCACCTGGCCTGGCACTGTATAGAGGTGGAAGCGCGTTGAAAACCCTCGAACTTTGCCAAGATCGAGGGGCAAAAAGTCGAAGAAGAGCGTGCGTTCAGTCTCGGTGGCGATCGAGAGCAAATCACCTTTCGCTTCGCGCGGCACCTGACTGTGAATATATTGTAGGTTGGTCGTCTTACCACACATGCCGGGCCCGTAGTACACGATTTTGCAATGAATTTCGCGGACCCCTACATTGATAATCGCCATACGTCCTCTCAAATATGCGCCGAAATCATCCCTATGGACGACAGCTTCTGCAACAGGTCGGTGTGATTACGGTTAGTCGCGGAACAGCAGATCGATGGTGTCTTCCATCGACGTTCGGAAGTTGCTGCCCAACACATCATCGCGCGATTTATGCTGCTTGCGCACGCGCTCCAACACCGTTGACAATTCTTCCGTCGCCTTCTTGGTAAGCACTTTGACGAGGCCGATGTGCGTGCCTTTGTTGAAAATAATGGTAAGAATCCACTGATCTTCGATCAGAGCAATAAAAAGATTTTCGCGCACCCCTTGCTGGAGCAGCATGCGAAAATCTTTCTCGCGTAGTAGCTTGGCGATCTGCTGTGATGATGCGAACGAGCCAGCGATCAATGCCCCTAATGCTGTGGTGTCTTGGCGATTGCCATCACCACTCGCAGCAATCACCTGACCACTTTTATCCAGCAGCAACGCATAGTTCCCGCCGGTATCTTCAACCAGGCGCGACAGGCATTCATCGATATTCGTGATTTCCTCAGGCGGAACAATAAGACTTGTTAGTTGTGGATCCATGCCTACCACCTATACTTTGGTGTTGATGCTACCCCGACAAGAACCGTGGGCACTACCCGCCATTATAGCACAAGCCATTGTGCGATGCGAAGCAGGTTAGATCGCCGCAAGTGCCGCTGCAAACCCTGAGCGGTGGGACTGAATCATGTAGCGCAGGCGCCCTAGCAGGTCGCGGTCGCTAGTCATGACGAGCAGCATTGCGTCATCGCTGACTGGTTCAAGCAGAATAAGCCCATTATCGTACTCAAGCACTGTCTGCACAGTGCCGCCTTTTTTGATCTCGCGGCCAAGCGCCTCGGCCATGGCCAGGCCATTCGATGCAACCGCACAGATCGCATCAACATCCACACCTGCACGGGCAGTGCTCTCAATCAACAGCCCATCGGTTCCAGCTAGCGCAGCAAGCTCAACGTTATCTAAAGCTCGGAAGCGACTCAACAGGTCACGTAGTGTTCCGCTCATGTGGTTTTATTCTCCTTTGTAGCAAATGATGACTCTGGAGTAGGACGCTGAATACGCACTGGGGCCCGACCACGGAGCCGACGGCGCCGCCCACGGCCACGGGACTCTTTGGGCGGCCGGCCGGTGCGGATGTTGCGCAACGAGTCAATCGTCGCTACCATCGCACGATCAGCCCAGCCATAGATCGTCGGTCGACTCTTGCTGAGCTCCTGTGCCAGCTGCGTGACGTTCGTTTTGTAGTCGAGATCAAAGGTAGCCAGATTGATACGCGCTGAAGCCACAATCTGCCGGATTTCTTCTTCGGTCAGTTGGTGATCGCTTATGAGTTTGCGGGCGCGTTTGCCTGCTAAATCAAGCCGCATGGGGTACTCCTCAGGGCTGTTTCAGCAATAGGGAAACCCCGCCATAGCGGGATGACGGAGCCGACACAGACGTGGACGGGTCGTGGTGGCTCATCTTAGCACAGGTTTGGAGCGCTGTCTAGAGGATTTTGTAAACCGTATCCTGCGTTCATGGTCCACTTTATACCATGTCTAGTTCCCTAGAATGAACCATCTACGCCAGGACAATAGTAATAACCCTTGACAATAGAAATGGGCCGACGGTTCGCCGTCGGCCCTAACTAAAGCTATGATCTATTTGCCAGCCTCTAAGGTCTGCTGACCCCGACCAACCTGCACGTTGATTTTGCGCGGCTTGGCCTCCTCGGCCTTAGGAATATTGAGTGTCAGGATGCCGTGCTCAAGCTGTGCGTGAACTGAATCACCTTTCACAGCCGTCGGTAGACTGAACGAGCGGCTAAAGCGGCCATAGCGGCGCTCGGTACGATGCGTGGTGGTGCCGTCAGGCTGTTCAACTTGGCGGAACTCGCCGGTGATCGTCAGCACATTATCATGCAGCGTGATGTCCAGATCTTCAGGCTTCAAGCCTGGCACGCTCGCTTCAACGATGAAGGAATCGGCCTGCTCGTACACGTTGGTCTCAACACCCAGCGTGTTGGCGCGGCTCCACGACGCGGGCACAAAACTGTCTTCAAAAAGCCGATTCATTGCATCACGCAAGCTCAAAGCTTCATCAAACGGTGTCCAACGAGTCATGTTTGCCATACCTATATTCCTCCTCTTGTATGGTGGTGAGAGTGTTTGACTAGCTCTACGCCCCTAGCAATGGCAGAGGGAGTTTCGTCGATATCTCTATGGTACAATCCCCGTGTTAGATCTGCATTCACGGAGCATTAGATCGATGTTAGAGCCCAATGATCGGCGTCTGCAACAGCGCGATTATGTCCTCCGGTTAGCCCGCGCGATGGCCGCGCAGCTCGACCTTGAACGGTTGCTTAACCTCGTTATTGCGCAAGCAGTGAACCTGCTGGTGGGCAACTATGGACTCATTGCTTTATGTAATGCAGCTGGTCATCTTGAAATACGGGCCGCGTTCAACCTGCCGCTCTCTTCGTGGGCCGCGTTTGAGGACTTAATGGGCGCACTTGATCGCTATGAGCCGCATGCGCCAGAGGTCAGCATGGAGATTCGCAAGGTAGCCGCCACGCTGCAGCTGCCACTGCGCCAAGCGGTCGCCCTGCCGCTGCTCGTCGGAGAGCAACAGGTTGGTATGCTCCTGATTTTCCGTGCTGCGCTGAACGTTGGCTTCACAGCTGATGATCGCCAGTTCCTCGGTGCCTTTGCCGACTTCGCCGCTATCGCCGTGCACAACGCCCAGCTGTATGAGGCAGCCAACGCCGAGCGCAGCCGCCTCGACACCATCATCGAGCAAAGCGCCGATGGCATGATGATGCTCGACGCACGTTGGCGCATCACCCGCTTCAACGCGGCCATGGAGCAGCTAACTGGCTGGCCACGCGAAGAGGCGATTGGCCGACCGTGCGCTGAGGTGTTGGCGATCCACAATGACCGCGGCACTAATCTGTGCCTCACCGCCTGTCCGCTGCAAGCCTTCCCGCTCGATAGCCATCCAGCGATCGAGGGCTGGGTTGCACACCGCGATGGCCATGAGGTGTATGTCGGGCTATCGTACAGTCCAACACGCGACGCCGCAGGGCGCTTTGTTGGTGCCATTGGCAACGTCCGCGACCTGACAAAGCAGAAGCGCGAGGAGGAGCTACAGGCAACCTTTATCTCGGTCATGTCACACGAGCTTAAAACGCCAGTCTCCATCATCAAAGGCTACGCCAGTACCCTAAGCCGCACCGATGTCAGTCTCGACGCAGCAACACAGCATGAGCTGCTGACTGGCATCGAAGAGGAAGCCGACCGGCTAGCCAATCTGATCGCCGATCTGCTGGAGGTCTCACGCATTCAAGCCGGTGGCTTGCGCATCCATCCAACCGAGATCGATGCCGCCGACATTGCGGCGCAGGTCGTTAGCGCGCTTGCTGCCACAACCGATGAGCGCTTTGAGTTTCAGCTACGCTTTGAGCATGCGATGCCAGCAGTTCTGGCCGACGCAGAGCGGCTGCGCATGGTCTTCAGCAACTTAATCTCCAACGCCATCAAGTACTCACCAGATGGCGGAACCATTCGCGTTGGCGGCTGGCACGAGGGCGCGCACGTGCTGATCTATGTCTCAGATGAAGGCATTGGCATAGCCGCCGATGAAATCCCACGGCTCTTCAGCCGCTTCTACCGTGTTGACAACCGCCTAGCCCGCGAGACCCAAGGCAGCGGGCTGGGCCTCTATCTCACCAAAGCGATCATAGAGGCCCACGGCGGGCGCATCTGGGTTGATAGCAGCATAGGCAAAGGCTCACGCTTTACCTTTACGCTGCCGGTTGCGCCGCCGCGCTTGCCCGAAGCTACCACCCTGCCGTCCCAGGACCACCCTTGAACGGGCCAACAATATCCTGCGTAATCCACCCGCCATAGAAGCCCCCAGGCTGGGGCACCACCTGCTCACCACCAACAGTCACACGATCCATCGGGCCAGCATAAAAGGCAACATAGCCGCCGATCACAGCAAAGGCGGCCACAGGATCAGGGTATGACCATGCCGCACGCTCGGCGCGCTGGTCGCCGACCACAACATCAAAATAGATCGCACGGCCCTTCCACTCACACCAGCTGCTGCCTGCCACAGGCACAAGGACGCCAGGCTGAATATCCTGGGGCGGAATATAGTAGACTGGCGGATGGCTTGTCTCTAGCACACGCATGGCGGCTGTTGTCGCAACAATCTGCACGCTATTAAAGATCACCGTAATCGGCTTCGCGACAGGCTCAACGCGCGGCGGACGTGGATAATCCCAGACAGACTCCTGCTGTGGACCTGGCTCAATCCGTTGTGGCATTGTAGATCCCCTCCTTAAGATACAAACCCCCGAGCCAGTGAACTAGCTCGGGGGCACTGCGATCCAGCGTAGATAGCCTAACGGTACAGCAGCGGGAGATAGAACGTTGGCTGCGTCGCAGCAACTGGAATATCCGTCACCGCTGGGCCGTAGGTATTTGCGGCACCGCCGACCTCGATTTCTTCCAGCCAGTAGAAGTAGGTGCGACCACGCATAATATCATGATCGACAAGGCTGTAGGCGGAGAAATCGCCCTGAGCTGGAACAATCGTAGCATTAATCTTCACAGCTGTGGCGCGATCAGCGCTCAGCGAGCGATAGACGTTAAAGCCAGCGGTCTGATCCTCTTTGCCAGTGCGCCAGCGCACGGTGACATCGTTCAGCGCGCTGGAGGCGGTGAAGGAGACCAGATCAACGTTGGTTGGGATGGGCGGATAGAAGCCAAAGTCATAGGAGTGGTCGTTATTGCCAGCGCCGCCAGTGTTCACAGGCACCGAGACATATGCGCCACCACCGCCGACCACACCATCGGAGTCATTGGCATCGCCAGCCGATCCATTGTAGTCGGGATTGGTCGGCACTAGGTTGGTCAGACCACCTTGGTTGAGCGGAATGCGAATCTCGTAGTTCATACCTGGCTGGATGCCACCAGGAACATTCAAAGAGTTGAAGATGTAGTTCCCGTTGGCATCGGTGACAGCCGTGCCAACCAGCACACCGTTGAGGTACAGTTCGACCGTCACACCTTCAAGCGGGAACTCGCCAGGGTCTTGGCGACCGTTCTGATCGGCGTCGAACCACACGCGGTTGCCGATCTCCAGCGGTGCAGGCTGACAGAGCGGCTCGATATCGCCGATACCCGAGGCCTTGCCAAAGGTCAGCGGCTCATCAAAGTAGTAGAGCATATACGAGCGTGCGCGCTGTCCTGACGTGCCGTCGTGCCAGATAATGCCGCCAGAGCGATAGGCATTGGCACCAGCGCCCGCCGAACCTTCTGCTGGCGGTGGGTCAAAGGCCGAGTTGACCACCTGGTTGGTGCCCAGTACCACCGCTAGTGCGCCAAGTGTTATCTCGTCATGGGTGGGGAATGTGGCCAATGGATGGCGCTCGGTAAAGAAAAACTCACCACCGCCGGGGCCTTGCGTATTGCCAGCACCGCTGGTCGTTAAGCTACCGCTAGTTGCATTACTCTCTAGCGTCCAGGTAGTACCATTGGGTGCCAGCCGCAGCAGATCGCCAGCGGACACGCCCTCGACTGGGCCTGTATTGATGTTGTTGTTGCCAGTTTGGTGCCCATAGCGATCAGCAACACCTAAGAGCATCGCACCACGCTCATCGAACTCAATATCGATGGGCCATGGCTGAGACAGCGCCTCTTGTACACCATATGGATGCAGACAGTTGGCAGTGTTGTTGGGATCACGAACACAATCGATAGTGGCGCTCCATGGCCGCCAGTCTGCCGATAAACAAACCGAGCCATTGCGAGAGGCACAGCCGCGTGCATAGTTGAGTGGAATATTGACGACCTGCGTCCAGGTGCCACCAACAGGATCATAGGCATACACAAAGGCGCGCAGATCGCTGGCCTGCTGCGTCGACTCAGCGGTACAGACCATACCAACATAGATTACGTCGTTGGCCGCCTTCAACGCGCCAGGGCGCAGGTTGCGATTAAGCTCGCCAGCGGGCGTGGAGGCATCAAACGGACAGCCAGTTGCGCCAGTGCCAGGGTCGGGCAGGGTGATACGGGTGATCTGGGCATTTGTTGGTGCGACAGGTGGATAGCCGATCGGCATCTGATACAGCCGCCGATCAAACAGATTGATCGCCCAGAGCGTCTGCTCATCCTCGGAGATATCGACATCGCCGAGCGAATTTTTACCAACAGCGTCCCAGCCGGTGTTGCCATTATCATTAAAGAAATCAGCGGTATCGTGCTGATTTGGCCCGGCCGTATTGGGGCCAAACAGGGCGTTGAGATCAAGGAAGAGGCTGGCAGTATTGTTCGCGGTGTCAATCTGATAGATCGCACCGGTGCCATCAGGGCCAAAGTCCGCGTGGCGCTTCATAAACGCGCCAGCAAAGGCCAGCTGCGAGCGGCGCTGATAGGCAATACCCCACACCGCACCTAGCTCAGAGATTGGGCGCATAATCGCGTGGCTGGTTGGATTGGCAACATTGGCGTTGCTTGTGGTCGATGTGGTGCCGGCATCGAAGGGAAATGATACAATAGCAGCCTCAGTATTCCCAACGTGGCTGCCATAGACATAGCAGCTAGTCAACAACACAGGATTGCTTTGACAGTACTCGCTTGGCTTATTGACACCTACGTTGACATCAACTGCATTACTAGGAACAAACTGTACCGCAGTACCCGAGTCTGGACCAGCAGGACCATATAAAAAAGTGCTAGGCAAACCCGAAAACTCCACCCGAATTTCGGGACTGTTGGGAACAGTTAAGCTGTACTGACCAAGTGTAGCAGCTGCAGTGCTCGTTGTAGTTGAGTCAAGCAGTGCGCCAGTAGCATCGAATGCTTGGACTGTGACGCCGCCAACGCCAAACTCAAATGGGTCTTGAACGCCATTGGAGTTGTAGTCGCGATAGACCGTGCCGGAGGTAACGTCTGCATGGGCGCGACGTACACGCGGCAGGGCCACGACAGCTAAGCCAGTAATACAGAGCAGCACCAGAGCAAGGCGTAACCTGCGCCGAGCTGGTGGCTGCAGCAGGGGAACTACGGGCATGGATGCCTCCTTCAACCTAGTTGCATGGTATACGGTGTGTAGTACACATAGGAGTAGTAGTGTTTACCCCAGAAGTACAGCGAGATGCCGTCTCTACGTCCTCTTAGAACATCATGAGCGAACGCTGTACAGATGCAACAGCACCTGTCCAATTGTCAATCTTTACCTTAATCCCTGGTTTAGGTCATGGATTAGGCATAGGAATAGAGTATGGGCTATTGTAGAATAATAGCCGCAAGAGTCCTAGATGTATATCCCCCATAATCGTGAACTACTGATTAAAATTTTAGACTAAAGTCCTAGCAGCTGGCTACACAGATACGAATCAGCAGGCCGACGTGGTGTAACTCGGGGATGCGTGTATACTCATGGCTATGGCTATCCTCGCTACAAAACTGTATATGCCACCAGCACGCCCTAGAGGGATACTACGATCTCAGCTGATTGAGCGGCTGAACGCGGGACTGCACCGCACCTTAACGCTTGTCTCTGCACCTGCTGGCTTTGGCAAAACAACGTTGGTTAGCCAATGGCTGGCCAACTGCCCGCAGCCCGCAGCATGGCTCTCTTTGGATACTGCCGATAGCGATCCTATGCGCTTTTTGACCTATGTGGTTGCAGCGATGCAGACGCTTGCGCCAACGCTCGGCGCAGGGGCGCTGCACGCGCTCCAGTCGCCCCAGCCGCCGCCAGTGGAGCACATCCTCGTTAGCGTGATCAATGAGCTTACGAAGCTTGTCCACCCGTGTGTGCTTGTGCTCGACGATTACCATGAGATTAAGTCGCCAGCGGTTGATCACGCACTAGAGTTTTTACTTCAGCATCTGCCTGCTCAGCTGCATCTTGTTGTCATCACCCGTGAAGAACCTGCGCTGCCCATTGCGCGCCTGCGAGCGCGCAACCAACTGACAGAGCTACGCACCACCGACTTACGCTTTACATCCGCTGAAGCCGCCGAGTTTCTCACGCAGGTCATGGAGCTTGCGCTGGAGCCGTCGTCTGTCGCCGCGCTTGCTGCGCGCACTGAAGGCTGGGTTAGCGGCCTACAGCTTGCAGCCATATCAATCCAAAGCCATCACAACACTGCGCGGTTCATGGAGGAGTTCACGGGCAGCCACCACTTTGTGCTCAGCTACTTGGTGGAAGAAGTGCTGCACCAGCAGCCGCAGCATGTACAGCACTTCTTGCTCGCGACCGCCGTCCTTGATCGACTATGTGCGTCGCTATGTGATGCGGTTATGCAAAGCCCTGCGGGAACAGGCCAGACGCTATTGACCTATGCTGAGCAGGCCAACTTGTTTATTGTGCCGCTCGATAACCAGCGGCGCTGGTACCGCTACCATCACCTGTTTGCTGATTTGCTGCGTCAGCGCCTACACCAGCGCGAACCAGCCACCATCGCCACGTTGCACATACGCGCGAGCCAGTGGTACGAGGCCAATGGCTTCGCACTTGAGGCATTCAAGCATGCGACAGCAGGCAACGACCTTGACCGAGCTGAGCGGCTGATGGAGGGCGGCAGCCTATCGCTGCATAATCGGGAGGCCCTCAACGCCATCCATACGTGGCTCACCACACTGCCTCGATCAGTTTTAGATGCACGCCCCTTGCTGTGGGTTCGGTCGGCTACAGTGGCCTTGACAGCTGGTCAAACGACCGGGGTAGCAGCACGTCTTACCGCTGCTGAAGCCGCCTTGCAGGGTGTAGAGCTTGATGCAACTCGACGCAACCTTATCGGTCAAATTGCTGCCGCCCGCGCCACACTGGCAGTAACAGAGTATCAGGCAGACACTATTGTGGCCCAGGCACAGCGAGCACTAGAATACCTACCACAGGACAATCACGATTTTCGCTTTGTTGCCTATTGGGCGCTCGGCTTTGCGCACCTGCTCCAAGGCGAGCGACCTGCCGCCATTCACGCCTATAACGCAGCGCTTGCCAACGCCCAAAAATCCGCTAGTATGTTTTCGACCCTATTAGCTACAAGCGGTCTAGGCCAAGTTCAAGAGTTAGAAAATCAGCTGTACCTAGCGGCTGAAACGTATCGGCGCGCCCTCACACTGGCAGGGGAGCTGCCGCTGCCCTCTGTCGCTGATGTGCATCTTGGTCTAGCACGAATATACTATGAGTGGAACGACCTTGAGCGTGCTGAGCATCATGGACAACAGAGCCTCCAGCTTGCCAAGCAGTACGACAGCGTTATCGACAGATTTATTCTTAGTGAGGTATTGCTCGCACGGCTAAAACTGGCGCGCGGTGAGCTAGATGCTGCTGCCGTAAGCTTGGAGCAGAGTGCCCAAACCGTGCGCCAGCGCAACTTCTGGCAGCAAATGCCTGAGGTTGCAGCGGCACAAGTAGTAACGCTTTTGCAGCAGGGCGATATAGCAGCAGCGGCGCATAGCGCCAAAACCCACACGCTCCCCTACAGTCAAGCGCGGGTCATGCTTGCTCAAGGCAACACTGCCGCAGCGGTGGCCCTGCTGACAGAGCTATACCAACAAGCGCTAAAGCGCGGGTGGGTCAATGAGCAACTCAGAATAGCCGTGCTCTATGCCGTCGCGCTCCAGGCTAATGGCGACACCGCCGACGCGCTCCGTATGCTCGCCAATGCACTAGCGCTGGCAGAGCCAGGTGGGTGTATCCGTGTTTTTGTCGACGAGGGGCCAGTGCTGGCCGATCTGCTGGTACACGGCGCAGCGCAGGAACTACACCCAACGTACATCAAAACCATCTTGGCAGCATTTGCCGCCGAGCCACAGCCTCCCAGCACTGGCGCATGTGCGCCAATACCCGCCAAAGCCACACCGCAGCGCTTGATCGAGCCACTCACCAAACGCGAGCTAGAGGTGCTCCGGCTCATTGCAGAGGGGCGCTCAAACCAAGAGATTAGCGCCCAGCTTGTGCTGGCGCTCGACACCGTCAAGGGCCACAATCGCCGCATCTATGCCAAGCTACAGGTCAAACGCCGCACCGAAGCCATCCTCCGCGCGCGTGCACTTGGGTTGCTCTAGGCGCGGCATAGCGCGCTTATCAGCTGGCCCTGACTGCATGCGCGACAGCAAAACAACACCGACAATCAACACTAAAGTATCTAGAGCCTGCGTCAGCGCACCGCTACACTAGGTCTAGCTCAAGGCTATGGCTGCCACACACTGCACCAGGATCGCCCTTTAGATCGGGACAAGCGGCAGCTCAAGCTCTGTTTGGGCGTATCAATTGTTCTCGACCAGCAAGGAGGCAGCCCATGAATACAAGCCGCAAGCGCGACAATCTGATCATCGCAGGCTTGATCGCCCTGAGTCTCGTGCCCGCCATCGCCGGCGTGGTCCGCCTCAGCGAACTCGCCAGCAACGGAGCTGTTACACCAGAAAACGCCCGATTTTTTACAACCCCCCTGCCGGTGGTTATTCATATTATTGGCTCTTTACTATTCTGCATTGTCGGCGCATTCCAGTTCGCACCTGGATTTCGTCGTCGCCACCGCGCCTGGCACCGGAACGTTGGGCGCATCCTAATTGTATGTGGTATCGCGAGCGGCTTATCGGGGCTATGGATGGCCCAGTTTTATACGTTTCCAACGCCACTCCAAGGCGAGCTGCTCTATCTGATTCGGCTTGCAGTTGGCGCAGCCATGGTCGGATCAATTGTGCTGAGCCTGATTGCCATTCGTCGGCGGGACATAGCCAGCCATCGCGCCTGGATCATGCGTGGCTACGCACTTGGACAAGGCGCGGGCACCCAAGTGCTAACATTCTTGCCTTGGGCTGTGCTACAGGGCGAGCCAAATGAACTGTCTAGAGCGCTGCTGATGGCCGCTGGCTGGGGCATTAATCTGATTATAGCTGAGTGGATTATCCGGCGGCCAAGCAGGATGAGTGTTCAGCGACAGCAGTCGCTGTCAACCGTACGCTAACTTAGCTGGGTCCTAGCAGTAACTATCCACGTGAAGACCCGACAGTGTTTGTGTGTATCCACTGCCGAAAGCGCGCGAACTAATTGATCTCGCTGCCACAGCGCTACGTAGCGCTGAACGCGGGGATATGAATCATAGCCGTGGGGAGATACAGATAGCGGGCAGACGAAAGCACGATCAATGTAGGAACGCTAGCGTCAGCAGAATCTGCCCTTCCCAGCACACTATTGCGCTGGCAGCAGCATGAGGACGAAAACAAACACCCTCAGTGCCTTTGAGCATTGAGGGTGTTTGCATGTAAGCTTGGGGTGGCTGATGGGACTCGAACCCACAACCCCCTCATCCACAGTGAGGTGCTCCGCCATTGAGCTACAGCCACCATATTGGGGTGCCGAGGATTGTAGCATGAGCAGTGGCTTTTGTCAAAGGTATCACAAAGCTATTTCCGCCATCGAACGTTATAGACGAGCGTGATGCAATTTGTTAAACTCAAGGCGAACTGACATACGGAGGCACTTTTATGGACTCGCAATCAAAGATAATCGGGCGCGACCTTAAGCTCGTGTTCTGGCTCGTGGGGCTGCTCACATTTATTGTTGGAGCAGCGATGTTTTTGGCTCCAGAAGCTACGGGCGTCGGGAGCGTTGCTGCTGATGGCACCCCTATCGGCGATCAGCTCTGGCCTTGGCCGCTGCGCACCAATCTCAATACACGCTTTCTAGGTGCACTATTTGTCGGGGTTGGCGTTGGAGCCTTCTGGGCCGCACGGCAACACACCTGGGCCGCCGTGCGCGGGCTGTTCCTGCCAGGCTTAACCTTTACGGCCCTGGCCACCATCGCTGCCTTTATAAGCTGGTCCAGTTTTCCATCAACCCGGATCACCACATGGGTTTTCTTCGGTCTGTACATTGCTGTACTGATCGCTGGAACACTAACCTACATGCGCTATGAGCGCCACCAGCGCTAGCAACAATTAGCCTAGCATCAACGTCTAAGCCCTGACAATAACCCAATAAGGAAGTGAAGCATGCGATTAATTTTGTACTTAGGTAAAGGCGGTGTCGGTAAAACAACTACCGCTGCCGCTACCGCTGTTCGAGCGGCCCAGCTCAAGCATCGGACGCTTGTCGTCAGCACCGATGTCGCGCACTCGCTCGCCGATGCCCTCGATCAAGAGGTCGGCCCAATGCCCACCCAAGTTGGCGATAACCTCTGGGCACAAGAGATCAACGTGCTCGATGAGGTGCGCCAGCACTGGGGCGAGCTGCAAGGCTTTGTCTCAACCATGCTGCGCCGCAAGGGGGTTAACGAGGTCGCCGCTGAAGAGCTGGCCGTTATCCCAGGTATGGAAGAGGTCGTGAGCCTGCTGCATATCCGCAAACAGGCCAAAGAGGGCAACTTCGATGCAGTTGTCGTCGATGCCGCCCCAACCGGCGAAACTGTGCGGCTGCTGACCATGCCGGAGACCTTCACATGGTATGCCTCACGGGTTATGCAGTGGGAAACCTCGACCATGAAGGTGGCCCGACCGCTCGTGCGCGCCCTTGTGCCAGCCTCCGATGTCTTCGATGCGCTGCCACGCTTTGTTGAGCAGGTCGATGCCCTGCGCCAAACGTTGAGCAACCCCGATGTTAGCTCCTATCGCTTGGTCGTCAATCCTGAGCGCATGGTCATCAAAGAGGCTCAGCGCGCAGCCACCTACCTGTCACTCTATGGCTATCCCATCGATGGTGTCGTGCTCAACCGCGTGCTGCCTAGCGAGGCCAGCGGCTCGGCCTTCTTGGAGCAAATGCAGCAGGTACAGGCGCAGTACCGCGAGCAGGTCCACGAAATCTTTACACCACTTCCGATCTGGGAAGCACCCTTCTACGCCCGCGAGATCAAGGGCATCAAAGATCTTGGCGAAGTCGGGGCCGCGCTCTTCGAGGATCGCAATCCACTCGATGTGTTCTTCCGCGGCAAGACCATGGACATCAATAAAGTGGGCGAAAACTATGAGCTGCGGCTACCACTTCCTCACGTGGAGGTCAATAAGGTCAATATGACCAAGCGCGGCGATCAGCTCTTTATTGAGATCGGCAACTTCCGCCGCGAGATGATCCTGCCAACCCTGCTGGCCGACCGCCCTGCCACCAAAGCGAGCTTCCGCAACGGCGAGCTTGTTGTGCAGTTCGGTGCCCCAGAGCCACCAAAAGTGACCCAGGAACAGCCCGCGTAGCGCACCATAGCGGCGCGGCGTGATGTTCACGCCGCGCCGCCACTCTTTCCTCATCTGATCTACTTCAAGGCAAAGGTCACTTGAATATCAATCGACTGCGTCTGCTGGCCTGGCTCCACCGGAACAGCACTGTCGGCCGCCATCGGCAGCGCCGCCCGCTCCATCATCGGCACAGGCGAGCTGCCAATCTGCTCGGTGATCACCAGCACTGAGCCAACACTCGCGCCACTCGCCTGTGCATACTGGGTCGCCCGAACTTTGGCATCGTTGATCGCCGCCGCTCGCGCATCTTCCAGCGCCTTGCTCTTGTCCGCTACATCAAACGCAATCCCTGAGATATTATTCGCCCCTAGCTGCACAACTTTATCGAGCAAGCTACCAGTATCGTTCAATGGAATTTTCACATTGACCGCATTGCTTACATCATAGCCTACAATTGTGCCCTTGCCATCATCGCTGTAGTCATAGCGCGGATTGACTCCAAATCCCACAGTCTGTATATCGGTGGCGGGAATACCAGCCGCTTTAAGCGCATCAATCAGCTGCTGCATCTGGGTATTGTTTGATTGTAGCGCCTCGCTAGCCGTCGCGCCCTGTGTCTGCACACCAATCGTCACACGAGCAATGTCAGGCGTTACGTTGACCTCGCCGTGGCCAACGACTGTTATCCGCTTCTGGCTGTCGGTCGATGGTTGAGCTGAGCTTGATTTTGGCAACAGGATCAAAACAACCGCTACGAGCACAATCGCCAAAACAGCTGTGCTAATCCATGGTATTACACGATTTTGCATTGTATCCTCCATATATCTGCACATCTCTTGCACGTATATAGATTCAACGCCAGCGCTGTTGATTTAGTTCCGCTGAGTTCATCATGCACAAAAAAGCCGTGAGCGCGATCAGTCCTGCGCTCACAGCCTTAGCTATTGATCAGTCTGCGTGATTAAGTGGCCGATATCTCGAGCATACGCTCTAGCGCCAAGCGCGCCGAGCGCTTGATCGCCGCTGGCACCTCGATCTGATTCACCACCTCGCCCTCCGCAAGATGCTCTAGCACCCAGCACAGCTCCTCTGGGTCAATCCGGTACATCGTTGAGCAGAGACAGGCAAACGGCGAGAGCGAAACGATCAGCTTGTCGGGATTGTGGGTCTGTAGTCGATTGACAAGGTTGATCTCCGTACCCACCGCCCACTTCGACCCTGCCGGTGCGTTTTTGATCGTGTTGATGATGTAGGCCGTCGAGCCAACATAGTCCGCCGCGCGAATCACACCAAGACTACACTCAGGATGCACAATCACATTGATGTCAGGGTGCTGCTCGCGCCAAGCATCGACATACGCCGGGCGGAACTGCGCATGCACCGAGCAGTGCCCAGCCCATAAGAACACTTCGGCTTCGCGGATGGCCTCTGGCGTGTGACCACCATAGCGCTGGTTGGGATTCCACACGAGCATCTTCTCCAGCGGCACGCCGAGCTGCATATGCGCTGTATAGCGCCCAAGGTGCTGGTCCGGTAGAAACAGCATCTTCGGGCGCTGCGCTTTGGACCAGCGCACGATCTTCTCGGCGTTCGACGATGTGCAACACGCCCCACCATGCGCGCCAACAAACGCCTTGACCGCCGCCGTGGAGTTGACGTAGGTGATCGGCATAACCTGGGCATCGGCAGCACCAAGCACCTGCTCTAGCTCCTCCCAGACGTCTTCAAGCTGCTCGATGTCGGCCATATCAGCCATTGAGCAGCCAGCGCTGTGATCTGGCAGAATCACCACTTGATCGTCGCGCCCAAGGATATCGGCGCTCTCCGCCATGAAGTGCACCCCACAAAAGACAATGTACTGCGCCGCTGTGCGGCAGGCATCAACCGACAGACCATAGGAGTCGCCGGTCAGGTCGGCATGCTTCACCACATCGTCACGTTGATAGTGGTGCCCAAGAATGACGAGTTGATCGCCAAGCTTGGCCTTGGCCGCAGCAATACGAGCATCAAGTTCGTCAGTGCTCATGCCAGCGTAGTCCGCAGCATGGTCGTGGGCTGTTCGCGGGGCCTCCAGCGTGATCACCGTCATTGTGCTCCTCCAAAAGTGTTGTATAAATAGTGTCATAACGACACAAAGTCAAACTATAAAAATAACCGAACCATGGCTGGTTCTGATCATAAGTGTAGCACAGTTCCATCAAGTGTCAAGATGACAACAATAAGAGAATGTTAACAACAGCACAATCGGCTTATGGTGTATCATAGCGAGTAGAGCATTTAACGAAAAAAACAGCAAATTATGGCAGTTCAGGTATGGATAGGTGAAAAACCCGAGAATCCCAACGAGCGCAAAGCGATCATCGCGCTAGCCAACGGCCTCGACCGGCTCGAAGGCCTCTATTTAATGATCGCGAACTTCAGCGTTGGCGGTCATACGATCGATCTCGTGGTCATTAAGAACGACGCAATCTTCATTGTTGAGATGAAGCACTGCGATGGCAAAGTCTTTGGCTCAGTCAACGGACGCTGGAAGGTCGTGGGCAACAACGGGGCCGTCAAATGGCTCAATCAGGGGCGCAAAAATCCGTACAACCAGGTCATCGCCTACTACTATGCCCTGCGCAACTTTTTGCATAGCCACCGCCTCGATTTTCTCTCGGAACAGAAGGCCAGCATGGTCGACTTCCGCGCCTGCAAGCGCGTGATCGTCATCTCGCCAACGCTCGAAGCCGGCTCGGAGATCAACCTCGACTGGCGCGTCGCCGTCAAGGGCCTCGACGAAATGCCCACCTACCTCGTCACTGAGCGCACCGATGAAATCGTGCTCACCGAGACCGAGATGGAGGCCATCCCGCGCCTGCTCAACTGCGAGCCTTGGACCGAGGTCAACAAGCTCGTCGCCGGCGTCATGCCGCCGTGGCAAGACACCCCCTCGGAGCCACCAGCGCCAGCTCCGCCGGAGCCGCCAGCGCCGGTCGCTACGCCCGCCCCACCGCCGATCATGCCGCCAAGCCAGTGGAGCGATCGCTCGTCGCAGCGCACAACGCTGCTGGTCATGGGCTGGGTTACGGTGCTTGTGCTGCTCGTCGTGATCTTAAATCAAAGTAGTCGCCCGCTGAATGTGGCGCAGCTGCCAAGCACCATTGTCTCGCCAATCGCCACCCTACCCTTCGACGCCTCGCCGATGCCGGTTGAGTGCAGCGCCACCGCCATCGCGCAAACTGTGCGCAAAAGCCGCGACGATGCGTATATCTGGCGCACGATCACAACCAATCCCAGCGCAGCACCCTACGTCGCGGTCACACTCGACCGGATCGAGTTCTGCCCAAGCCAGATTGTGCTCCACTGGAGCGTGATCAACCATAGTCCCAGCGTGGTCCAGATGGGCCTCAGCGGACGCAATATCCAGGTGCGCGATACCAGCGGCACCATCTACACACCAGCCAACACCCAAGCGCCCATTCGCGTGCGCCCAGATCAGGTTGGCACTGGCAGCACACACATCGAGCGCGGCGTCAATCCGCTCGCAACATCGCTGACCATCGAGCTGCAAGACGAACCGTTTGGCCGCCAAATCTACTCTGTTCCGATCCCGACACCCTAGTCGCTGGCCTTGAGGTACCGATGACTGAAACACTAGTCGGCAGCTTGGAGCGGATCACCTACCGCGCCGAGGATACCGGCTACACTGTAGCCCAGATTCGCCCTCACGCACGCCGGGGCCTGATCACCGCCGTTGGCCGCATGCCCGGCGTTCAGCCTGGCGAGCTGCTGCATCTCGAAGGCGCTTGGGTCGAGCACCGCGCCCACGGCCGCCAGTTCGAGGTGGTCAGCTTTCGCACTACCCTCCCCGACTCCTCCGAGGGCATCATGCGCTACCTGGCCTCGGGCTTACTGCCTGGCATCGGCCCGGTTACCGCCCAGCGCATCGTCGATGTCTTCGGACCCTCCACCCTCGATGTGCTCGATACCCAGCCCGAGCGCCTGCGCGAGGTCAAGGGCCTCGGCACCAAAAAAATCGCCGCCATCATCAGCGCCTGGGAGCAGGAGCGCACCATCAAAACCTTGCTCGAGCTGGGCCAGGACGTCGGGCTGGCCCCAACCCTCGCCATCCGCATCTTTCGCCAGTATGGCGCACAGTCCGCCGAGATTGTGCGCTCCGATCCGTACCGCCTCGCCCTCGATGTCGATGGCATCAGCTTCCCCACCGCTGATCGGATCGCCCAAACGCTCGGCATCGACCGCGATGCGCCCGGCCGCCTCACCGCAGGGCTGCGCTACACCCTCAGCCTCGCCGCCCGCGAGGACGGCCACTGCGCCTTGCCCGCCGCCGAGTTGGTGCCCGCCGCCGCCGCCACGCTGGAGCTGAGCCACGCCGTCGTCGCCGCCGGACTAGAGGAAGCGACAGCGGCCGTCCTCCTCGTCCGTGACGGCGATTTGATCTACTTGCCAGCGCTGTACTACGCCGAGCAAGAGCTAGCCCAACGGCTGCTCGACCTCCAGCACTCGCCGTCCGATGTTCACGCCGCCTTCCAAGCCTATAGCCACACCCACATTCACGCCGCGCTGGAAGAAGCTGGCTTCGACCTCTCAGCCCAGCAGACGCTGGCCGTCCACCGCGCCTTGACTGTCCCTGTGTGTGTGCTCACCGGCGGCCCTGGCACTGGCAAGACCACCACCATTCGCGCGCTGCTGCTGCTGCTGCAACACCAGCGCTTTCGCGTGGCACTGGCCGCCCCGACCGGGCGCGCTGCCCGCCGCCTAGCCGAGACGACCAGCTATCCGGCCACCACAATCCATCGGCTGCTGGAGTACAGCGGCTCGCCAGGCATCGACCGCTGGGGCCGCAATGAGGCCGCGCCGCTCGATGTGGATATGGTCATCATCGACGAGGCGTCGATGCTCGATGTGCTGCTGGCCCACCATCTGCTCAAGGCGGTGCGCCGCAGCACCCACATCCTGTTTGTCGGCGACGCCGATCAGCTGCCGTCGGTGGGGCCGGGCGCGGTGCTGCGCGATCTGCTGGCCGCGCCGCTGATCTCGCGCGTCCATCTCAGCACGATCTTCCGCCAATCTGCCGACAGCGGCATCATCGCCAACGCCCATGCCATCAACCGCGGCGAGCTGCCCGAGGTCGACTGGCCAGACTTCTTCTGGTTTCCACGCGCCGAGCCGCCAAGCTGCGCCGAGATGGTGGTCGATCTGGTAACCCGCCGCATTCCGCGCCAGTTTCCGCACCTCGATCCACACCACGATGTGCAGGTGCTGGCAGCAACCCACCGCGGCCCAGCTGGCGTGGCCGCCCTCAATGAACTGCTCCAAGCCACACTCAACCCGCCGCATCCCGAGCGCGCCGAGGCCGTCATCAACAGCACGCTGTTTCGTGTCGGCGATCGCGTGATTCAGCTGCGCAACAACTACGAGCTTGATGTGAGCAACGGCGATCTGGGCATCTTGATCGAGCTTGATAGCGAGGAGCGCAGCGCGACCATCCAGTACGATCACGTGCGCACAATCACCTACACCTGGAGCGAGATGGACGAGGTGGCCCTGGCCTACGCCATCAGCGTGCACAAGGCCCAGGGCGGCGAGTATCCAGCCGTCGTGATCCCGCTGCTGCGCTACTATGGCGGCCTGCTCAACCGCCCGCTGCTCTACACCGCCGTCACCCGCGCCCGCGAGCTTGTTGTGCTCACCGGCGATCTGCGCGCCCTGGAGCGCGCCGTCGAGTCGCGCGCAATTGTCGAGCGCACCACCGGCTTAGCCCAGCGCCTCCAGCCAAGCGCCACATAGCCGTGCGCCGTGACAGACCGCAATGCCGCGTGATTCCTCCGCCAGCGCATAGGATGTTTTTTAAAGATGTCTAGCTGGTGGTTGGGCCACGGCTCACCCAGCGTGGGCCAGGTCAGCGCCGCTGAGCGGCAGGCCAAGCGCTGTGCCACGCTCTACCGCTGATGGCGCACGCTCGCCGTTGTGCTAGCCGCCGCCGCTGATGGCGTACGCAGCAGGTTGGCACCACCAGACGGGCTGCAAGACAGCGAGCGCACCACAGCGCTGGTTAATCTTCACCTGCAAACGGCTGTGGGTCGTTAAGCACGCCGCGAACATAGACCGTCTGGACCAGCACCATAATGCTCACCACCAGCGGCGTCGCCACCACCAGGCCGATCAGGCCAAACAGAATGCCCATCGCCACCTGCGCAACAATAATCAGCGCCGGCGGCAGTTTGATCATCTTGCGCATCACCATCGGCGTGATCAGATACGACTCGAGCGTCTGGATTGCCACATAGGCCAAAATCACATACAGCGCCTTCATTGGGCTTTGCACCAGCCCCAGCAGCACCGCCGGCACCGCCGATACAATCGGGCCAATATTCGGAATAAAGGTCAGCAGACCGGCGATCACGCCCAGCAGCAAGGCCAGCGGAATATTCAGCAGCCACATGCTCAGCGCCGTCAACACGCCGATCACCGACATCGAAACCATCATGCCCATGATCCAGCCGTGCAGCGTGCCACCAACCTTCCCCAGCACCTCCGCCACACGCGGCCGCGCATCAAGCGGGAAGAGCCGCACAATGCCGTGCTTATACAGCGACGGCTCAAAGGCTAAATACAGGCCCACAAATAGAATAATCACCAGGTTTGTGACCACGCTAAATGTGACCGAAAAAATCCCAGTGATGCGGGTGAGGATGGACTGCCGCCCCTGAAGCCACTCCTGCGGTGAAGGCGTTTGATCGATCAGCCGCTGGCCCCACGCGTAGTCCGCCACCTGCGCCTCCAGGCGCTGCAGCGCCTCTGGGACTGTCGAGCGCAGCTGCATCACCTGCTTATTGATCGTCGGCGCAACCCACCAGATAAAGCCGCTAGCCAGCGCCAGCAGCAGCACCAGCACCAACCCCAGCGACCAGCGGTAGCTCAGCGGCGAGTGATCGTGCACCCAGCGCGCTAGGCCGCTTAAGAAGATCGCCAGCAGCATACCGGCGAACACCAACAAAAGAACTTCAATAATCGTCCATGCGCCCAGCAGCACAACAACCGTAAGGGCAACCAAGCCCACAGCGATCAGTGCGCGGCGCAGAAACGTCGCTTGAGTCTGCGTCATAACTATCTACTCCAATCATGCTTCTTTTAGCCTCAGTTTCAGCAGGTTGCATGCCGACGCCACCGAACAAACGAGCTAATTCATTCGTGCGACTGAGGAGTGCGCCAGCGAAAGCAGGTATAATGACAGCAGCGATTGATTAAGCACCTTAGAGCAAAGAGTTATGCCAGAATTTAAAATGCACGCGCCCTATCAGCCGATGGGCGACCAACCGCAGGCGATCAAAAAGCTCGTTGCCGGCATCGAGCAGGGCCTGAAACATCAGACGCTGCTCGGTGCCACCGGCACAGGCAAGACCGCCGTGATGTCGTGGATCGTCGAGCACCTCCAGCGCCCCACGCTCGTGATGGCCCACAACAAAACGCTGGCCGCGCAGCTCTACGCTGAGTTCAAAGAGTTCTTCCCCGAAAACGCCGTTGGCTACTTCGTCTCCTACTACGATATGTACACCCCAGAGGCCTACGTGCCCTCCAAAGACTTGTACATCGAAAAAGAGGCCCAGATCAACGAGGAGATCGACCGCCTGCGCCACGAGGCCACCCAGGCGCTGTTCACCCGCCGCGACGTGCTGATCGTCGCCTCGGTGTCGGCCATCTACGGCCTCGGGTCGCCAAGCGACTACGGCCAGGTCGTGCTGCCGCTGCGCGTCGGCGAGGTGCGCAACCGCGATAAAGTCCTGCGCACACTCATCGACCTCCAGTTCGAGCGCAACGATATCGACTTCCACCGCGGCACCTTTCGCGTGCGCGGCGATACGCTGGAGGTCTTTCCGGTCAACGCCGAGACCGCCTACCGCGTTGAGATGTGGGGCGACGAGATCGAGCGCATCGTCGAGGTTGATCCACTCACTGGCGAAATTTTGACCACGAAAAACACCGTCGAGATCTTCCCGGCCAAGCACTTCGTGACCACCAACGAGAAGATGCAAGCCGCTGTTAGTGACATCCGCCTGGAGCTAGAAGAGCAGCTGCGCTGGATGCAGGAGCAGGGCAAGCAGCTGGAGGCCGCCCGCCTGCGCCAGCGCACCATGTACGACCTTGAGATCATGGAGGAGCTTGGCTACTGCTCCGGCATCGAGAACTACAGCCGCCACCTTGATCGGCGCGCTGCTGGCCAGACACCGTGGACCCTGCTGGACTACTTCCCCGATGACTTCCTGCTCTTCATCGACGAGTCGCATATGAGCGTGCCGCAGATCCGCGGTATGTTCAACGGCGACCGCTCGCGCAAGCAAACGCTGGTCGACTTCGGCTTCCGGCTCCCGTCGGCGCTTGATAACCGCCCGCTGACCTTCAATGAGTTTGAGAATCATATGCACCAGGTGCTCTATGTCTCCGCCACACCGGGGCCGTATGAGTACGAGCACTCCGAGCAAATCGTCGAGCAGATCATCCGCCCAACCGGCCTGCTCGATCCGGTCGTCGAAGTGCGCCCCACCCGCGGTCAGATCGACGATCTGCTTGATGAGGTGCGCAAGCGCGTCGATAGCGGCTCGCGCGCGCTGATCACCACGCTCACCAAGCGCATGTCCGAGGACTTGACCGACTACCTCAAGGAGGTCGGCGTGCGCACGCAGTACCTGCACTCCGATATCGACACCATCGAGCGCGTCGATATTCTGCGCGACCTGCGCCTTGGCGTCTACGATGTGGTCGTCGGCATCAACCTGCTGCGCGAGGGCCTTGACCTGCCGGAGGTCTCGCTGGTCGCTATTCTCGATGCCGATAAAGCCGGCTTCCTGCGCTCCGAGTCAGCGCTGATCCAGACGATCGGCCGCGCTGCCCGCCACGTTGAGGGCACGGTGCTGATGTACGCCGATCATGTTACGCCAGCCATGCAGTATGCCATCGACGAGACAAAGCGCCGTCGCGCCATCCAAGAGGCCTACAACCGCGAGCGCGGCATCGAGCCACGCTCGGTGATCAAAGAGGTGCGCGATCTCACTGATCGGCTCAAGAAGGTCGCCGAGAAGCCCGCTGCCTACACGCCCGCGAGCCAGGAGGGCCAGAACTTAACGAAAGAAGAGGTCTTCCGCCTGATCAGCGACCTTGAGAAGCAGATGAAGCAGGCCGCCAAGGACCTTGAGTTCGAGAAGGCCGCACTGCTGCGCGATCAGATCGTTGAGCTGCGCCAAACGGCCGCGCTGCTCGACGATGGGGCTGTCGTCGAGCAGGCCAGCCATGCCGCCAGCAGCGGCGAGAAAAACTACGGCACCAAGCGCAAGGTCAAAGGTCGCGCGCGCGGCAAGCTCTAGCGCCTAGGCCACATAGCCCCAACGGTCCAGTCACTGACTGGGCCGTCGTGTTATGAGCAAAACCCCCGCAACAGTCCTATCCCCGCTATCCCCCACAGGATGAGCAGAATCTACCGCGCATGGTCAATAGTCAGGGACGAAGTTCACCCGATTGGATAGGGACAAATTCACCCATTGGACCAGATGCGCTATGGTACAATACGAGCCGTGGTCGCAGTGTCGCGACCATCCCAATCACCCTCACAGCGGAGGCTATTCCATGAGCGTAGAACGAGCCATTATGCCAACCCTTGATGCCATTCGTGCCGCAGCAGCGACACTTGAGCCAATCATCACCAAAACGCCGATGCTGCCCGCCGAGCGGCTGAGCCAAGATGTTGGCGGGCGGATTTGGTATAAGGCCGAAAATACTCAGCGCGCTGGCTCATTTAAAATTCGCGGCGCGTATAATAAGATTCACTCACTTTCCGAGGCAGAGCGCGCGCGTGGCGTTATCGCACACTCGGCCGGCAATCATGCCCAGGGGGTTGCGCTAGCGGCTCGGCTGCACAATATCAAAGCAACGGTCGTTATGCCGGAGTATGCGCCGCTGGCGAAGATCAGCGCGACACGCAACTTCGGCGCAGAGGTTGTGCTCCATGGGGCCTCGTTCGACGACGCCGGGGCCTACGCACGCCAGCTGCAGGCCGAGACTGGCGCAACCTACGTTCATGCGTTTGACGACCCGGCGGTGATTGCCGGTCAAGGCACACTCGGCCTAGAGATTGCCCCCTACCTGCCCGAGCACGGCGGCACAGTGATTGTGCCAATCGGCGGCGGCGGCATGATGTCGGGCATCGCAATCGCCCTGCGGGCGCTCAAGCCCAGCGTGCGGCTGGTCGGCGTGCAGGCGGCTGGATGTCCATCGATCGCTATGTCGCAGCAGGCGGGCCATCCGGTGACCGTGCCACACGCCAGCACGATCAGCGATGGCATCGCCGTGAAGCGCCCTGGCGACCTGACACTGCCGATCATCACCGACTTGGTTGATGAGGTGGTGACGGTAGACGACAATGCCACAGCACGGGCGATCGTCCATGTTCTGCAGCACAATCGCCTCGTGGTCGAGGGCGCTGGCGCTGTTGGCGTGGCCGCGCTGCTCGAAAGCGGCCTCATCAAAATTAACCCTGATGAGCCAACGATCATAATGCTCTGCGGCGGCAACATCGACGGCAACTTCTTAGCGCGCATCATCGAGCAAGTTTTAGTCAAGCAAGGGCGCTATCTGCGCATTCGCACCAGCGTATCGGATCGACCAGGAAATTTGGCACCGCTGATCTCGGCGATTGCGGCAAAAGGAGCCAATGTCATCGATATCGGCCACCGGCGAGCAGTCTGGCAACTCCCTCTGGATCGGGTGGGCATCGAGATGATTCTCGAGGTCCGCGATGAAGATCATGGACAACAGGTCATTGAACATCTGGAAGCTCTAGGTTATCACGTCGAACGATTCGGACACAGAGTCTGGCCTGTGTGATAAAACCAGCTACTGGTTGAAGGAGCATGATCGTATGCCTATCAGGGTTATTGCTACAGACATTGATCGCACACTCATTGATGAGCGCGGTATGCTGCCGCCAACGAATATCGAAGCACTCCAGTTAGCAGTTGCCCACGGCATTCGCGTTGTGTTGGCAACCGCCCGCAGACGCCAGCCAACGCTAGATATTCTTGATCGCCTCAACATCAAGGCAACGCTTGTCTGCCACAATGGCGCACGGATGTGGGACGAGAATGGACGCGAGCTGTTTCACCAGCCGCTCGACCTCGAGTTCTCACAACAACTCGCCAAACTAGCCGATGAGCGCCAACTGCCGCTGATCTTTACAATTGACGAGATTAACTTTTTCAACCCGCGCCTGTCATCGGGCACACCATCAACACGCCTCGATCATGCTCCCGTTCCTTCGCTTCGCCAGGCCGTGATTATGCCGCCGACGCGCATCGTCGCCCGCGGCCTGGAAACAATCCACGCCATCCAGCCGCTGCTGAAAGACCCGAACATCGCCCATATCTTCCAATACTCCGACAACGATGGCGAGGTCTACTCGGCGGTCATCGCCCATCCACAGGCAACCAAGGAAAACGCGCTCTCGGCCCTCTGTCAGCTCTGGAGCGTTCAGCCCAGCGAAGTGCTCTGCATCGGCGATGCCGAGGCCGACGCGGGCATGCTGCGCTGGGCTGGCATCGGCGTGGCCCCCAAAGGCAGCATGCAGGTGGCACTCGATGCCGCCGACTGGATCGCGCCCTCAGCCCGCTTTGGCGGCGTGGCCGTAGCCATCCACCGCTATGCGCTCAGCGCCCTTAGCCCTGGCCGCGCGCTCTAACCACACATCCCTTGGAACACTATCTGCCGTACATCCTTCAGAATAGAATTTTCTGTCTGGAGGATGTATGGCTATTTCAAACACCGTCAAAGAGCTGATCACCCCCAAGAAAGCGACCAAGCAGTGGCGCTGGTATCATGGCGCCGCCTGGATCGTCGGTGCCAACTTGGCCGCCTTTGGCCTAGAGGCCGTCGTGTCCAAGCTGGCCGGCAACAGCCCCAGCTTGCAGTTTGGCAGCAACGCTCAGCGCGAGTACTTCCACGACCTCAAGCAGGCTGTCTTTACCCCGCCGGCCTGGGCATTTGGCCCCGTCTGGATCACCAACAATATTTTGACCGTCGCCGGAACGTTGCGCGTGCTCAACCGGCATAAAGATGACGCAGGCCACGATTCGTTTCTCACTGTGCAGGGCGTCAGCTGGTTGATCTTTGTCGCCTTCAATGCCGCCTACGTCGGGCTGCGCTCGCCAATCAACGCCTTTGTACTGACCTTTAGCATGTGGGCGCTCACCGTTGCCAGCATGGTCATCGCCCTACGCTCGCTGAAAGACAACAAGGTGGCCTGGGCGCTCTCGACACTGCTACTGTGGACCACGCTCGCCAGCGCTGTTGCGCTCTGCCAAGCGCTGTGGAACCATGACCAGTTCTACAATGTTGGGCCGTTTGCCAGCGCTCCCGCTTGGCTGCTACGCCAGTAGATCGGTGCATGCGCCGTAGCTGCTTTCTGGTACAATCGACAGGAGATTGTCGGATAGCCGCGAGGTTTCATGAATAAAGCACCATCTTCACCACCGGCATGGGCGTTTGCCATCGGCAGCGGGTTTTTCAGCCTCTTAATCGCAGGAGCCATGGGGCGCATCTATGGGCTAGGCACGCTGCCGCTGGTTACGCTCCTGATTGTCGCTGGCGTTGGTGGAGCCTACTTCGGCTATCGCTCGCGCCCCACCGAGTAAGGCGCGCTTGTGCTTCAAGGAGGAGCTATGTCGCTAACCCGAGAACAGGTCGATCAGGTCGCCCACCTGGCCCGCCTACGCCTTGATGATACCGAGATGGAGCGGATGCGCGCGCAGCTGTCCTCCATCCTCGATCACATCGAGCTGCTCAAAGAGGTCGCTATCGACGATGTGCCGATCACGGCCCAGGTCACCGATATGACCACCGTCACACGCCCTGATCTGGCCAACTCATCCCTCGACGTCGATGCCGCGCTTGCCAATGCGCCGGATCGCCAGGGCAACTACTTCCGCGTCAAGGCGGTTTTCGACAACGAGGGCTAGCCGCAACAATCGCGCTACGCCCAGCGTATCATCCACACGATAGACGTTGTGGAGGTTGCGATGATAAATCGACGTTATACATCAGATAAATTGGTGATCTTCGGCTCGCTGATCGCCCTGGTCGTGCTGCTGGCTGTCTGCTTCTTTCTCACCAACTTGGTGATGAACTTCGTGTCAGCCTTTATCCCGCTGGCCACCGGTGCGATGCTCTTGATCGGCAATCGCCGCGAGTTGATCGATCTTGTGCGCACACGCCAGCCTTCAACGACGGTGCTCAATGCCATGATCGGCCTGGCCCTTGTATGCTTCGGCCTTGGCGTGGCCTTCTTCGGTGGCTCAGCATTGCGCGTGCTGTTCTACGGTCCCGGCATGGCCCTGCTGCTGCTTGCGCTGCCCGCTGCAATCGGTCGGCCAAGCATCTATAACAGCTACCGCTCATGGGGCACCAGCGTGGTCGATGCGCTGAAGCGCATGCGCCGCGGCGGTGGTAGCTCCACCAGCCCACACCAGCCAGCGGCCGCGCCGCAGACGTTCAACACCACCTCGGACCAAGAGACGGTCAAGCTCGATCCAACACAGGTCGATCCGGCCAACGATCCGCAGCGTCGCTACTAAACCATCGCGGCCACCCGCACTCCGATCCGCCACATGCTGGCGGATCGTTTGTTTAACCATCCTTCCGCGTATAGCTCCCGTAGCATCCTCCAGAGCTGCTGCGGCAGCCTCAATCCACCCAGCCCACAAGGAGCAAAGCATGACTAAGCAGGTTGCAATCATTACGGGAGCAGGTCGCGGGATTGGCCGTGCAGTGGCTGAGCATTTAGCGCTCGGCGGATGGACGCTCGCGCTTGTCGCACGCACATCCAGCGAGCTGGCCACAGTTGCCAGCCAGATCACAGCTGCGGGCGGCTCAGCCAGCGCACACGCGCTTGATGTCGCTGATGCCGGTGCAGTGCAGATGCTGACAGCGCAGGTTGTTGCACAGCATGGCCGTATCGACGCGCTGATCAACATCGCCGGGCAGCTTGGCCCCTTCGGTCGCTTCGGCGATCTTGAGCTAGCTGAGCTGCACCCAATGGTCGCCAGCATCTTATGGGGCACCCTCAACACCTGCCATGCGGTGCTGCCACACATGGAGACCCAAGGCGGCGGCACAATCGTTAATATCGCTGGCTACGGCGCTGCCGATCCCTCACCGCGGCTCGCTGTCTATGGCGCTGTGAAGGCGGCCATCGTGCGCTTCAGCGAGTCGCTGGCACTGGAGTACAAGCGCGCCAAGATTCGCGTCCATGCATTCGGCCCTGGCCTCGTTACCACACGCCTAAGCACCGAGATCGCCAGCACGCCCGAGGGCCAGCGCTACGCCGACGGCATGGTGCGCCTGGCCCAAACCAAAGGTGTCGCGCCGCAGGAAGCCGCCGCGCTCGTCGCCTGGCTGCTCAGCGCCGATTCGGCTCCGCTGACTGGGCGGCTGATCACCGTGCACGACGACTATCTGGCGCTCGGCCCACAGGCCGCCCAGATCAATGCAGGCAATGCCTACACGCTGCGGCGGGTGCAGGAGTAATACCAATTCACGGTGGATACGTGGCATGGACAGGCGGTTTGGGCGCAGACCCAAGCCCCCGGCAGGGTTGCACCCTGCACCCGCTCGCAGGTACATTGGTATAAAGCTGATGTGTGGCTGAAAGTCGGCTGAAAATGGAACAGCAGCGCCGATTGATTCGTTATGATACATACAACGTTATCTCACCAAGGGGAGTAGTTTATGTGTCGGAGATGCTGGTGGCTGCTGCTGCTGGCGCTGCTCGTGATCGGGGTGCGTCCAACGTATGCCCAGCAATCGAACGTTGAGTGGTCGCTTGAGCCGATCTATGGCGATCTGTATCGCCCTGGCTTCTGGCTGCCGCTGACGCTAACGATCGCCAACAATGGCAGCGATCAACAGTTTGAGGTTCTGATCAACAAACGCTTTGCCACACGACTCGATGTGCCTGGCGGCGGCAAAAAATCCACAGTCGTTTATGTCTATCCAGATGCTCTCTCACGCCTAGGCGTCAGCCTACGGGCCAACGGCACCGAGATTGCGACGGAGCGGATTAACCTACGCCGCATTAGCAAGCCGCTGGTCGTCTCGCTGGCCGATAATCCGCTGCCCAACCTCACCGAACAGCAGGCGCTTAATCTCACACCAGATCAACTGCCAGCGACCAGCGAGGGCCTTGATCTGCTGAATACACTCCTTGTCGATCAGCGGGCGTGGCAGACGCTCAGCGCCGAGCAAGTCGCGGCCATCACGAGCTGGGTCAGCGCAGGCGGCACGCTCCTGGTGTATCCTGATACGCTCAGCGTGCTGCCAGCCGAGCTTCAGCCCGCCACCAGCGGCGCGCCACTGACATTCGATGGGGCCGCCCTCGCACAGGCTGTCGGCGGCAGCGACGCAGCGCAAGACCTTCCAGGTGTCCAGCTGATACCAAGCAGTCAGGCAATGACAGCCATCCAAGTGCATAGCGCGCCGCTGCTCGTCACTCGCACAGTTGGCACGGGCCAGGTGGTGGTTAGTGCGGTCCCGGTCACCCAGCCAGAGCTAGTCACATGGCGTGGTCTAGACCAGTACTGGTCAAATCTTTTACCAGCGCAGCCGCTGCTCACACCAGGCGATCCCGGCCTAACCGATAAAGAAGCCCGCGATGGGCAGGCCAGCAGCTTTCTAACCAACCTACCAGCGCTTGATCTGCCACCGCTGCGGCTGCTGTTGATTTTGCTGGCCGTGTATGTCGTGCTGGTGGGGCCAGTGAACTTCTTGGTGCTGCGCCGTCTCGACCGCATGGCGCTGGCTTGGCTCACGATTCCCGCTCTCACCCTGGTGTTCGCCGGCCTAGCCTATGGCTTTGGAGCCAAGCAGCGCGGCAGTGATATCATCCTTAACGATCTGGTGATTATCGAGCAGGATGGCCTGCAGAATGCCCCCGTCTACGGCTATGCAGGCGTCTTTTCGCCCAATCGCAGCACCTACACCATCGCTGGCACACCACAGACGCACTTCCGGCCGCTGCAAAGCCCCTGGCTTGGTGGACTTTCGGTCGGCCAGGCCAATGCGGTCTACACAACTGAGCCAGCCCAGATCAGCAATCTCGTCGTTAACCAGTGGTCGATGGAGACTGTCGCCTATCAGCGCCCGCTAACCAGCACCATCGCGCTGGAGTTTGAGCTTCAGCTGGACAATAATACGCTCGTCGGGACACTGCGCAACACCAGCAACATCACATTTGATGATGCCGCCCTAGTGTTTGGCGAGCGCGCACAGACCATCGGGCTACTTGAGCCAGGCGCGAGCGTTGAGATTAAGCTTAATGCTGCAACCACCAACAATCAGACCGCGCCAAGCTACATCATCTACCAAAAACAACTTCAGGGTGGCAGCGCACCAGCGCCCGAGGTGACGCAGCGTATGCAGGCGATCGATGTCGCCTCCAACCCCTACAACGGTACCTACAATATGTGGGAGCCACTGTTTGTGGGCTTTCCGCGTCTGACGCTGCCCACCGTCGATCTCCCTACGGAGCGCTTCAACCACAGCCAAACGGTGATCTTTATCAGCAAGCCCGGCTTTAGCATCAGCAGCGGCAATGTCAGCTTCGATAGCCGCTGGAGTGCCATTGAGAGCACGCCCGAGAATACCAAAACAGGTCTGTGTATGACCAACCGTGGCATCGGCCAGCCGATCAGCCAGCGCAGCTCCGAGATGCACATCCGCCTGCTGCCACAGATCAGAAACATCGCTATCAGCGAGCTGCGCCTGTTGCCATCGGTGGATGGTGCGATCAGCGCCAATAAGCTCACCTATGAGCTATACGACTGGACCAGCCAGTCCTGGCAGGTGATGAGCAATACGACTGGCTTTATCAACGTTGACAGCCCAGGCAACTACATCAGCCAAGGGCGCATCTGGCTGCGCTATAGCCTGCCAGATGCCAGCAACAACAACGACTGGTGGGGCTGCCTCTCGCCTGGCGTTGTGGTCAAAGGAACGCTGCCATGAGTCAACCATTTGCGATCTACACCGAGCATCTGACACGGCGCTTTGGCACCCAGCGCGCCGTCGACGATCTCAACCTGCACATTATGCCTGGCTCAATCTATGGGTTTATCGGTCCCAATGGAGCCGGCAAGACCACCACGCTGCGCATGCTGGCCGGGCTGCTGGAGCCAAGCAGCGGCAGCATCCGCCTCAACGGCACGCCGCTGACCGACCAAAGCGCGGCGCGCAGCCACGTTGGCTACATGCCAGACTTCTTTGGCGTCTACGATGACCTGCGGGTGTGGGAGTACCTTGATTTCTATGCACGCTGCCACAACATTGAGCCGCAGCGTCGCCGCAGCACTGTCGATAGTCTGCTCGATTTGGTCGACCTGGCCCACAAGCGCAACGCGTTCGTGCAGCATCTCAGTCGCGGCATGCAGCAGCGCCTGTGCCTCGCCCACGCCCTTGTCCACGATCCGCCGATTCTCCTGCTTGACGAGCCAGCCAGCGGCCTTGATCCGCAGGCGCGTCTAGAGCTACGCGAGCTGCTGCGCACGCTGCGTGAGATGAACAAAACCATCATCCTTAGCTCGCATATCCTCACTGAGCTAGAGGATATCTGCACCGAGATTGGCATCATGGTCAACGGCCAACTGCGCGCCAGCGGCAGCATCCAAGAGCTGCGCAAAGCCGGACGCGAGCGGCTACAGGTAGTGCTGCTGGAGCCAGATGAGCGTGCGCTAGCGCTGCTCCGTGATCAGCCAGGCGTTGTGCAAGCCCATGGCGAGGACGATGCGAATGTGCTCACCGCCGACTTTCACGGCAGCAATGCCGATGCGGCAGCGGTGCTCCAAGCGCTCACCAGCGCTGGCTTGATCGTGGTCGATTTCCATCGCCAGACCGATAACCTTGAGCTGATGTTCCTACGCCTCGTCAATGGCGAGGCGGTCACTGCGGAGGTGAACGCATGACGCAAACACCGATAGCGCGCCGCCGCTGGCGCTGGCAGCCCAACCCTATTCTCGTTAAGGAAGTGCGGGCGCAGATGCGCGGCGGGCGCGCCTTTATCTTACTGACTGGCCTGCTCATTGGACTAGGCGTCGCTGGCTATGGCCTCTTTTTGAACATCACCGCCCAGGCGCAGTTCGGAGCCGTGTTGCTAAGTGCGCAGATCGGGCAGGCCCTGTTTGGCGGACTGGCCTTCACACTGCTCGGTGGTGTGTGCATTATTGCACCAGCGATCACCGTTGGGGCGATTAGCAGCGAGCGCGAGCGGCTCACCTACGAGATGCTGCTGACCACACGCCTATCGCCAGCCCAGATTCTGTGGGGCAAGCTGGTGTCTGCGCTCAGCTATGTCGTCCTGCTGTTGCTGGCAGCAGTGCCGCTTGGGAGCATCGTCTACCTGTTTGGCGGGATAAACCTGCGCACGGTCATCAACGTGCTGGCGGTGATCATCATGACTGCGATCACGGCCGGGATGCTCGGCCTGTGGGCTTCGGCGCTCACCACCAAAACAGCACGGGCGGCCATCCTCACCTACCTCATTTTATTCTTAACCATGGGTGGTCTCTTGTTCAGCGCCTATATCTGGGCGTCGCGCCGCATGGAGGACGTGCCGCTGGCCTTGCTCACACCGAATCCGGTCAGCGCCGTGGCCTCCACGCTGGTGCCACTCAGCAATCCGCCGGATCAGTTTGGGCCTGTGCCAATGCCGATCATGCGT
Organism: Herpetosiphonaceae bacterium; assembly: GCA_013538855.1. Classification (GTDB taxonomy): domain Bacteria; phylum Chloroflexota; class Chloroflexia; order Chloroflexales; family Herpetosiphonaceae; genus OHK22. Next base: position 68,195 of record JABXJS010000109.1, read on the forward strand.
GATATAGCGGTGAACGCGATTGCCGGACCTGCGGGGCCATTTGGCGGCAGTGGCATCAACAGCATCCCTGGCTGGCGCGTGCTCTCGATTGGCCTGTATGCGGCCAACGATCGCAATCCGCAGATTCAAGCGCAGGCAGCCGATGCGCGCAGCACATGGCGCACGACGCTGGTGATCGAGATACTCAGTAGATCACAGGATTGGCTCGGGTGGCGTGTAGGGTCGGTACGGTGCGAGCGGGATAGCCCGAACCATGCCGTAGATGGCCGTTACG
>JABXJS010000001.1 GCA_013538855.1 Herpetosiphonaceae bacterium
ACGGTTCCTTTCTTGGTTGGCACCACAAAGGATACCGCACGATTCGGCCGCCACACCGTTTACCCTGGCCCCAGGGAGTCCTGTGATCTACTGATACTGACTAGTCGTAGCATCGAGCACCCACAAGTTATCACTGCGAACAAATAAAAGCTGCTGCCCACTGGGAGACCAGTTAAAGATGCGTAGATTGGTGGTAGAGGTTACAGTCAGGGTTGTAGATAATGGAAGCAGCGGCCAATCAGGAGAATCAAGGGTCAATTCCAATGGATCAGGCGTTTTGCTCTGATGTACGACTGGTGTCATAAGGATAGAACTCTCCAACGATGATGACTCTGATTGAGCTGGTAATGGCACTGCCAAGACAGGTGTTTTTATAATTGATTCGGAAGGCGGAGCAAATTTCTCGCCCACGCCACATCCAACAAGCATACAAGCCATAAGCACACACGCTACTACCCTTTTGCGCATAGCAACCCTCCGTAAAACGCTATCAATACGTATGGTGCACACATGGATGTATGCGCCACGAGCTGCACTTTAGCACACCAGCACGCTCCTAACAACATGCATTCAGCATTGAACAGCTTGCACAGTGCGCGTTATGCAGAATCCCAAACGCCCTTGTGCATATGCGATCAAGGGCAGGGTTGCACACGCTTGGAGGAGAAGCGAATACCCCAACCCCCAAGCGATTGTTATGGATCGAGCTTACGGTCAGATCACTCCGGCGGCGTGATGTCCTCCCACGCGGTGTGCCACTCCAGCGGCATCAGGCCGCCGATGGGCGCGAGGATGTGCGCGGCGAGGGCCAGCAGCGCCGTCTTGCGCTCGGCGTGGTCGGCGGGCTGCAGGGCCGTGCGCACCAAGGCGGCGGCGGCGGCGTCCCACTGCGCCAGGTCGGCGAGGCGGCGCTTGAGCTTGGCCTGCCAGCGGCCGCTGAGCTGATAGTGCGTGGCGAGCAGGTCGTCGATGATCGTGCAGGTGAGCAGCGTGGCCGTGGCCGCGTCGCTCGCCCCGATGTCGTCGAGGTCGCGCAGCCAGTCGGCGGGCGCATAGCACTTGCGCCAGATCAAGGCCGGGTCGAGCGGCGCAGGCCCTGCATCCCACAGCCGCCGCGCCAGCGCCTGCATGCGCGCCACCGCGCCGTGCGGGTCGTAGACGCTGCGGCCAAAGCTGTACATGTGCTGATCGACGCCGCGCACGCTGTCAAAGTAGCGCTCGACCTGCCAGGGTGGGTTGATGAACATCTCAACCTCCAGCCCAGCAACAAGCTGGTTGCGGCGCTGGCGCTGTGGGCGATCGATCAGCACGTGCATGTCGAGGTCGCTGCTGGGGCTAGGCGTGCCGTGGATCAGCGAGCCAGTCACGAGCACGCCCAAAAGCTGTGGCCCAAACTCCGCATGGAGCTGGGCCACCACCGTTTCAATTACCGCTTCTACGTTGCTCACTGCTGCTCGCCTGCCTCCTCGAACACATGCACAAGCTGCGGCACCAGCTCGCTGAGCGAGCCATGCACGGCGTAGTCGGCGAAGATGGTAAACGCCGATGGCGCGGGGTTGATGTCGATCACGAGCGCGCCGTTGCGCTTGGCGTGCAGCGGCAGCGACGCGGCAGGCTGCACCACCGACTCGGTGCCGATGCACAGAAAGACATCGCAGCTGGTGGCGGCGTCGGCCTCGCGCACGCGCTCCATGGGCACGCCCTCGCCGTAGAACAGCACATCGGGGCGCAGATAGCCGCCGGTGCGCGGGCAGCGCGGCGGCACATCGCGGGTGTCCCACTCCCACTCGCTGACCACGCCGCCGTCCTCGGAAGAGATAGTGCGGCGCAGGCAGCCGTGGAACTCGATCAGCTCGCGGCTGCCGGCCATCCAGTGCAGGCCGTCGATGGCCTGCGTGATCAGCTTGAAGTGCGGCACGAGCTGCTCCAGGTCCACCAGCGCATAGTGCGCCTGGCTGGGCTGCGTCGGCTCGATCAGCTGCCGTCGATAGGCGAACCAGTCCCAGACCAGCTTGGGGTTGCGCATAAACGCCTCCACCGTCGCCAGCTCCTGTGGCTCATAGGCGGCCCAGCGCTCGTCGCGCGCCTGCGCCTCGCGGAATCCCAAAACGCCGCACTCGCGCGACAGGCCGCCGCCGGTTAGCACGGTAATGGTGCGTGCCGAGTGCAGGCGCTCGAGCACGTGTGTAGGTAGATCAAGGTCGCTCACGGCGAACCCTCCTCTTGGAGCAAACTAAGTGCGACCCAGCCATCGAGTCGCCGATTATTATAGGTTGTTTCAATCCGAATCCAGGTGTTGCCATCTGCTGCGTGTACATCGTTTGGATCGGGCGCTGTCACGCGTGTATCTTTGGGCAGCGACTCTAGGATGGGCGCGCTGATGCTTGGTGCCGAGCACACGTTGGTGTTCTCGACCAGCACCACATAGTTGATCGGCTGCGGCTTGGCATCGCCGGGCAGGTAGGCGCAGGCAAACTCGGGCAGCCATCCGCACGCCCAGGTCTTGGCCGCGCCGCTCTCGAACCAGTCGCGGCCAAAGGTGAAGCCCCAGTAGCAGCCGCCAGCGAGCACCACCAGCAAGATCAGTCCCACCACACGCCGCCGGATAAAGCTCAGACAGCCGCGCCGCCGCGCCTCGCGCCGCACCTCGCGCCGCACCTCTTTGCGCAGATCATCGCGCGAGAGCTGCTGCGGCGGCGGCTGCGGCGGCGGCATCACCGGCCGCGGCTGCTGCATCACGGGAGCGGCGGCCTGCGCTGACGGTGCGCTGCTCGGCGGCGGCAAGTCTTCCGTCGGGCGGCGGCGCTGGGTGATCGTGCGCCGCGCCTCGCGCATCGTATCGCGGATGGCGGGCATCGGGCGCACCAGCGGCTTGGTCGGAGCCTCCGCCGCCGCATCCACTGCAGCAAGATCACGGGCCAGCGACTGCACATCCAGGGTGCGCTGAAACGGATCACGGGCGGCGGCAAGCTGCAGGGCTGCCGCCAGCGAGGGCATAAAGCTGACCATCTCGTTGTAGAGCGGCGGTACCTCATCGCTCACATGCTTCTGCTGCGCCGCCTGCGGGCTTTGATCGCCCCATGGCCGCTGGCCCAGCATCATCTCGTAGCCCAAGAGGCCCAGCGCATAGACCGTTGAGCGCTCAGATGGCGGCTCGCCGCGCACGCGCTCTGGCGCGCGATAGTAGGCCAGCTCGTCGCGCAGCTCCTGCTGGCTTAGCCACCACGGCTCGGCCAAGATTGGGCGGTTATCTGGCGTCACCAAAATCGCCCCCGAGGCGATCGGCGGCGTTGGCGTCTGCGTCGTGATCGTGATCGCCACCGCGCCAACAATCTGCCGCAGCATGCGCAGCGCATCGGGCAGCGCCAGCGGCAGCGCAGCGCGTAGCGGCCGCCCATCAACCTCCTCGGTAACCATGTACGGCCGCCCGGCCACATCGCCCTGGTCGAACACATCGAGCAGCGCCGGGTGCGCCCGCTTGGCCAGCCCTTGGGCCTCCTCGGTAAAGCGGCGACGCAGCGCCTCGTTCTCCTGCAGGTCCGGCCGCAAAATGTGCACGAGCACCGGTCGGCCTAGGCGCTCATCGCTGGCCCGGAACACTTGCGCCAGCCGATTGTCGCCCAGCCGACTAAAGATCCGATAGCGGTTGTGCAAGAGTGGTAAATTTGGTTGCGCAGGTTGTGTGGTCATACGCTCGCCCGAACATCGCGCCGCATAACAACATGCGGCCCGATCTCCGGTACATCGAAGGGTTCGCTGACAATCGTGTAGCCTAGCGCGGTGTACAGCGGAAGCGCCGCTACGCGGGCGTTGCACCAGATCAGCCGACAGCCAAAGCGCTCAGCGAGCGCCTGCTCCAGCCACTCCAGCAGCAGCCGGGCATAGCCGCGCCGCTGCTGTGTTTGGTCGGTCGCCACGCCGCGCAGCTGCCAGGCATCGGCCCGCTGCTCGCCAGGTGGCGGCTGATGAAAGGCCGAGGCGATGCACACCAGCTGCGCATCCACAAACACGCCAACATGCAGCGTGTCGGCGGCAGCGTCGCCAGCGTAGACGAGGTCTTCTATCTGCTGATGCGGGCGGAGGATGCGCTGACGCAAGGGTCGGGTGGCCGCAGCATCAATTTCGCGCACTGTTGGATGCATAGATCAATCTTCCCACGGTTTGACCGCTAAGACTAAATCATAGGTGCCTGGCTGCCACGGGCGTATCTCCCACTCCGCGCAGCCAAGCTGCTGAAGAAACGCCACCATACGTGATGCTGTCCAGGCCTTGCCCGGCAGCCAGCGCGCATGGCGCGGCGTCCAGGTGCTGATCAGCAGGGTTCCGCCGGGCTGCAGCACACGCCACATCTCGCGCAGCGCCCGCCGCGGTCGCGGAAAGTACTCCAGCGCTTCGAGACACGTCACCGCGCCAAATGTGCCGCTCGCCCAGCGACGTAGCTCGTCGCCTGAGCCTGCGAGCCAGACAACGCGCCCGCTCAAGCCCGCTGCGCGCGCCTTGGCCGCCGCCCGCTCAAGCATCGCTGGCGTCAGATCCAGCCCATAGATCGCGCCAGTATACCAGGCTTCGCCCGCCAGCAGCAGCGGCACACGCCCGGTGCCTGTCGCCACATCCAGCAGCGCCGCCTGCGGTCGCCCAAGCAAGGCCACCCGCAGCGGGCCAAGCAGATGCACATGGTCATGGCGCGTCACTGGCGCGCGCACACGATCGTACACGCCAGCCCCTAGACGATAGATCAGACGCACCACCGGACGACCAAAGTAGGTGCCTTCGCCGATCACGATCATCCAGTAGAAAAGCGCCAGTGCAACAGCGCTGCCAACAATCCAGCCAATCAGCTTCATCAGCCGATTATAGCATACCGCATCGGCTATGCCATGTGCCTGCCGCCGCCGTCAGCGCCGCCTACGTCCAGCGCAGCTCGCAGACCGGATAGCGCTCCACTGGCACAAATCCGCTCGTCCGCGCCAGCCGCTGCGAGGCGCGATTCTGCACGGTTGTCTCCCACACTGGCCGGATGCCGCGCGCAATACAGGCGTCAAGCAGCGCCTGCGTCACGAGCCGCGCATAGCCGCGCCGCCGCTCAGCCACCGCATAGGTCGCCACGTCGATCATCGCCGCGCCATCAAGCTGAAAGCCGTTCAGGCGTGCCTGCGCCAGCAGGTCGTCGCCGCGGCGGAGCTGAAAGGCCAGCGTGCGCACCTCGGTGTAGCCACGAGGCTGAGGCTGGCTCGGCTCCAGCAGCGGCAGCTCCGCCGCGACAATCTCCGCACCATCCGGCAGCTCGATAGCTCGTCGTGCCGCACGATAGCGCTCAGCATCAAACCAGAAGGTCTGCTCAAGATGAAACTGGGGCCGAAACTCGGCCAGCGCCGCCTCAACCGCCGCCAGCACGGCAAAATCCGCCGCTGCATAGATCTCAAATCGCTGCTGCGCCGCCAGCGTTGGCTGCACTGCGCCGACAAAGACCGCGCGCAGCTCGGCCTCCAGCGCTGCCGCCGCGCCTGCCACATAGGCCCAGCGGCCTGTCGCCCACACCAGCGCCGCTGTCGGCGACGCCTGATCATCCACAAAGACCCGCCCAGGATACACGCCTGCCAGCACCGCCCGCGCCGGCAGCAGCCACCAGCCCGAGGCAAACAGCCCGCGCGCACGCCAAAAATCCGGCTTTCGCAGCTCGTCCACACGGTCTCCTTGCCGCTTGGCGCACGCACAGCAAGTCACTGTCCAGCAGCACCACTCGGCGCAATCAACGCTTGTGCGCGCGAACCGGCGACCCTTGGGTGACCAGCGCCGCCGCGTGCGCGCAACCACCAGCGCATCGTTTCCAAAAACAGGGCTGCCCAGCACCGACCAGCCCGCGCGCCGTAGCCGCATCGACCCTGACGGGTACCCGGCCAGTCCGCCCGTCAGCCGCGATGGCCCTGCGCCGCGTTCCCTTCCACCGCCAGCGTGCGGCCACCAGTCGCTGAGCCTTGCAGAACCAAACCGTCGGTGATCGCCGCCCGCCCGCGCGCCGTAGCCGAGGTCACGCAGCCCGCCCGTCAGCCGCGATTGCCCTGCGCCGTGCGCGCTATCCACCCGCTTGCTGGCTGCCCTGCACTGCCGCATTCTGATGAACCAGACCGCCTGCCTTCACCACCCGCCCGCGCGCCGTAGCCGAGGTCACGCAGCCCGCCCGTCAGCCGCGATGGCCCTGCGCCGCGTTCCCTTCCACCGCCAGCGTGCGGCCGCCAGTCGCTGAGCCTTGCAGAACCAAACCGTCGGTGGTCGCCGCCCGCCCGCGCGCCGTAGCCGAGGTCACGCAGCCCGCGCGTCAGCCGCGATGGCCCTGCGCCGCATGCTATTCCGCGAGCACGTGGTGGCCGCCTATCGCCAGCGCTCCCGGCTCCAGCGCATATGTGCTAAACTAAGTACCTTGAGCCGACTAGCCCAAGGAGCAATCATGCCCCGTAAGCGTCGCCGCACATATGCAGGCATTCAGCCGCCGGAGCTGCCAAGCGCCGCATCAAGCAGCGATCCGGCCCCACTTGGCGACACCGCGACCTACCAACAGCAAATCTTGAGCGGCTGGCAGTGTATTGGACAGACAGCCAACGACGTGTTATTTGATCACGTGCGCTGTCAGCACAGCAACCTGAGCCAAAGCCAGCTGCGTCTGCTGCAGATTAGCGATGCCCGCTTTGAGACCTGCGATATGAGCCAGGCAGATTGGGAAAAAGCCCATCTCCAGCGCGTCGAGCTTGATGGCTGCCGCACTGTTGGCCTGAAGCTCATCGCAGCCCAGCTCGATAACTGCGTCTTTGTTGGCTGCCAGGGCGAGCTAGCCATCTTCTGGCAAAGCGAGTGCCGCGATGTGCGTTTTGAGGAGTGCCAGCTGCGCGAAGCCAACTTCGAGGGAGCCGACCTGCGCAATGTGGTGTTCAGCCGCTGCGACCTGCAAGGAGCCGATTTTCGCCAAGCCAACCTAGAGAACTGCGACCTGCGCGGCTCCAAGCTCGATGGCGTGCACATCGGCATCAAAGAGCTACAGGGCGCGATCATCGACCCCACGCAGCTGCTTCAGCTCGCCGGCCTGCTCGGCCTCGATGTGCGCCCGCCCGACGCTGACGACGAGTAGCGCACAGCAAGCCGCCGATCAATGATCGACGGCTTGTGCAGCAAAGACCGATTGCCGATATGCATGTGCGCCACGGCGCATGGACTGAGAGTGCCCCGGCCGCAGCTGCGCGCTACTTCAGCTCGCGCGAGCTAAAGCCAAGGATGCGGCGCGCGATGATCAGACGATTGATCTGGCCGGTGCCTTCGAAGATATCGTTGATCTTCGCATCGCGCATCCACTTCTCGAACAGCCACTCGCGTGAGTAGCCGAGTGGGCCAAGCATCTCGACCGCCTTCTGCGTGATGATGGTCGCCGCCTCGCCGGCCTTGACCTTGCACTCGGAGGCCTCGACCGTGTTCGGCTGGCCCATGTCCATCTGCCATGCGGCGCGCTGTGTCAGCAGCCAAGCGGCGCGATGCTGCGCCTCCAGGTCTAGGAAGTCGCGCTCGATAGCGCTCATCTCGTGGTAGGGCACATCGTCGCGCAGCTCGATGCCGGCCTCCAGCAGCTTCTCGCGCAGCAGCTCTAGCGTCGCGCGGGCGATGCCGAGCGCCGATGCCGCCACCGCCGGGCGCGTAGCATCAAACGTTTTCATTGCGCCCTTGAAGCCCTTGGGGGCATTCGCTGCATTGCTGGCCGTCTGCACCTCGGCGCTGCCGAGCACATTGGAGAGCGGAATGCGGCAGTTATCGAACAAGATCGCCGCTGTATCGCTGGCGCGAATGCCCATCTTGTGCTCGAGCTTGGTGATCGTCATGCCTGGTGTGCCAGCCTCGACCACAAACGCCTTCATCCCAGCGCGGCCAGCCGTCGGATCGACCGTCGCCCAGACCACGACGAGGCCCTTGGACTCCTGCAGTGCCAAGCGGCCGCCGGTGCAGTAGATCTTCTCGCCGTTGAGCACCCACTCGTCGCCATCGCGCACGGCGGTGGTGCGAATGGCCGACGTGTCGGAGCCAGCCTGTGGCTCGGTCATCGCCATCGCGCCCCAGACCGGCTCCTCGCTCTCGGTGAAGCGGGCCAGGAAGCGATCCTTCTGCTCGGGCGTGCCTGCGGCGGCAACAGCCGCACCGCCAAGCGCACCGCCAGGCGTGGTCAGGTAGATGCCGGCGTCGCCCCAGGAGAGCGCCTCGATCAGGTGCACCATCAGCATATTGCCAATTGGTGCGCGCTTGGGCTTATCACCAGCAGCGTCGTCGCCGTCGCTCGCTTGGCTTTTCTTGGTGTCGTTGGCCCCGAAGAGCGGATTTTGGCGCATAATCGGCCAGAGCGCATTGATGTAGTCCCAGGGAATATCGTGCTCGTGCTCATCGAAGCTGCGCGAGATCGGCCGCATCACCTGCTCGGCGACCATCTGGGCCATCTGCGACTGTGTAGCGATGATGCCGGGTGTTTTAAATTCAATCGCCATAACAACCTCTTTTCTAGAACTAGACCAGCGCCAGGCCGTCGAAGGTGGCAAAGCCGCGCGCATTGCGCAGCCACAGCTCAACTGGGAACTCGCGGATATAGCCGTGGCCGCCGAGGATCTGCACGGCACGATCGGTGACCATCAGCACCATCTTATCGGCCTGGTGCTTGGCCAGCAGGGCGGCGCGGATGGCTGGCTCGCCGTTATCGAGCTTCCAGGCGGCCTCCCAGGTCATCATGCGCGTGCCGTCGATCTCGACCAGCATTTCGGCGAGCATAAAGGCGATCGACTGGCGCTGGCCAATTGCCTCGCCGAAGGTCTGGCGATTGCGCGCATAGTCGAGGGCATACTCGTAGGCCCCGCGCGCCACGCCCACCGCCAGCGCCGCCAGCGCAACCTGCGAGCGCGCGTGGATGATACCAAAGTCGATGCCCGCCTCGCCGCCGAGCTTGGCCGTGGCCGGAACCTCAACGTTCTCGAGGGTGATGCGGCTTAGCTCAAGGGCGCGCACGCCCATCAGCTTCTCGCGCTCGCCGACGGTGACGCCAGCGGCGCTTGTCGGCACGATAAACGCCTGCGTGGTATCACTCTCGTTGGCGTAGACCAGGACATGCTCGGCGTTGGAGGCCAGCGGCACATACGCCTTGACGCCGCTCAGCACATAGCTGTCGCCCTTGCGCGTGGCGGTGGTGCTGAGCTTGCGCGGATTAAACAGCATCTGCGGCTCGAGCAGGGCGGCGGTGAGCGGTGGCAGCGTCTCTTCGCTGAACTGTGGCAGCCACGTTTGTTTCTGCTCCTCTGTGCCAGCGACCAAGATGGCCAGCGCAAAGGTTGCCGGTGCGCTCAGCGCTAGCGCTGTGGCCAGATCGCCCCAGCCTAGCTCCTCAAGCGCCAGCGCGCCGGTGACAGCCGACAGCTCGCCGAAGCCCGCATACTCCTCAGGAATGGACGAGCCAACGAGACCAAGCTCCCAGCCCTTACGCAAGACATCGGCGGGAATCTCACCGTCTTCATCGGCCTCGCGGAATATCTCGCGCAGGCGATCTTTGGCGTAGCGCTTGAGGGTATCGACAATTAAGGATTGTTCTTCTGTTGGGGAAAACGAAATCATAGCTGGCTCCTCATGGACTGATGGGGGACAACACCGAGGCAGTGCGGATGGGCCAGGCGACGCATCCGCACAAACCACCTACATCAAACTGCCCAGTTTCATCAAGAAGGCCATGTCGCCCTTGAACTTGAGCTTGCCGGTCATAAAAGCCATCTGGCTGTTGAGCTCGCCGCGCAGGACTTTGTCGAAGTCTTCGGCCTTCATCATCAGCGTTACCTCGGGGGTTTCAACGCCGTTGAAGACGATCGTTGAGTTGGCGACGTCGCCGTCGTCTTTGGTCAGCTCAAGATTGAGCTTGCCCTTCGTGTTGCGCATTTTTTCCAGGCGGCTCTCGTCCATTTTCTCAGGGGCAAACATCGCCGCTGGCCCAACCACAGAGCCGCTCTGCATCGCCTGCCAGTCGGCTTCGCTCATCGTGACCAGCGCGACCGGGTTCTCGGCGGTGCCTGCGGTGACGTTGAGCGCGCCATCGGCTGGCTGAGCGCTATACATCGTGCCATCAATGTTGTACTGGACAGTGTAGTCGAGGTTCTCTGCCATCGAGTGTGCTCCTTTGCATAGTGATGCAGACGTTGCTTTGGGAGGGATTGCAGTCATGACATGCTGCGTCATTATTATACTCTCATTTGGTTATGACGCAACGTTGCCATAAATTTCACAAGAAACCATGCAGCCCTGAGCAATCCCGCTTTAACGAGCGGACAACCACGGCTGCGGCTACGCTGCGCAGGCCAGCCAGCATGCAGCGCTGGTCATCATCATGAAGCGAAGACCGCCCTAGAGCAAGCACCGGCTGCTGTGGCCCAAGCCACCTGGTCAACTCATCGGCAACGCGGGGAGCGCAAACCACAAAAAAGCGCCGCTGGTGTAATCAGCGGCGCATACGACAGCCAGGCGCAGGCTACTCGTCGGGAGCATCCAAGGCGAAGCGCGGCACCTGGGCCTCAAACAGGGTATCATCGTTGTTGATGAAGCGGTAGGCACCCTCCATCCAGCCGTGCGGCGACTTCAGCACACAGAAGCTGCTGTACTCGTGGGTGTCGCCAGGGGCCAGCACAGGCTGCTCGCCGACGACGCCGTCGCCGCGCACCTCGTGCTCCTCACCGATGCTGTCATAGATGCGCCAGTAGCGCGTCAGCAGCTGTGACGTGCGGCGACTGGTATTCTCGATACGCACCAAATAGGCAAACACATAGCGCTGCACAAGCGGCTCCGAGTGCTCGGGCATAAAAAGCGGGCGCACCGTGATGCGCATGCCCTGGGTCTCGCGGTAGAAAAACGGTCGTTGCTGCGTACTCATAGGTAGGTCTCGCTCATCGCCTACAGCTGCCTGAGAAAGGCGCGCACCGACTGATTGGTCTTGTCGGGCTGCTCGATAAAGTACACATGGCCGGCACCGTGGAATAGCTCTAGCTGGGCACCTGGGATGTGCTCGGCCAGCAGCTTGCCGTTACCAACCGGCACCAGCCGATCTTCGTCGCCGTGGTGAATGAGCGTCGGTGTAGCAATGGTGTGCAGGCGCGCCAGCGTATCGTGGCCGGTGATCGCCATCCACTGGCCCTGAAAGCCGTGGAGGGGAATACGGTTCTTCAAGCCCTCGCTGACGTACTCCTCGACCACCTCGGGGTGCTGCGCGGGGAAGTCAGGCGCGAAATTAAACTTAACGCTATCGCGCATGACCTGCTCGGCCGTCTTGCCTGCGCCAGCGAGCATCAGCTCGAGCACCCAGCTTTCTGGCGAGATGGACTGCTCGCCGCCGGGGATGGTGCAGCCGAGGATCAGGCCCTGCACCCGCTCTGGATGCTGGAGCACAAGGTGCTGCGCGATCATGCCACCCATCGAGACGCCGTAGACGTGGGCCTGGGCGATGTCGAGGTGGTCGAGCACGGCCACCGCATCTGCGGCAAAGTTGGCCATCGAGTAGGCGGACATATCGGTGGGGGCGGACGAGCCGCCAGCGCCGCGATTATCAAAACGAATCACATCGAAGTCCTGGCTCAGCGCTGGCACCTGGTTGCGCCAGCCGTTGAGCGTGCCGCCAAGGCCCATAATCAACAGCAGCGGCGGCCCTTTGCCGCTGCGCTCATAGTTCAGCGTCACGCCATTGGCCTCAAAGGTGGGCATACAACCTCCCTAAAACACTAGCTCCTACATATTCATCGAGTTTTCAAGGGCGATGCGCGCCCAGGCCAGCAGCCCGAACTCAGCGCCGGTGAGCACCAGCGCCACCATCGCCGGCCGCGCCAGCTGCACAACGCGCAGCACAGCACCCTCATAGCGTGCGATCATCGCCACCACAATCAGGTTGACGACAAACATCACGCCGATGATGCCGAGCGTGCTAAAGATCGCCAGCGGATAGATCAGCAGGCTGGTGTTGAGCTGAATCAACGCAAACAGCGCCAGCTCGACGCCGAAGATCAGCGCCACCTCGCCCCAGCTTTTGATCACGCGCTGCTCGCGGCGCGCGTTCGAGCGCAGCGAAAGGTTGAAGGCATACAGCAGCAGCGTCGCCACCGTCATGCCCATCGCCAAGCCGGACAAGATGCGCAGGACTGGCTGCGGCTCATACAGGTTCAGCCCGCCGATATCCTTCAAGAGCGAGTTAAAGCCATCAACGCCCATCCACAGCACATTGAACAGCAGCAAGAGGCTAATTGAGCGCGGCGGCATGCGGGTGGCGCGCCCGCGCCCAAGCGCGATGAGAGTCAGCAGTGAGGCTAGAAACCCGCTATAGATGCCAGTGTTGCGCTGGCACAGCGGCATCTCAACGCCAGCGATGACCAGCGTGTGCTCCTGAGCGCAAACGCCGTGGACGATCCAGCCCAGGCGATCAACAAACGTGCCCGGCAGCAGCACCAGCGTGCCGATCAGCAGGGTCAGCAGCAGCCCCAAAAAGGCCCACAGGCCAGCGCGATCATCGCGGACAGGCTGTGGCGCTGGGCGGCGCGGCTGTAGCTCCTCGGCGCGCGTTTGGCGATTGGCCGCAACGCGCTGCCGCGCCTGCTCAAGCACGAGGCGATTAAGCTCTTCATCTGTCATTGGCGACCTTGCCCATCCATATCGTTGAGGTACCGGCTCATCTGCGAGCGAGTCATCACCCCGATCTGCATACGCCGAACCAAGCCTTGCTTATCGATAAAAAACGAGGTCGGAATGGCGTTGGTCACGCCAAACGCGGTGGAAACATCGCCGGTGCGATCAAGCAGCAGCGGAAACGACAGACCGTACTGTTGACCAAACTGCTCAACCAGTGTTGGCCGCTCGCGGCGGTTGACCGCCAGCACCACCACATCGGAGCGCTCGTGGATCAGCGCCTCGAAGTCGGGCATCTCATGGCGACAGGGCAAGCACGTTGTCTCCCAAAAATTGATGATAACGTTGGAGCCACGGTAATCGCTGAGCTTGTGCGGCTCGCCGTTGATTTGAAACGTTAGCTCGGGCACGACCTCGCCAGTCTCAACGCTGCCGCCAACGACCGCTGGCTGCTCACCAAGGGTTACAGGGCCGCCGCTAGGTGTCGGGGTGGCCTGCTGCGCGCCACAGGCCAGCAGCACAAACAGCACAGCGGCGCTGACTAATCCACGCCAAATCACAACTATTCCTCCTTATGCTATGGTGATCATAGCATGATTTTACCCCTGCATTCGCAGCACTTCCGCGCTCACAGCAGCTGGGTCGAGCGGGGCATCCCATAGGCGCGTGCCAATTTTAAGCACTGGAATGCGCCATTTATATGCCTCATAAACCGCATGATCGTCTAGAATATTGATTAGTTGCAAATGAGCACCTGCCGCTGCCGCCAGCTCATCGAGCCAGGCAGTGGCATCCTCGCACAGATGACAGCCAGGCCGGATATAGAGGGTCCATTCCATTGCGATGCTCTCACTTTCCTGGCCTCAGTAGAGGAGGCGTAATGAACGTCAACGTTAATGGTACCACACTCGCATACGACGATGCAGGCAGCGGCGATCCGATTGTGCTACTGCACGCATTTCCGCTCAGCCGGGCAATGTGGCGCGATCTCCAGAGCGCGCTTGCGCCCAACTACCGCGTGATCGCACCAGATATGCGTGGCCTTGGCGCGTCAGGCCAGGCCAGCTCGGCCAGCACCCAGGAGATGGCCGACGATGTTGCGGCGCTGCTTGACGCGCTCGACATCGAGCAGGCGGTGCTCATCGGGCTATCGATGGGCGGCTACGTGGCGCTTGATTTCACCCGGCGCTATCGTCGGCGCGTGCGCGGCCTGATCTTGGCCGACACCCGCGCCACACCAGACACCATTGAGGGCCGCGAGAGCCGCGAGGCGCTGGCCCAGAAGGTGCTGCGCGAGGGCAGCGCCGCCATCGCCGAGCAGATGCTGCCTGACCTGCTGGCCGCCAGCACCCACGCCAACAAGCCAGAGGTCGTCGCTCAGGTGCGGGCGCTGATCGAGCAAAACACACCAGCCGGGATCGCCACCGCCTCGCGCGGCATGGCCGAGCGCACCGACTCACGCCCGTTTGTGCCCATGTTCGAGGTGCCTGCGCTGGTGATCGTTGGTGCCGACGATGCGCTCACGCCGCCCAAGCAGGCCGAGGCGCTGGCCGCCGCCCTGCCGCAGGGCCAGCTTGCCATCATCCCTGAGGCTGGACATCTCGCCAACATTGAAAACGCCAGCGCCTTCAATGCCGCTGTGCACGCGTTCTTAGCCCAGCTTTAAACAGCAACGAGCGCGGCGTGCTTGCTACACGCCGCGCTCGTGAGCCGATGTACAGGAATTTAGCCCGCCTGGATGGCGACAGACTGCTGCAGCAGCGCCTCGCGCAGCGCTGGGTCGATGACAAAAGCCTTGCGCTTGCCGGTCAGCCCGCGCGGAATACGCTCCACAAAGTTCACCTGCACTGACAGTGGCTCGTCAACCGGCCAGGCATCCTGCAGCTGCTGGCGCAGGCGCTCAGCCAGCTGTGGCTGCGCAGCGTGGTCCACACGCGGCACAACCTTCAACTCGAGAGCACCTCGCCCCACCTGATGGATCTGATACTCGATCACATCGGAGCAGCGCAGCATGCTGCCAATCAGTGGAATGGCTAGGTGTGTGCGGCCACCGGCGATCACCTGATCATCGCGCCGCCCCTCGACCGACGCGATCACGGGATGCGCACGCCCACACGGACAGCGCTCGGCGCTGAGCATGGCCAGATCGCCAGTGCGGTAGCGCAGGAAGGGCATGGCCTTGTTGGTCAAGCCCGTCACCACGACTTCGCCAAGCACGCCTGGCGCTGCTGGCTGATCCGCGCTATCGAGCACCTCAAGGATGACATTCTCGGCCACCACGTGCAGCCGTCGCACGCGACACTCGAAGGCCATCTGATATAGCTCAAACGACGAGTACTCGTTGTAGGCTGGGCAGCCGAAGCGCTCCTCGATCAGCGCTAGCTCCTCGGGCAGAAAGCTCTCCGAGTTCAGCTCGATCATCTTCGCGCCAATCGAGCGCAGTGCCGCAGGCTCCGCGCCACGGGCCAGCACCAGCAGCGATGAAGGATAGCCACAGATCAGGTCTGGCTGGGCCTGCCGCAGCGCCGCTACCTGCTCCTCAATCGAGCCATTGATCGGCACATAGAAGCGCCGCAGCAGCCCGAAGCGCTCCAGCACAAGCGGCGTCTGAAACGGCTCCCAGCGAAAGTAGGCCCGGCGATGCCAGGGGCGATAGCCCATCTCGGCATACTGGCGATAGGAAAGCGCCGTATACAGATCGTGGCTGTCACGATCATGGTACAGCTCTAGGCGCGCACCGCTTGAGCCGGAGGTGAAATCCTTGACGCTGTTGCGCTCATCGTAGCCCTGGGCGCGGGCAGCAGGCGTGCGCATATCCGGCTTCGCAACCGGCGGCAAGCGCTGCAGATCCTCCAAGCTACGAAAATCGGCAGGGCGTAGTCCCGCAGCATCGAAGCGCTGGCGCTGCAGTGGCACATTATGATATGCGTGGGCTACCATCGCCTGCAGCTGGTGCAGCTGCTGCTGTCGAAGCGCCTCTAGGGACATCCACTGCTTGCGCAACACCTGCTGCGTAAGCCAAAGCTGCCGAGCCAGATGGTAGCCTACCGCGATCATCAGACCTCCTTCGGCATCCAGCGCCCCAGCAGCCGCTCGCCCCAGCGGCGCAGTGGCAGAAACATCACCACTGCCGCCAGGATCAAGTGAATGCTGATAAAGATCACCATCCCAAAGGCCGTCGGCGGCGATCCAGTAAAGACGATCACGTGCGAGGCCCAGTCGAAGGTCTCAGGCCGTGTGCCACCGGGCCACTGATACATCCACCAGAAGGTGAAGTCGTTCAGGCCCGAGATCAGGATAAGGATGCCAGCCAAGCCCAGCTTCAGCGCATGATCGCTGCGCCCGCCGCCAAGCCGGAAGGCAAACACCGCCAGCAGCACGGTGAAGGCATTCAGGAAGATCGCAAAGCGGTAGAAGAAGGCGAACTGGGCATTCTGCACCTCGGCGCTCTGATCGGCCACGCCCATCAGCCGGAAGATCTCGATCACCAACTGCGAGTCAAGATAGCCCATATACAGCAAAAATGCACCAAGCAAAAACCAGTGCGACCATGTGCGCTGGCGCGGAAACAGCGCGATTGTAAACACCGCCGAAACCAGCGGCGTCAGCTTGAACAGAAACTCGCCCAACCCATTGATGGTGCGATCCGGTGGCAGCACCAGCATCACCAGTGCCGTAATGCCGCCGCCAACCAACGCGGGCAACAGCCACGCCCAGCTCAGCCAGCGGGGGCGTACGATTGAAGAAGTTGTCATTGTCATGCTCTTAGCGGGCAACCTTGGGAAGGTATGCCCGCTCTTATCATTTCACTCTATCGCCAAAAAAACCAGCGCCTGCTATGCCTCAACGCCAGCGAGGCTCAGCTCCTGGGTCGTCTGTGTCTGAACGCCCTGGCGCTCCTTGTGCACAAAGAACGGCCCCAGCGCCAGCCCGTCAAGATCAGTATTCATGAAGCAGCGAATCGCGTCATCAGGCGAGCACACAATCGGCTCGTTGTTGTCGTTGAACGAAGTGTTCACAACCATGGGCACGCCGGTGAGCGACTCAAAGCTCTTGATCAGATTCCAGTACTGGGGATTATCCTCACGGGTCACCGTTTGCACACGGGCGGTGCCATCGACGTGGGTGATCGCTGGCACGCAGTCGCGCTGATGCTCGAGCACATCGAACACCAGCAGCATCACCGGCGACGGATAGTCAGACACGAAGTACTCGCCAGCGCGATCGGCCAGCACCGATGGCGCAAACGGGCGGAACGGCTCACGGTGCTTAATCTTGGCATTCAGGCGCGGCTTGGACTCAAAGGAGCGTGGATCGGCCAGAATCGAGCGGTTGCCCAGCGCACGCGGTCCACACTCCATGCGGCCCTGGAACCAGCCAACAATCTTGCCATCGACAAGCTGCTGCGCAGTGTACATGGCGACATCGTCAGGTCGATCGTACACAATGCCCCGGCGCTGCAGAGCCGCCTCGATCTCGGCCTCGGTGTACTGCGGGCCAAGATAGATGTAGTTGCCAGTGTGGCGTGGCTCGCTCAGCACAGCGTTGCTCACATACAGCGCTGCGCCGATGGCGGTGCCATCATCAGAGGCCGCTGGCTGTGCGAAGAAGTCCTCGAACGGTGTTTCCAGCAGGATGCGCCCATTCATCACGCTATTCAGGGCCACACCGCCGGCCACACACAGGCGCTTCAGGCCGGTCTCCTTGTAGAGCCAGCGTGCGATATGCAGTCCAGCCTCCTCCAGCGTGACCTGCAGGGCGTAGGCGATATCGGCATAGTGCTGCTCAACATCGCCGTCCTTGCTGCGTGGGCGCGGCGGACCGAACTCATCAATAAACTTCTGCGAGACCGAGTGCTTGCCGGTCTTATGAAAGTCAAACCAGCTCAGATCAAGCTCATAGGTGCCATCTGGCCCAAAGTTGATCAGCTGCTTAAACTGCTCCACATAGCGATCGGTGCCGTAGGGCGCAAGGCCCATCACTTTGCCCTCATCGGAGGTCGGATAGAAGCCCAAGTAGCCGGTGACGACCGAGTAGAGCGCGCCCAGCGAGTGGGGAAACTTCACGCGCCGCAGCTCGTGGATCTTGTTTTTGTGGCCGACGCCCAGGAAGGTGCAGGTGCCATCGCTGCCCAGGCCATCGACGCTGAAGATCGCGGCATCCTCGAATGGCGAGATGAAAAATGCGCTGGCCGCGTGGCACAGGTGGTGATCGATCAGATGGACCTTGAACTTCACCGGCTGGCTATAGTTCAGCTCATCGCAGATCGTCTGCTTGAGCGTAAACGTGCGCTGGATGTGCAGCAGCACCGCGCCACCAACATCGTAGTCATCAAAGTGGCTCTGCGCACCATCGTTTTTAAGCGTCGAGAACAGGCCCCGTGCGGGCAGCGGCGACATTCCACGCAGCGCCGAGAGCGTGCCGGGGAAATAGCGCACAAAGTGCTTGG
Source organism: Herpetosiphonaceae bacterium (assembly GCA_013538855.1). Classification (GTDB taxonomy): domain Bacteria; phylum Chloroflexota; class Chloroflexia; order Chloroflexales; family Herpetosiphonaceae; genus OHK22. The sequence continues at coordinate 18,110 of JABXJS010000001.1, forward strand.
CCGCATGGCGCAGCTCATGCCAGCGCTGCCAGAAGTAGGCCACATGATCAACATCACCAAGCGTGATTCCCGCTGAGTCCAGACAGTACTGGATCGCCATTTTTGGAAAACCGCCAAAGTGCTTCTTGCGATTGAAGCGCTCCTCCTCAGAGAAGGCAACGATCTGCCCATCTTTGAGCAGTGCTGCCGCCGAGTCGTGATGTCGACTAATACCTAAAACGTACATGGGGGTCATTCCTCCGATGCTGGGTACTCTATATTCCCCAAATTAAGTGTTTCAATAGACAGTAAACCGTTACGATCTGGCGCGCTCGGCCTTCTCCATCAGCATGACCGGATCACGCGGTGGAGTGTCATCGGGGCCGCCGATAACCCGCCGCAGCGTGGGCTGAAGCATCTGGAACAGGCTGTTGAGCGGCGCTGGATGGGCGCGATAGCAGAACCAGCGCGTTTCCTGCTGGAAGCCATGGCCGCTCTTCTCCTTCTCGTTCGTCAAGCCACCGTAGATGGTGGTCACGTGCTGGTCGATATACCAGCGAATCATCTCGTCCATCAGCACAAAGTACAGATATGTCTGCCGCGAGACCGCATAGTTCAGCCCGGCCATCGGCCACCAGACCGTATCGCCCTGGCGCGTGCAGCACAGAATGCCTTCGAGCTTGCCTTTGACGTAGCCACGGAAGATAAACAGGTGCCCAGGCTGTTCACGATCCCAGCCTGCCAGCATATCGGGGCCAAAGGGCATGGTTTCTTCGGTGTGGCCATGGCGGGCGTAGACCTGGAGCAGCAGCGGGTATAGCTCTTCGGACTCGCCGGGCCGCAGCGGGCCATGGTCGAAGGTGATCTCGTTCTCGACCGCCCGCCGCCGAATGCGCCGAATCTCCGCCCGATCTTTGCTTGGCAGCTCAGCCAGATACTCATCATAGGTGATGCCTGGCCGCAGGTGCAGGATGGAGAACACCGGCTGCTCCGACATGGAGAAGCCATAGCGGCGCAGTGGCTCAATATCGCTGTCGGGCACGTTGCTGATCGCGTAGACGAGGCGCTGCTTGCGCCAGCACAGCTCGGCCATAGCCCGTTGAAAGTAGGGCAGAATGCGCTCGAAGCTCACATCTGAGCGCAGCAAAATACCTGGATTGTTCGAAGAGTAGGGCGCTGACAGCACCACAGACGAGCGCTTCAAGATCTTCTCGCGCACGCCGACGCGACTAAATGTCGCGTTGAGCGAGCCGGTGATAATCGCGGCGCAGCCAGCAGCGTCATAGAGCATAATGTAGCAGCGCTGCTGATCGCGCCATACTTTTTCAATCAGCCGCAGCCAGCTTGTGTGCATCACCAGGCAGTCGTCCGCTAGTCGATCCCACGCCTCGGTATCAATCGCATCAACCGAGTAACAGATGCGGTAGTCCACTTAGATCACCTCCGCACTGCTCAGCTGATAGGCGCGCGCTGCGTTATCAACCACCGAGGACTGCTTGACCTTGGAGACGATACAGCGCAGCTTGCCTGTTCGTCCACGCTCAAAATCTTGCGTTAGCACAACATCAAGCTTGACTGGCTCGGCAAATAAATCGCGCAGTGTGGCAACGATTGTCCCTGGCAGCGTCTCGACGTGCTCGGGCAGCACATTGAGATAGAGTTTGATATGATCAAGCTCTTCCTGCACCAACACATGCTCAAGCAGGCCCGGCATGCTCTCAAAGGCGGGGTTGACGATGCGCGGGCTAAAGCGGCGGCCACTTGGCAGAATAATAAAGTCATCGACGCGGCCCTGGATCAGGCCCATGGTCGGAAAGCCCGAGCCACATGCGCAGCGCTCCACCTGGCCCACACGCCCAACATCGCCGATTGCATAGCGCAGCAGCGGCATTGCCGGATTGGTCAGACCAGTGATGATCAGATCGCCATCTTCACCGGGGGCCGCTGGCTTGCCATCGCGTAAAAACTCCACGAGCACATTATCGGCGGCAATATGATAGCGATGGGCTGGGCACTCGTAGGCCACATGATGGAACTCGAAGGTTGAGTAATCATCGAAGCAGTCGCAGTCGAAGGCCATGCGAATCGTATCGCGAATCCCGTCGGTCAACAGCTCAGAGTGCAGATGGATTGCGCGCGGGCGAATCCGCCGCAGCTCAGCCTCCGTCGCCACCTGGATGATCATCAGCAGGATGGAGGGATAGGCGGTAATAAACTGCGGATTGATCTCCAGCAGCCGCTGCAAAAACGCACGCGCATCTTTCAGCTTAAGATCGATCTGCTGGCGCTGGCCAAGGCCAATGCGCTCCCACGGCAGCGAGGGCAGCGGATCGAAGGCGGTATAGGCAACGCGGTACCAGGGCCGATAGCCAAGCTGCCACAGGTGCCGAAAGGCATAGGCAAAGTACATATCATAGGCACCACGCGAGTGGTAGATATGCAGCACCTTGCCCGAGGAGCCAGAGGTTGGCTCAAACACCGTATTTTGCGGCGTATAGCCACGTGCCAGCAGCTCCGCTGAGGGCAGATGGCGGATCTCCTCTTTCGTCGTAATCGGCAGCTTCGACAGATCATCAAGCGATTGAATATCGGCTGGCGTCACGCCCACGTCGCTCAGCTTACGGCGGTAGAATGGACTATTATCCCACGCATGTTGGACCATCCACCGTAACCGCTGTGTTTGATAAGAACGAATTTGCTCTGGACTCAGCCGTTCATGAGACCACGCTCGCACGATGCCAGTGGCCTGGCGAGCTGCGTGCAACAACATGCGACATACTCCTTAGGTAACTATGATTATCAAGCGGCGGCGCAACGATCGCTACGCCTGCCGTTAGTCGAGCTGCAGGGATACTGCGCCACGCTCAAGCTCCAGCAGCTCCAGCGGCTCATCCCAAACATAGTCCTGCTGCTGAAAACTGGCGTGGCCGGTCGGCGCTGGCTTGGACTGCTTCTGGCGGCCACGCAGGAGCATGCGCCATAGATCTGCCGAGAACACATAGTGGCCAAGCGAGACAAAGACGCCGAGCGTTGCCCGCCAGTCATCGCGCGACATCCCATCGTAGACGGTGTTGGGCGCGCGCAGCTGAAAGAACGGCGGGTCCATCTCAGCGCGCTTCGGATTGGTCACATAGTGCAGGAAGTCGCCAGGGAACAGCCAGCGGCAGCGCTTGCCGACATCGTAGGAGTGCACCTCGGGCACCGTCTCGCCGCGTGCGACACGATACAGCAGATGCGGGAAGTCGATGCCGCACGAGATCGCCAGCTGCACAGAGGCCCAGAAGCGTGGATTGACCTCCATAAAGTAGATCTCACCAGTCTCAGGGTTCATCATAAACTCGGCCTCGGCCAAGCCATACCAGCCGATCTCGCGCAGGAGCGCGACTGTCCGCTCCACCAGCGTGGGCATCCACACGCTCTCCTGAACGGTGCTCAGACCGTCGCCAACCGGAAAGTGGCGAATTTCCTTTTGGGCAAACGAGCACACCACACGGCCCTGCTGATCGATGATCACACAGACATCGAACTTCGTGCCGCTGGGGATGCACTCCTGAATCATCGGGTAGGGGTACTCGCGATGCACCTCATTCCACACATCGGCCACGCTCATGCCCGGGCGCACATAGGTAATGCCACGGCCAGCCGAGCTCGAGCGCGGCTTCACCACCACAGAGGTGCCGAGCATGCCCGCGTAGGCAGCGGCCTCCTCGGCATTGCGCGGCAGATAGGTGCGCGGATGCGGAATGCCCAGGCGGCGTGCCACCTGGCTTAGGCGCGCCTTATCCAAGCCGTACACAACCTGCTGCGGCTCGGGAATAGGCATATGCGTAACCCGCATAAAATCTTCGTGATAGCGCGAGCAGAGCTGCAGCGTGCTATCATCGGCGGGAAAGAATACATCGTGACGATTCTGGCGCAGATAGTCGAGCATAAAGTCAACAAACTGCTCTGGCTGCTGCTGTGGATCTGGATAGATCACTCGCTCGCGGCAATAGCGTGAGAAAAACGCCGGCGATAGCCGGACAGCGCTACCTGCCGTCACCGGAATACCTTGACGACCGAGCGATTGACAAATAACGACAGACTTCCTTAAAAGAGCGTCGGTAACAAACACAAAAAGTTCCTCACTAAGTAACGAAATGCCGTTACCTACTACACTCTCAACTTCTCTCTCTATAGAAGACGTATCATCGGCACCCCAATTTCCTCAGATTGAAACACCGAGGATTAAAGGCGACAGATGCTCAGACCACTTGCTGCGGCGTCGGATCACGGCGAATGATTCGCTGCACAATCAGCCAGTCCTGCTTGTTTATGGCCCCGCCCAAGAGCAGAACACCGATAAACGCGAGGCTCGCTAGTCCATAGAGCGCAATGTTGTTAGGGATGAGATGGAATAGGAGAACCATGCTCCCGAGCGCCAGCAGAGGAGTACAGAAGATGGTGAAGACGTGGCTCAGGTGCGCATGGCGCAGGAACGCGATCAGTAAAGTACCAGCCAAAATATATTGTGAGGCAGCGTAGGCCCACGGCACAGCCATGAGCGTGCCCCAGATGCTGGCGGCCAGCGTTATTGGCGTGGCCACCACGATACACACAAACAGCAGCCGTGCACACTGGCGCTGCTGGCCGATCGTTTCGAGCACATTCAGCAGCACTGTTGCGGCAAAGAGGCCCGGGATGCTCCAGCTCAACGTCTGCAAGATGGCGGCGGCCGAGGCATACTCGGCATCAAAGATACGAATAAGCACCGGCGCGCCAATATACAGGCTGCCAGCAATCGCGCAGCCGACGATCATCACATAGCGCAGCAGCGTGCTGGTCGTTGGGCCAACGAGATGAAACTCGCTGCGCGACTGGCGCACCAGCATTGGCAGCACGGCGGTGATCATCAGCAGCGGAATAACCGTTGTGATCAGCACCAGGTTATACACCGAGTTGAAGAGTCCGACCGCCGTTGGGCCTTGAAAAATCGTGATGCCCATAATCGCCACGCGATCAAACATCAGCAGCAGCACATAGTTGATGCCAAATGGAATCGACAGCTTGAAAATGCCGCTCAGCGCGCTCGCCTGAACGCGCAGCCGCTCGAATGCGACATAGCGACGCAAGAAAAAGACCGCGACGGCAAGCACGCTTAGTGTGGCGGCGGTGTAGAGCGGCGCAAGCACGTTGACGTCGCGCGTCAGCCATGTGAGCGGAATAACCGTCGCCGCAATCAGTATCATATTGATAAGCTGTAGCCCAGCCTGCATGCGCATACGCTCAAGGCCGCGCATCACCGAGCAGCACAGCATAAAAAACGACTGGACGATGGCATACAGGCCCATCCACAGCGCCACCCACCAGTAGTTGTCTGTGAGCAGACAAAAAATGCTCACGACCAAGATCGCAAGCGGCAGCAGCAGCAGCTTGAGGGTAAAGCCATTGCTCAAAAGCCGCCCAAGCCGCTGTGGCGGGGCATGCGCAGCCTCGCGGATAAAAAAATCGTCGAGGCCAAAGTTCAACACAACGCTGAAGATCGCGGAGAAGGCGAGTCCAGACGAGAGCACGCCGAACTTCTCTGGCCCAAGCGCGTTGATCATATACCAGGTGGAGATGAAGCTAATCAGCCGAACCCCAAGAAACCCCGCCAGCAGCGCCACAAAGTTAGAAAGTAGCTGTCGCATTGAGACTACACCAGCTCTTTCTGCAGGCGCAGCGAACGCGACCGACGTAGCAAAAGCCGCCCGAGCAGTGGAACATAGGAGCCATACAGCTGATAGCCACTCTTCTGAAACAAATTCAGTGAAGCTTGATTGGTTGGTTCAATCAGCACCGTTGAAACGCGCTTGCGTTGATGCCGAGCATAGGCTTCGGCTGCGCTAACGAGCTGCTGAGCCACCCCACTCCGTCGATACGTTGAGTCAATTGCTACGCCGCTGATATAGATCTCCTCCCGCCCGATCGGCAGACTCGCCTGACGTAAAATCACGGTCATCTCGATTGCCTTCCACCAGCTTAAATGCTTGCGCATCAGTCGAAATGTGCGCCACCAGCCAACACTCGCTGCTTCTGAGCGATCAACAAACAACGTTCCAATAATGCGTCCAGCATCCTCAGCTACAAAAATCCCTTCTGTAGGGGTAGCATGTGCTCGACGCCATTCGGACATCAAGGTAGTCACCTCGGCAGTTGATAAAGCCGCTAGTCGCTGACGAATAGCTGGAAACATGGTCATCGTGAAGGCCTCGATAGCTGGAATATCAGCATCTGTTGCTGTACGAATCAGCATGGTCACTCACGCTCGTTGACTATGATTGCTTCTGTATCTACGATCACATATATGATCATTTTGGTTTTGATTCAAGACACTATGCTGCTGTTTGTTTGCCATCAGGACTGCAACCCGGACCACATTAATTGATAGACGGTATGGATGGATGGGCCTAGATGATTGTAGGATGTATCTGGCCCATGTGAGGGGGCTGTTGGAAGCCGATTACAAACCAGCAGACTGGATCGCACGATCACAGCATTAGCAATTGAGCAAGCAGCGTAGAGCATCGTTGGCAGAATGTCTCGTCAATGCTAGGTCTACAAGGAAGATCACCGCTATCTCACGCGGCCATCTTATGTAGAGTAAAAAACAAAAAAATTGACTGGAGGATTACCTCCAGGGGTGAATGAATAAAATATACTATAGTCGAATAAAAAACATCTTGTCAAGCCCAGATTCCTATCGACAAATAAGACTAATGGACGATTGTTCTTGGTAGCGCTTCCAGCGCTAACAGAGCCAATAACCTCACAGCTGCGCTACCGACCGCTTGAAGCATAAAAAAACAGCAGCCGCTAGAGTGAGTGGGTGCTCACTCCAGCGGCTGCTTGTGGTAGGACTACTTAACTGAGTCTACTGGCCTTCTTCAATCGTAATGGTATACAGCTGATCGCCAGGAGCAGCGCCGGGATTGATCGACGGATCACGTGGCGTGATCTGCTGCAGCACATCCATGCCCGCAACGACCTCGCCAAAGATCGTGTAGCCCTGCGGCGGCAGGCCGACATTGCCATAGGTGATGAAGAACTGCGAACCGTTAGTGTCGGGGCCAGCGTTGGCCATGCCAACCACACCGGCCTTGGTATAGTCAAGGCCGCTGCTTGCATCGTACTCGTTGGCAAACTCATAGCCTGGACCGCACAGACCGGTGCCGCTGGGGTCGCCAGTTTGCGCCACAAAGCCGGGGATCACCCGATGGAAGGTGATATTGTCGTAGTAGCCCTGCTGGGCCAAGAAGACGAAACTATTGACCGTGTTAGGAGCTGACTTCGGCAGCAGCTTGATCACCACATCGCCTTTGGCAGTTTTGAGGGTTGCGGTATAGCCCTTGCTGGTATCAATACTCATTGGTGGCGCGCTGTCAAACTGCATGACATTCGCGCACGGCCCGCTCGCCGCAGGCGGTGCGGCCTGCTGCGTTGGTCGCGCATTGGCCGACGGTGCGGTCGGCTCAGGAGTAGTCACTCCCTCAGATGTAGGCGTATCCGGAGTTGGTTGGGCTGCCCCAGCAACACTGGTAGGCCGCGTTTCGGCAGATGGTGTGGTCACATCGGCAGCACCACAGCCTGCCAGCAACACGGCTACCAGCAGCCCAAAGAACAATCGACGCATGGTGTACTCCTTAAAGAAATCTTTTCTCAACGTCGGGGGATTATAGCACGCTTGACTCGCGCACCTAAAAATCGCGCATCGTTAGGCAGAATCATAGAGAAGTCCTATAGAACCTATAGAAGATGGCTATGGCTAGGGATAGCTCTATCTCATACAATGATCTACTATTGTACACGCACCGCCAAAGCCTGGAGCGCGGTTGCGAAAACCATCGTTTCGCAGTATCTTTAGCACTAGGACGGCAAAGAAGCCCAATTAAGGAGATTATATTCCATGGCAGTTGCAGATTATCAGACGGAGCCTCGGCCCGCTGAGATCGCCAATGGTGAAGTCAACGTTAATGATTTCTCGATCATCGTTGCGACCCCTAACGGTTCGGGTAGTCAGACGGCCAACAATACAATCATTCGGGCCTGCTTCAACATGGGCATCCCGGTTACCGGAAAGAACTTGTTTCCTTCCAATATTAAAGGCTTGCCCACGTGGTATTCGATTCGCCTAAGCAAAGATGGCTATCAGGCGCGCCGCTTTACCAAAGAAGTACTGGTGGCCATGAACCCGGCAACCTTTGGCGAAGATATTACGACCATCGCTCCGGGTGGAATTTGTTTGTACCCCGATGACTCACGGATGGAGTTGCCCCGCAACGATATCACGTACTATCCTATGCCAGTCAAAGAGCTGGTGAAGCAGTCCGGTGTCGGCGCAGATTTGCGCGATTATATCGCTAACATGGTGTATGTCGGCGTTCTGGCCCACCTGCTTGGCATCGAGGTTGCCGAAATCGAGGCTGCGATCACGCGCCACTTTAAAGGTAAAACCAAGCCCATCCAAATTAACATGGGAGTGGTCAATGCCGCTGTCGCATGGGCGCAGAGCAACCTGAACACGCCGTGCCCCTTCCGCGTCGAGCGGATGGACAGCACCAACGGCATGATCATGCTCGATGGCAACTCGGCCGGCGCGCTCGGCGCGATCTTTGGCGGCGTCACTGTCGCAGCCTGGTACCCCATCACGCCCTCAACGAGTTTGATCGACGCCCTCAACGAGTACTTGCCACAGCTCCGCAAAGACGCCGATACCGGCGCACCAACCTACGCGGTCATTCAGGCCGAAGATGAGCTGGCCGCGCTCGGTATGGTCATCGGTGCCGGCTGGGCGGGCGCACGGGCGATGACCGCCACCTCCGGCCCTGGCATCTCGCTGATGTCCGAGTTCGCTGGCCTCAGCTACTTTGCCGAGGTTCCGGCAGTCGTTTGGGATGTGATGCGCATGGGGCCAAGCACCGGTATGCCAACGCGCGTCTCGCAGGGCGACCTGACCGCCGCCTACTTCCTGAGCCACGGCGATACACACCACATCTGCTTGCTGCCTGGCTCGCTGAAAGAGTGCTTCGAGTTCGGCCACGCCGCCTTCGATTTGGCCGAGCGCCTGCAGACGATTGTGTTCGTGCTCAGCGACCTTGACCTAGGCATGAACCAGTGGATCTCAGAGCAGTTCGACTATCCCGAGCAGCCGCTGGATCGCGGCAAGGTGCTCGATGCCGACGCGCTCAGCAATCTGGAGAGCTGGGGCCGCTACCGTGATGTCGACGGCGACGGTATTCCGTACCGCACGCTGCCCGGCACCCAAAGCAACAAGGCGGCCTACTTCACCCGCGGCTCGGGCCACAACGCCGATGGCCGCTACACCGAGCGCTCCGATGAGTGGGTCGATAACCTTGATCGCTTGGCCCGCAAGTTCGATACGGCGCGCACAATCGTGCCCAAGCCCATCGAAACCACCCAGGCCGATGCCAAGATCGGGCTGATCTCGTATGGCTCCAACGATCCCGCTGTGGTGGAGGCGATGGACCGGCTCAGCGAACAGAATGTCAACTCCGGCTACCTGCGTGTGCGCGCACTGCCGTTCACTGCCGAGGTCGAGGCATTCATCCACAAGTACGAGCGCATCTATGTGATCGAAAATAACTACAATGGGCAGATGGCCCAGCTGCTGCGGATGGACTATCCAGCCTTGGCAACCCGCATTGTGAGCCTCGCTAACTGCGATGGCCTTCCGCTCACGGCGCGCTGGATTACCGAATCCGTACTGGAACAGGAGCAATAATCATGGCAACCACAAAGACGCCTGCACGCCCACCAAAAGTAAATATTTTAGGGCTAGAACAGGTTGAGTATAAAGGCGCACCGTCGACGCTGTGCCCAGGTTGCGGCCACGACTCGATCTCGTCGCGCTTGGTCTCGGTGTTTTTTGAAATGGGCGTGCAGCCCTACAATGTTGCGAAGTTCAGCGGCATCGGCTGCTCGTCGAAAACGCCTGCGTACTTCTTAGGGCGCTCGCACGGCTTTAATAGCGTCCACGGGCGCATGCCCTCAGTGGCCACCGGCGCACTCGTCGCCAATCGCAAGCTGATCGGCGTTGGCGTTAGCGGCGATGGCGACACTGGCTCAATCGGCTTTGGCCAGTTCAAGCATATGGTGCGGCGCAATGTGCCGATGGTCTACATCGTTGAGAACAACGGTGTCTACGGCCTGACCAAAGGTCAGTTCTCGGCGACCGCCGATGTTGGGCAGAAGCTGAAGTACGCTGGGCTGAACGAGCTGCCGCCGATCGATATCTGCGCCGAGGCCATCTTGGGCGGCTGCACCTTCGTGGCCCGCTCATTCGCTGGCGACCCACGCCAGGTCGAAGCGCTGATGAAAGCGGCGCTGAGCCATCGCGGCTTGGCCGTCATTGACATCATTAGCCCGTGTGTCACCTTCAACAACCACGAGGACTCGACCAAGAGCTACGCCTACGGCAAAGAGCACGAGGAGCGCCTACACGACATGACCTTCATCCCTTCACGTGAAGAGATTACGGTCGAGTACGAAGAGGGCGAAAGCAAAGAGGTCACTCTCCACGATGGGTCAAAGATCATGCTCAAGAAGCTTGAGGAGGACTACGACCCAACCAATCGCAGCCAGGCGCTGCTGCGCCTCAACGAAGCCCACGATCAGCAGGAGTTCATCACCGGCTTGATCTATGTGAAGCCCGAGGGTTCGCAGACAATCCACGACCTGGTCGATCTAGGCGATGAGCCACTAGTCAGTCTGCCTGAGTCGAAGCTGCGCCCCTCGCGCGAAGCCTTCAACAACCTCATGCAGGAACTACTCTAGTTTTCATCAGACTACAGGTTTTTCAACGCTCACGCAGCTTTTTCAGAGAGTGCGTGAGCGTTGTTTAGCATTGGGGCACTGCGATGACAGCCGACCCTTCAAGCCCTACAGCACCACCAGCGCCACGCTCACGGAAACGGGCCATCGTTATGATTGTGCTGATGCTGCTGATCAGCGTCGCCCTGCTGCAGCTAGATTTTAGTGCACTTGGCAGCTACGGCTATCTAGGCGTGTTTGGTCTCGCGCTGCTTGGCAACGCCACCGTAATTATTCCTGCACCAGCCTTTATGACTGCCCTAGCAGCAGGACGCAGCTTAAATCCCTGGCTCGTTGGTCTCCTCAGCGGGGTTGGGGCCGGCTTAGGCGAAACCACTGGCTATATTGTAGGTCGCGAGGGCCACACGATCCTCAATCAACAGCAGCGCTTTCAGTCAATTCGCCAGCAGGTGGAGCGGTTTGGGCCGTGGGCAGTATGCTTTTTTGCGGCCATCCCTAACCCGCTGATGGACATCGCAGGCATGGCGGCAGGCATGTTGCGCATGCCATACTGGAAGTACTTGATCGCCTGTTGCGCGGGAAAAACGCTGCGCTTTACACTCTTGGCATTCCTGGGGTATGCGGTAGGCTAGCTCAAACAGCCGCTGTTCGCAGCGAGGAGGAAGAATGCGCGTCTATTTTATTCGTCACGGCCAGTCGCATGAGAATGCCGCCGATCTCCAGCGGCGTTTGTTTGTCGATGAGTTTCGCACATTGCTCAGCGAGTCACGCGACTCGGCGCTGACTGAGCTGGGCATCGAGCAGGCGCAGTCGGTTGGCATGCAGCTCAAGGAGTATGGCCTCAATCTGCTCTACTCGAGCCCGTTTCCACGCGCCTTCCATACCGCCAAGATTATCGCCGCCAGCACCGAGCTACCAGTGCAGGTAGTGACCGAGCTGCACGAAATTATTCCGCTTGTGCCCGCAGTGTTGCGCAAGCAGCGCTCGCGCAGCCTACGCTCGCTCTACATCCGCGGCTATCTACAGCAGCTCTGGCCCACGTTGCCCCATCATGGCGAGACGTGGTGGACCGCACGGCGACGCGCCGTCAATGTGTGGACAGCGCTCAGCCAAACTTGGCTACCCAGCAGTCGCGTGGCGATTGTCTCGCATCGGGCGTTCATCTGGACCACCCTACGCTACCTGCAGCGCTACACCGCGTGGCGCATCGTCAGCCGCGACCTGAGCAACGCCGGCGTCTCCGAGGTCGTGCTCGAGTAGCATATCAGCGCCGCTGGACCTGCTCCAGTGCCGCATACAGCCGCTCGGCCGCAGAGCGCCATGAAAAGCGCGCCGCCTGGGCCTGGGTGTGGGCGGCGAGCGTGGTACGCCATGCTGCATCGCGACAGATGCGCGTCAAAGCCGCCTGCCACGCTGGCAGCTCAAGCGGCAGCAGCACGCCGGCGGTACCAACTGCCTCGGGCAACGACGAGGTATTGGCAGCCAGCACCGGGGTGCCGCAGGCAAGCGCCTCTAGCGGCGGCAGCCCAAAGCCCTCATAGCGCGAGGGAAACGCCAGCGCCAGCGCACCGCTGTAGAGCGTGGGCAGATCAGCCTCTGGCACATCCGCCATCCGCATAACGCGCTGCTGGAGCGTTGACTGGTTGAGCAGCTGAGCGGTGCGCTCGTTAAACCAGCGCCCAGCGAGCACAAGCACAACATCCTCTGTCTGCGCTGCGGCCCATGCCTCAAGCAAAAAGGGAATATTCTTGTGCGGCTTATCTGAGGCCAGGTAGACGATATAGCGCGCAGGCAGACCGTAGCGCTCGCGCAGCGCATTGACCTCCGCAGCAGAGCGCGGATAAAAGTCTGCACTTACCCCAACTGAGGTGACGGTGATGCGCTCGGGAGCCATGCTGTAGAACTGCGCCAAATCTGCTGCCGAAGAGTGCGACAAGGTGGTGACATGGGCCGAGCCAGCGATCGCCAGATGGTGCAGCAGGCGAATCTGCCAGCGCTTCTGGCGTGAAAACAGCTCTGGAACGCGCCATGAGATGGTGTCGTGAATGGCGGTAACGCTTGGACATGGCATCCACGCTGGTCGAATATAGTAGGGAAATAGGGCCACATCGACCTGCGCCCGCTGGGCAATCCATGGCACAACGGCATGCTGGGCAACACCGAACACAGCGGTGTCCATCAGCACCATGTGTGTGTTCCGCCGCAGCACCTCCAAGTCAAAGCCAGAGCGCGCCGACTTCATGAGCAGCGTCGTGAGCCGCGGGGCTTGCGGTAGCTGATTCAGCGCGCAGGCCATCTCGTAGGCATAGCGCGAGATGCCCGGGAAGTGGTCATCGACCGTGCGCAGATCAAACAAAATATGCATCGAAAAACCAGCCGCCTTCCTCAAACAACAGCATCTACAACCGTGTAGCTAAACCGCACCTTGCGCTGCGTGAAGCTTCGCTAGCTCTGCCAGCAGCTCTTCGGCCTGGTGTATGTGGCCCTGGGCCGCAGACGTGTGCGCACAGGCGCGCGGAATCTCGCGGTCTCGAACGTGGGCGGCAGTTGTGTGCAGATGACGCGCTGCGCGCTCAAGCTGAGCGGTTCGCTCAAGTATATCAGGTGTTTCCATGAATACTTCAGCGCAGTCTAGGCCGCGCGATACCAGCCCCACACATAGCCGAGCGCGCCAACATAGCTGGTTAGCGCCTTCAGCGGCTTGAAGCCAGGCCGCCACGACGGTGCAGCAAACGAAAAGGGAATAAACACATTGAGTGGCAGAATCGCCGTGCGCATGGCCACATAGAGCGCTGCGTGCAGCGGCGTGCGCAGAAAGCGGCCGCGGGCGCGCTGCGGATCACGGCGAACCTCTTGGGCATGGCCAACACCGTACAGCCAGTGCTTGCGCAGCAGCTTCCACAGCGAGCCTGGCGCTGGATGCCACGTCCAGGTATGCGGCACTAAGATAAAGCGATAGCCAGCCCGCCGCACACGGGTAAAAAACTCTGTATCGACACCGCGAACCAGCTCATTGTTGAATCCGCCGACTTGATCGTAAACCGCGCGGCGCATTGCACAGCACGTGGTGGTAAGCTCACAGTAGAACGAAGGTGGATCGGGATTGGACTCAAGCGGCTGATCGACCACCGCGTGCTCGATGCGCGGAATCTCGCGGGCGACCCAGCGCTGCCACCAGCCAGCATCAGGCGGAATGCGCTTCGCTGCGCCAGTCACGCCAATCGAGCTATCGTCCATCAGCGGGCGGACGAGCTGCTCAAGCGCATCAGCGTTGGCCAGCACAGCATCATCATCAATGAACACAATGTAGGGAGCAGACGTGCGCGCTGTCGCAACATTGCGCGCGCGCCCATTGGGCCGGACAGCAATAGCGACCTCAAGCTCCGTCGGCTGCCACGTCTGGCGGGCGATTGATTGACGTAGCGCAGTGATTTCACCATCAAGCGAAGGAATAACGACTGCGATGGGCGGTTGATGTTGCGACATAGAGGATTTATTCACATCTGTCTCAATCCATTGAGCATGGCGAGCAAAAAGTTACATATGCTAGAAAACATTGTGTATTTATCGAGTACAATGCACGTAGTAGCACTCACTGCCGATGTAGAATGCTTCTAGGCTTGCTAGCAGCCAATTGGTCACCATTATTTTGTAAAAAAGTAATTAAGAAAACTGCTAAGTGCACACCTGAGCTGCCGCTATCGTGTGATTGACGGACAAATTATAATAAAACTGATAGCATCTAGCAAAACATCAGTCAGCTATAAGTCAGCTATGCTAGAGAAAGTCTCCCCCTGAGCGTATCGTCATGAGAGAGTGGCCAAGGTAGCCGAAGCAGAGCCGCGCTAAGATTGCCCACCCTGATCTTAGCAGGCTATCTCTTGCACTAGTACTCGAAGGATTCGCATGACACACTTTGCTCCTGATGAACATAATCTACTCCAGGCGAGCCTACCGCCGGAGCTGTATAGCGCCGCCATCAACCAGCCGAGCGAGTCAACCTTGCGCATGATCACAAGCTGGCTCCACGAGCGCATCATCGCGATCAGCCGCTTTGTGCCCACAGCTGTTGTGCGCTTTCATCTCGCCAATCCTCAGCCAGGTCTGGTGCATGGGTCACTGCGCCAAGGATCGCTGCTCTTTGCTGATCTATCCGGCTTTACGGCGCTCTCAGAGCACCTGGCCAGCCTAGGCAAAGAAGGCTCGGAAGAGATCACGCGGGTGGTCAACCGGCTGTTTGCCGCGCTCACCGAGCAGGTCGCACGCTATGGTGGCGATCTGATCAAATTTAATGGCGACGCGCTAACAGCCTTCTTCGACGCCGAGATCCTTGGCGCGCACCATGCCGAGTGGGCCGTTGGTGCGGCACAGATGATGCAGCACGAGATGCAGTCGGTCGGCACGGTCGATACACGCCTGGGCCAATTTCAGCTCAGCATGCGCATCGGCGTGCACAGCGGCGATGCCTTTGTGGCCATGCTCGGCGATCAGCAGCATCAGGAGCTTGTACTGATCGGCGATGACGTCAATAAAGTGGCGCGGGCACAGGAAGTGGCGCGACCTGGCGAGGTGGTGGTCTCACAAGAGACCATCGCATTGATCGATGGCACGCTGGTGCGCGATGAAGGGCACGAGTTTTGTGTGCTAGAGCCGGTGAATATCGCACCGCCGACGATCACACCAGGCCAACTGGAATTTCCACCAGATACCAATGATCGGCACGAGCTCATGCAGATGGTGGCGGTCTATGCAGCGCTGCGGCTCTTTCTACCGCAAAATCTGACCGAGCGCCAGCTGATCGAGGCCGACGAGCTGGCCACCGGCGGTCTACGGCTCGTGGCGGTGCTATTCGCACACATTGCCCCCTTCAGCCAAATCATCAAACAGCTCAGCGGCGACACAGCCCAAATCACCGAGCTGCTGAACCTGTACTACACGCGCATGCAGATGGTGATCAACCACTACGGCGGCGTGATCAACAAGCTCGATCTCGCACCTGACGGCGACAAGCTGCTGGCGATTTTCGGCGCACCAATCGCCCACGAAAACGACGCCGAGCTAGCGCTGCGGGCGGGCCTGACCATGCAAGAGGCGATCAACGAGATCAACGTTCAGCTTTATCAGCACAGCACTGCGCTGCCGCTGCTTGATCAAAAAATTGGCATCAACCAGGGCCATGTGTTCGCCGGCCTCGTTGGCGGCACCCAGCGGCGTGAGTATACGGTGATGGGCGACACCGTCAATATCGCCGCCCGCCTGATGAGCCAGACACCGCCAGGCGACATCTTAATTGGCCCGATGCTGCGCCGCACCAGCAGCACCGACTTTGAGTTTGAGACTCTGCCTCCGCTCCAACTCAAGGGCAAGCGTGAAATGATCGAGCCAGCGCGCATCATACGTACCTACAACGTGCGCCGCGAGTTTTCACGTGCGCCGCTGGTTGGACGCGACAGTGAGATTCAAGCGATCAAAGATGTCGCTAGCACAGCGCTGCGCGGCAACGGCCAGGCTATCGCCATTAGTGGCGAGGCCGGCATTGGCAAATCACGCCTGATCGAAGAGGCGCTCCAGTGGCTAACGCTGCACTCATTTGATAGCAGCGTCAATATTCCGCCATTTACACCGATCACGGTGGAGTGTCAGTTCTATGAGCAGACCACGCCCTTCGCGTCGGCCCGCGACCTGCTGCAGCAGATGCTGCGCATTCGCACCGCCCAGAGCAGCAGTGAGCAAATGCAGCAGGTGTACAGGCGCATCGAGCAACTGACTCCAGAGCTAGCGCGCTTTGGCCCGCTGCTCAGCGATGTGCTGCGCCTGCCGCTGCCAGATAGTGATCTAACGAGTGCGCTCACGCCGGAGCAGCGCCACCAACGCACCATTGACCTCGTCGAGGCGCTGATCGTCGCCAGTGCGAAACAAACCCCAACGGTTATTCTCTGGGATGATGTGCACTGGATCGACGCCTCCTCGCAGGAGGTGATTGATCGCCTTGTGCGCAGTGTGCAGCACGCCCCGCTGCTGCTGATCGTAGCCTACCGTCCGGAGCAAGAGCTGAGCGAGCGCTGGACGGCCAAAACCAATGCCTTCCATCTCAACGAGCTTGATGAGACCGCACGGGTTGAGCTAGCCAGCAGCCTGCTCAACGGCTCGGTGCCAACAACGCTGCTGGAGCGCTGGCAGCAGGGCGATGAGCAGTTCTTCAACCCGCAGGGCAACCCATTCTTTATTGAGGAGATGATCCGCACCCTGCTTGATCAGCAGATCTTGGTGCGCACAAACGGCCAATGGGAGCTACAGGGCGATCTTGAGGCGCTGCCGACCACGATCGAGGGCGTGATCACCGCGCGCCTTGATCGGCTGGAGGCGCGCTATCGCGAGACGCTACAGATCGCCTCGGTGGTTGGACGACGCTTCCAGTACACTATTCTCAGCGGCATCACCCACGTCGATGACCTCACCGGCCACCTGCATCGCCTGATCAGCACCGATCTTGTGCTGCCAGATCAGATCGCCACGGAGCTAGCATACCTCTTCAAACACACGCTGACCCGCGATGTCGCCTACGAGAGCATTCTCTATGCGCGACGGCGTGAGCTGCATCGCCGTGTGGCGCAGCGGATCGAGGAGGTCTACCACGACCAACTCGAAGAGGTGCTGGCGGTGCTGGCGCGGCACTATGCGCGGGCCGAGGACTGGGTGTACGCCATTCACTACTACACCGAGGCGGGCAAGAAAGCCCAGGACAGCTATGCCAACAAAGAAGCCAGCACCCACTATCAAACGGCCATTGAGCTGCTGCAGGAGATCAAGCAGCCAGCCGCCGAGCTACAGGTGGAGCTGTACGAGCGCCTGGGCTATGTCAACTTACAAGCAGGCCAGTACGACGAGGCGCTGCGCGCATTCAACACCGCACTTGAGCACCTACAAACAGTTACTAGCCCCAGTAGATCACAGGATTGGCTCGGGTGGCGTGTAGGGTCGGTACGGTGCGAGCGGGATAGCCCGAACCATGCCGTAGATGGCCGTTACGGCATCAAC
>JABXJS010000110.1 GCA_013538855.1 Herpetosiphonaceae bacterium
ACGGTCGCGGATCATCGGGCCGCCACGGTGAATATCGCCACGGAGCAGTGGGAGATTGCGCCGCCCGTCTCGACCCCAACGCCAACGCCATAGCCGCGTGCGATGACGCCGGGCCAGCGCACGGAAAGCGCCTGCACTGCGCCGCCGTGCGCTGGCGGTTCGCTGATCATAGGAGAGAGCGAATACAGGCGCATGATCTTATGCCCTAGGAGCGTGTCCACCGGATCACACCGCGCTGCTGATGTTCCGCCGCCTCGCGTAGTGGACTACTCGCTGCGGTTTTCATAAGCACAGGTTTGCGCGTGGATTAAACTCGTGCTATGCTTTGACCAAACATTTGGTAGGTTTAAACGATGACTGAGCATCCAACCAACACAGAGGCGCGTGAGCGCGTGCTGGCCGCAGCGGAGCGGCTGTTTGCCCAGAAGGGCTATGCGACGGTGACGCTGCGCGATATCGCCGCAGAGGTTGGCATTCGCCACGCCTCGCTCTATCATCACATCCCCGGCGGCAAGGAGGCGCTATTCATCGAAGTGACCGAGCGCATGCTCGAGCGCCACCGCAGCGGCCTGCTACAAGCGCTGAGCGCCGCAGAGCCGACGATCTATGCCCAGCTGTGCGCCGCCGCCGACTGGCTGCTCAGTCAGCCGCCACTTGATCTGCTGCGCATGGTCCACGCCGATATGCCGTCAATTGCCACTGAGCACGCCCAGCGTCTTGAGCAGCTCTCCTACGCTGCGATGATCGAGCCACTGGAGCTGACGCTGATTCAGGCGCAGCAGCGCGGCGAAGTGCAGCTCAACAATGCAGGTCTCGTGGCCGGCGGACTGCTAGGTATGCTTGAGGCGCTGCATGCAGTGCCAGAGTACGCGCTAGAGCAGAGTCGCTCGTCCATGGCCTATGAGCTGATCGATGTGCTGCTGCATGGCTTGCTGGCACGCTAGCGTCGATCTCTTTTTTTATTCATCGAACCTACCAATTTGTAGGTAGTGATTGAAAAGGAGCACAACAATGATTCCAAACAAATGGTATGCACTGCTGGAGTCGCGCGAGGTGCCAGCGGGCAAGCCGGTTGCGTTCAAGCGCTTTGGCGAAGATCTGGTGTTCTGGCGCGACTCACGCGGCGAGATCGCCGTGATGCGTGATCTGTGTCCGCATCGGCTAGCCAAGCTTAGCCCTGGCAAGATCGTTGATGGCAACATCCAGTGTCATTTCCACGGCTTTCAGTATGATCGCAGCGGCGCTTGCCAGCTCGTGCCGGCCAATGGACGCAATGGACCGAAGCCGAAGATCTTTCAGTGCTGGACGTATCCGGCCCGCGAGGCGTATGGCTTTGTGTGGGTCTGGAGCGGCGCGCCACGGGCGGAGTACCCGCCGCTGCCCGTCGATCTATTCAAAGAGGTGGATGGCTACATCTACGATACGTTTCAGACGACCTGGGATACACACTACACGCGCGCGATTCAGGGTGTGCTTGATGTGTCGCACCTGCCGTTTGTGCATGCCAAGACGATTGGGCGCGGCGGGCTGACGCTGGTCAATGGGCCATACACGGTGCTGGAGGATGACAAAATCTTCGTATGGGTGAGCAATCAGCCCGATGTTGGCTTGCCGGCGGTAAAGCCCACCCAGCTGCCGCCGCCGCAGCGCCCGCCAGACCTGCGGCTTCAGTTCCCGAATGTTTGGCAGCTTATGATCGGCGATAAAATGGCGCAGATGCTGATCGCCGCGCCGATTGACGACGAGCACACGCAGCTGTATGTGCGCTACTACCAGCGCATGGTGACGCATCCCAAACTGGGGCGGGCGTTTGCCTTTGTCGGCAACGTGTTCAATCGCTACGTGCTGCACGAGGATGAGGAGATCATCGTGAGCCAGCGCCCGAAGAAGGCCGACCTTGACGTTGGCGAGCGCTTTATTCCAGGTGACCGCCCAATCGCGCTCTACCTGCAAGAGCGACGGCGCTTGATTCTCGCTGCCGAGGAGCAGGCGCAGCCGGAGGAAGCGCGGGCAGTTGGCTAAAATGAAACAAGCCTGACAGTGTGTCAGACTTGCTTGCTGGTGCCACCTCCCGGACTCGAACCGGGGACCCTGCGATTTTCAGTCGCATGCTCTACCAACTGAGCTAAAGTGGCACGTGTCATACTGGTGGGCGATGAGGGACTCGAACCCCCGACATTCTCGGTGTAAACGAGACGCTCTACCAACTGAGCTAATCGCCCTGGTGCCCAGGGTGGGACTTGAACCCACACGACCTATAACGGTCACTAGGCCCTCAACCTAGCGCGTCTGCCAATTCCGCCACCTGGGCTAGTGGTTTGGTTACGAACGCCAGGGGATTATACGGATAAATGCTTACTTTGTCAAATGCTGTGTGCGCGCTCTGCGCGAGCAGTGCGGCGCGATCATGCCCTGATCGCGCCGCACGCTCCATTTTTGCTCAACCGCTACTTTGTGGCTGAAGCTGGCTCGGGTAAGGTATCGCTGTGCTCGCCCTGATCCTTGCGCAGGTGGTAGGGCACGTCGATCACGACGACATCCTCATAGCCGCGCAGCATCAGCCGCAGCATGGTCGCTGTCTGGTTATGCAGCAGGTTGGCGATCTTCGAGTCCGGCACAAATTCGGGCACCACGACGGTGATCAGCTGGCCAGGGTACTCGTCGTGATTCACGCTGTAGATATAGTCAACGAGCGGGCGCAAGAAATCGCGGAAGTCGGTGTGCAGGAACACTAGCTTCGCGCTCGGCACAACATTCTGCCACTGCTCCCAGCGCTGCCGTGAGATGTCCTCTTCCTCTTGGCTGCCGACGACCTGCACCACGCGCACATCATCGGAAAACTTAATCGCATACTTGATCGCGCGCAGCGAGGCGCGGTGCACGCCGCCGATGGGCACAATCGCCACATCGGCCGGATCGCGCAGCGCCGCTGGCTCCAGGCCGCTCAGGCGCAGGTTATGCGCCACATGGTCATAGTGCTTGCGGATGATGTGGAAGAGCAGGATGATCAGCGGCAGCGCTGCCAGCACAATCCAGGCACCCTCGCGGAACTTGGTGACGGCGAGAATAATCAGCACCAGGAAGGTCATCACCACGCCGATGATCGACGGGATGCGCTTGATGTGATAGTCCGGCTCATGGTGCAGGGTGGTGACCTGCGTCTTTAGCTCCTCGCCAGGCTTGAGCTTGGCAACTTTGCCCCACATCACGATCATGCCGGCCTGCGAGAGCGTGAAGCTGAGGAACACGCCGATCGCATACAGCGGCAGCAGGTTCTGCTCCTCGCCGCCGAAGATCGCCAGCAGCAGGCTCGCCATGATCGCCAGCGACGTGATGCCAGCGCTGTAGACCAGGCGGCCGCCGAGCCGCGACATCCAGCGTGGCAGGAAGCCATCCTGCGCCAGAAAGGCGGCGATACGCGGGAAATCAGCGTAGGCGGTGTTGGCGGCCAGGATCAAAATCAGCGTGGTGGTGGTCTGCACCCAGAAGTAGAGCACGCCGCCGCCGGGCACACCGTTAGTGACGATGCGCGTCATCTGCGAGAGCACGCTCTCGGTGCCCTCGGCCAGCAGGCTTTGCTCACTGATGTTGGTGTGCGTGGCCAGGAAGCTGATGCCGATAAACAGCGACATGGCCATGATCGCCATTGCACGCATCGTGATGATGGCGTTGCGCGGTGCGGGATGGCGAAACGCCTGCACGCCATCGCTGATCGCCTCGATACCAGTCAAGGCTGTACATCCGCCAGCGAAGGCGCGGAAGAGCAAGAAGACGTACTCAAAGCCGGTGACGCCGTGCTCCTTGACCGTGTCGATGCGCGGCGGCAGCGGCGAGCCGAGGATGCCGAAGTGGCGAATAAGGCCGATGGCGATCACCAGCAGCACGCCGCCAACAAAGGCATAGGTGGGGATGGCGAAGATCGTGCCGCTCTCGCGCACGCCGCGCAGGTTGAGCCAGGTCAAAATAATGATAATGCCAACGCCGATGAGCACGCGGTGCTCGTGCAGCGCCGGCTGCTCTGGGAAGGCCGATGAGATCGCCTTCACACCAGCCGACACCGACACCGCCACGGTCAAGATATAGTCGCTAAGAATAGCGGCCCCGGCGAGCCACGACGCGCCCCGGCCAAGGTTATCTTTGCTGACCATATAGGCACCACCGCCCATCGGATAGTGCTTGATGGTCTGATTGTAGCTGAGCACCACCATCAGCACCAGCAGGGCGATCATCGCCGCGATGGGCAAGGTGAAGCTGAGCGCAGCAGCACCTAAGGCAATCAGCACGCGCATGATCGCCTCGGTGGCGTAGGCGTTGGAGCTGATTGGGTCTGAGGCAAACACGGCCAACCCACGAATCTTATCGAGGCGCTCGTGATGCGCACTGCTGGTTGGGAATGGTTTGCCAAACAACAGGTGCTTGATATTCATGCAAGGTCCTTTCTGCACAACCCCAATTAGGCAAACAGATATTGGGCTGAACAATGATGTATCGCACATGGAAAAGCCGCTGATTCAGCAGCGGCAGGTTGCGGCATTGCACGCAGATTCTGAGTCGAGTTGTTGTTCGCGGTGAGCATACCACAGAGTTCCAGAGTCGCCAACTAGGGCTTGAGTGATACGTGGATGCTGCTGGCTTGGTTGCTGCATTGCCATGGTTGCCCACCTGGCCATACGCTGGTTGATTGCTGGCGCTGCGCTGGCCGCGCTAGGCGCTTACGAGGCGGAGTACAAAAATTGCGATCATGGCCAGGCTCAGCCCAGTTTGCACGAGCGTGCCCACCACCCAGCTTTTAACGACGCGCCATGACACGTTGAAGATATAGCCCTGCTCGCGCCAGCGCCGCCAGTTCGGCAGCAGCACGCCGATGATCGAGCCGATCAGCATGCCCGGCAGCGCAAAGAGAAACAGCCCGATGATCCCGCCGATGAGGCTGAGCACGGTGGTGAGCAGCGACTCGCCGCTGCTGCGATTGCCAAGCGCCCCCATCCAGATGTCGCTGGTGGCTGCTGCGACGCCGATGACGCCGAGCAGCAGCAGCGTGCCCCAGCCGATCGTCTGGAAGTCGGTGCTCCAGCCATAGAAGAGCGCGCCGAGCCAGACGATCGGCGGACCAGGGATGAGCGGCAGGATGCTGCCGAACAGCCCGAGCAGCATAATGAGTAGGGCGATGATCAGTGTCAGTGTTGTGGTCATCCTTCATACCTAAGTGTTGTTGTGCCAACCCGAATCATGTCGTTGTTGCGCAGTGCGCGTGGGGCGCGCAGCTGGTTGCCATTCAGATATGTGCCATGCGCGCTGCCCAGATCTTCCACCAGCGTCTCCTGACCCTGCCGGGTGATCTGCAGGTGCTGTCGTGAGACCGTCGGGTCGCCGATGACAATGGCGGTGCTCGGATCGCGGCCCAGCACGAGCATGGCTCCGCGCAGCAGGAAGAAGCGACCTTGCTCTGGCCCCTCAACGACCGTGAGCTTGCCCCAGGCGGGCTGAGCCGCTGCTGGCGCGCCGCTCGCTGGCGCGGCTGGATGGGTGCCGATTGGCTGCGATGGCACGCGCGGCCCTGGCGCTGGCTGGTACGGCGGCGTGGCCCCAGGCGGGCTGGGCTGCGGCTGATACGCTTGCTGGGGCGGCGGCGCGAACGGCTGGCCCATAGCCTGTGGCGGCAGGCCGCTAGGGTTCGCTAGGGGCGGCACCGCTCTGCGACGGCGAAGCAAGACCAGTGCCACTGCCAGCACGAGCACGCCCGCGCCAACCAGCAGCACCGGCCAGAGGGGGAAGCCGCCCGCCGCCCCGATGACCGAGCTACTGATGGGGCCACCGAGCGCGTCGCAGGCGTTGATCCGCCCAGCGCCTAGATTGTTCGGATCGAAGTAGGTGATGGGGCCAAAGCGCTTGGCTGGATTAAGCGCGCTGATATCGGTGGCGGTGCGCTGGATCTCGGCCTTCACCTGTTCGGCGGTCCAGTCCGGATGCGCGGCGAAGAGCAGGGCGGCCACGCCAGAGACAATCGGTGTGGCCTGCGAGGTGCCGCTCATAAAGTCGTAGTTTTTGTTGAAGCGCTCCTCCGGCGGCAGCATGCTTGTGAGGTAGACATCATAGGTGGGCATGGTTGACAGAATGCCATCGCCAGGGGCCGAGACCGCCACCCACGGACCATAGTTGGAAAAGTCCGTCTTGTGATCGCCGTCATCGGTGGCGGCGACGACCAGCGCGTACTGGTCGATGCCAAAGGCGAAGTTTGGCAGCGGCACATACGAGTTCCCGGCAGCGACCACTACCAGGATGCCGGCATCGTGGGCGCGGCGGATGGCGGCGACAATATCATCGCTGTCGAGCGGCAGCAGCGAGCCGAGGCTCATATTGATGACCTGCACCCGCTTCTCGATGGCGTACTCGATGCCTGCGACAATGTCGGCGTTGCTGCCGCTGCCATCGGCGGCCATCACGCGAATGGGCAGGATGCGCGTGCCGCCGCCAGCGACGCCAGCCACGCCCTCGCCATTGTTGATCGTGGCGGCGATGATGCCGGCGACGTGCGTGCCGTGGCCGTTGGTGTCGGTTGGATCGTTGGTGTTGTCGACGGCGTTGTAGCCGTCGTCGCGCAGGGCGGCTACAAGATCTGGATGCGTGGGATCGACGCCTGAGTCGATCACCGCAACCGTGACATCAGGGCTGCCCTGGGTGTGCTGCCAGGCGCACTCAAGGCCGATCTTACTGATGGCCCACTGCTGCTCGGCGCGTGGGTCGTTGGGGGCTAGCGCAGGCGCTGACTGGGCGCGTGTCTGTAGCGGAACAGCTAGCAGCGTGACCACAGCGCAAAGCAGAAACAAACGACGGCTCATGCTATAATGCCCTCCCAGTACAGTACTACCTTCGTATGCGCGTATGCTGGAGGAACCATGCGGACACGATTCCTCATTCTGATTTGGTTGGTTGTGCTCGGTGCCTGTGGCGGTTCAGCGGACCAAACGCAGGATCAAGCGCCAGTTGAGCGTGTCAAAGCGTTTGTATCCGCCACAGAGCAGCGCGATGTTGAGCAGATGCTAGCATTGCTCACCCCCGATGCCCGTCAGAATGCTGGCTGGCAGCTGCGCCAAGCGATGTCCCAGGTTCAAGCGGTCGAGTACCGCAGCCCCGAGTATGTGCTCAGCAGCAACGATGGCCAGACGGCGTATGTGGCCATGTCCGGCGTGCTGGCTGCAAGCGCGCTGGACGGTCGCGCGGTCGAAGAGCCGATCTCGCAGCTCGTTGAGCTTAAGAAGATCGACGACCAGTGGTTCATCGCATCCAACGGTATCCAGATTCCAACCTCACAGTAGCGTTGCTAGCGACTGGCTGGCAGCGCCAGCTCTGGCGCTTCCGGCGCTGTTTCGTTGTCGACGACCTGCTCGGCGCGCTCGGCGGTTGGCAGCGCATAGACGCCAGCCGAGCGGCGTGGGAAGCGGTGCTGACTGACTGGCATAAAGCGCCCAGCATCCTCTAAAAACAGATGTTGGGTGATGATCAGCCGTCGATCCTCGATTGCCAGCACATTGAAGGCATTTTTGCCGCGGTACCAGCGCCGCCCACGCCGCGATGTCGCCGTGCCCGCCTGCACAATCACTGTGCCCTGGCGCAGGTTGGGGTCGAACTCAAGCGTGTTGCCAATATACGATGCATGGGTGTGTCCACACAAGACCAGCTCAACGCCGGCGCGATCAAAGGCCTCGCGGGCGGCAGCAGCATTTTCGATCACCGCGCGCGTCTCGCCAGGCGGCTGCACCGGATGGTGGTGCATGACCACGATCTTACACAGATGGCTGGGAAAGCTGGCTAGCCGCCGCTCCATGTCGGCGATCTGCGCATCGGTCAGGCGGCCGCCGTCCTTGGTAAAGGAGCGGGCGGTGTTGACCCCAACGAGCACGAGATCGGCGTTGCTCCAGGTTGGCGTCGTATCCGGCGAGATGAAGCGGCGAAAGTACTTGGTCGGGGCCAGGAAGCGCTCGAGCGGGTTGTAGAGCGGCACATCGTGGTTGCCCATCACGGCGAGGCGTGGCTCGGGCAGCTCGTTGATGAAGCGACGGATGGTCATCCACTGCTCGCGCATCACAGCGCGCTGGACGAAATCGCCGGAGAGCACCGTGATGTCCGGCTTGATGCGCCACGCCTCTTCGAGCACCTGCCGTGCTTTCTCGGGATTAAACGGCGGCCCGGCATGCAGATCGGACAGATGGAGAATTACCGAGGTCATCAGGCGCTTTCCTCATCCGTATCTGTCTCGGCGCTGGCTGGCGCTACCGCAACTGGCAGTGATTTGCCCCGTGCAGCGGCGGTGAGCTGCTGGGCGATCACCACAACGCCCACGATCAGCAAGAGAAAAAGTATGAGCTTAAGAACAATCAGCATGGTGGGTACCTCCAAGTGGGGTGTGTTGCTATCCGGCGCTATTGTATCATGAAGCGCTCACCATCGAGCGCATATGCTGGCTGTGTTTGTGGTCGCTAGACGAAGGAGACTCCGATGACCACTGTTTTTCCACCTGGGCCGCCCCGCCGCTATCCTGGGCAGCAGTTTCTGTTGTTCCGCCGCAATCCGCTGCGCTATATCTACGATCTCACGCAGCGCTACGGCGATGTGGCGAGCTTTCCCTCTGGCGATCGGACGACGGTGGTGCTGAACCACCCCGATGATATTTGCGATGTGCTGGTGACACACCAGCGCGTGTTTCGTAAGAGTCCCGCGTTTCTGCGCGCCAAAGTTGTGCTCGGTCAGGGCCTGCTGACCAGCGACGGTGCATTTCATCTGCGCCAGCGCCGCCTGATCCAGCCGGCCTTTCATCGCCAGCGGATCATGGGCTACGCGCAGACGATGATCGACTACGCTGTGCGCGTCCGCGAGCGCTGGCAGCCCGGCGCAGCCCTGGAGCTGCATCACGAGATGATGGCCCTGACGCTGGCGATTGTGGCTAAGACCCTGTTCGATGCCGATGTGGAGAACGACGCTGACGACATCGGCTCGGCCATGGATGTGCTGGTCGGGGCCTTTGATCGGCTGATCCTGCCGTTCGCTGATCTGATTAACGCCGTGCCCACGCCGCGCAACCGGCGCTTTATGCGCGAGCGCGATCGCCTCGATGCGCTGATCTACCGCATTATCAACGAGCGCCGCCAGTCCGGCCGCGATCACGGCGATCTGCTCTCGATGCTGATTATGGCTCAGGACGATGAGGATAATGGCGCACGCATGACCGACGAGCAGGTGCGCGACGAGGCCATGACGCTGTTCCTCGCTGGCCACGAGACCACCGCCAACGCGCTGACCTGGACGTTCTATCTGCTGGCGCAGAACCCGGCGGTCGCCGAGCGCTTCTACGCCGAGCTAGATCGCGTGCTCGCTGGCCGCATCCCAACGCCAGAGGACTACGCGCAGCTGCCCTACACGCGCATGGTGCTGAGCGAGGCGCTGCGCATGTATCCGCCAGCCTGGATCGTGTCGCGCCAGGCGAGCGAGCCGTACACGGTGCGCGGCTACACGCTGCCCGCCAACGCGGTGGTGCTGATGAGCCAGTTTGCCACGCACCACGACGAGCGCTGGTTCCCTGAGCCATTTCGCTTCGACCCTGAGCGCTGGACGCCAGCGGCGCAGGCGCAGCGCCCAAAGTTTTCGTTTTATCCCTTTGGCGCTGGCTCGCGCGTGTGCATCGGTGAGCAGTTTGCCTGGATGGAGGGCGTGCTGCTGCTGGCGACGCTCGGACAGCGCTGGCTCCTGCGGCTGGTGCCCGGCCACCCAATTCAGCTTCAGCCGCTGGTGACGCTGCGCCCGCGCTACGGCATCAAGATGATCGCTGAGCGCCGTGCGCCTGCACATGACTAAAACGACTAAAACTGGAGCGCCCCCGCAGACTATGCGGGGGCGCTCTGGTGTGGGTAAGCTAGCCCAGCAGCGCGTCGGTCTTGGCGGCCATGATAAAGTCGTTCTGGTGGATGCCGTCGATCTTGTGCGTCCACCAGAGCACCGTCACCTTGCCCCAGGTGGTGATGAGCACCGGGTGGTGGCCCTCCTCCTCGGCGATCGCGCCGACGCGGTTGGTGAAGTCCAGCGCGCTGACGAAGTCGTCGAACGCGAAGGTGCGCTCAAGGCGCTTGATGCCATTCTCCTCGGTGATCTGCCACGCGGGAACCTGCGGCATGAGCTTGGCGATCTCCTCCTCGGTGACCTTGGGTGCGCCCTTGTGGCAGGCCTCGCATTTCATCTGTGGCAAGCGTAGCATAGAACCCCCTTGTTCTTATGATTCGGACGCCGACAGTGGCGTTTAGGATGATGGCTGCTTTCTGAGCCGCCGCAGCACGGCGCTCATAAAGTAGTCGAATGCGTCAAGACGCAAGCGCCATAATAGCCCAAAATAGACCAGGCTGGCGCTGCCGCCGACAATCAGCAGGCGCAGCAGGCTGATGAGCATGCTGTCGCCGCTGGGGAACACGCGCTGCAAGGCCCAGGCGACCGCGCCCATCGCCAGGCTGGCCAGCGCGATGATGCTGAAGGCGCGGCGAAACTGCTGGCCGCTGAACAGCTGAAACTGGCGCTGGGCCAGCCACGTCATCACGCCGGCGTGAACGACCCACTGAATCACATTGGCCAGCACCAGGCCGTAGACGTGCCAGATGCGGTAGCAGGCCAGCGCCACCGCTGTGTAGGCGATGATCGCCACGCCCTGCACAAGGTTGGGCAGCAGCGTGTGCTTGCGCGCATAGAAGGCAAAGATCAGCGGCTGATCGACGGCCGCCGCCAGCAGGCTCGGCAGGTAGGCCAGCAGCACCAGCGCTGTGACCTGCGTGTCGTGCGCGCTGAACTCACCATGCTGAAAGAGCAGGCGGATAACGGTTGCGCCGAGCACCGCCAGCAGCACCATCGCTGGCACAATCAGCAGCACTACGGTCTTCAGGCCGAGGCTGAACACGCGCCGGAAGCCCGCCTCATCGTTGGCGGAGTTGAGCCGTGAGAGCGTGGGCAGAATCGCCAGCGAGATAGCTGCGGCGACCATCCCCAGCGTAAACTGGATCAGCGTGGTGGCCCAGCGCATATAGGCGATGGCCCCCGTGCCGACAATGCTGCTGGAGGCCAGGCGGCGGTCGATGGCGGTGCCAATCAGCGAGAAGCTAATGCCCAGCGCCACCGGCGCGTAGAGCCGTGCAATGCGCCGCACGCCAGGGTGCTGCAGATCGATCTGCGGTCGAATGCGCACACCGCGCAGCCCTGGCAGCTGCAGGATCACCTGCGCCACGGCGCCCGCCAGCATACCAGCGGCCAGCACCAGCGCGCTGCCGTGCGGCTTAAACAGCACGATCACGATTAGCCCAACGTTGAAGATGCTGGTGGTGAAGGCTGGCAGCAGGAAGCGCTGGCGGGCTTGCAGCAGGCCCGTGAGCAGTCCCGACAGGCCCATAAACACGACGGCCACGATCATCAGCCGCAGCATGCCTGTGGCGACGGTTTGATTGGCGGGCGTGACCAGATCGGTGGCCAGAAAGCGCGTGATCCACGGCGCGACCAGGGCGATCAGTCCGCCGACTACCAGCAGCGCCAGCAGCACCAGCGTCAGCACCGTGTTGACCAAGCTCCACAGGTTCGCATCGTCGTCGGCCTCGATGTAGTCGCTGAAGACCGGCACCAGCGCCGCGCTCACTAGCCCGCCGACGAGAAAGTCGTAGAGCTGGGTTGGCACAGCGCTGAGCGCGCCAAAGAGGCTGACATCGGCGGTGGCGAACGTGCCGCCGATGACCGACTCACGCATAAGCCCGAACACCCGGCTAGCCAGGTTGCCAACCATCAGCAGCATGGCGGCGATGGCAATGCCGCGCACGCTGGAGCGGGCGCGCGACTCCGACGGGCCGCTCGGCTGCTCGCTGGCGGCCACAGAAGAAGACGATTTCATGCAAATAGCTCGGTTTCAGGTGGCTCGTTGGCGGCCACAGGCGGGTAGGCGCGGTGCAGATAGACGCATGTGAGCCAGTCGCCGCGCTCAGGATCGCTGAGCATTTTGCCCCAGTCGCCGTTTTGCGTGGCGTGGGCCTTGAGCGCCGCCAGCTTCGCATCGGCATAGGCGCTCACGTCGATCAGCGCTGTTGGTGGCAGCGGCGGCGGCGCGTTGGGATCACCGGCATCATTTTCGATTGGCTGCTCAAGCATGTCGGGGCTAGGCGTAACGTAGTACAGCCGTGGTGGCACATCCTGGGCATGGTTGGCGATGTACTGCGCGAACGCCTGCGTTGTCGCCGCGCTGATCGCCATATGGTCGGGGTGGCCGTAGATGCCATCGGGGCCGAAGGTGATGACGACCGCAGGCTGCTCCGCGACGATCAGGGCCAGGATGCGCTCGCGCAGCTCGCTGGCGTCAACATCTTTGAGGCTGCCGTCGGCGTAGTCCCATAGCTCCAGGCGGTCGATGCCCATGATCGCGCAGGCTTGGCGCAGCTCCTTGGCGCGCACCGCGGCCAGCGTTGCGCGGGTGGCCTGCGGCGGATCGCCGAGCTGGCCCTGCTCGCCGTGGGTGGCGGTGATCATCACATTGCGGATGTTCGCCTCGTGGAGGGCGCGCAGCAGCGCCGCCGGGCCGAAGCTCTCATCGTCGGGGTGCGCCCAGACCGAAAGAACCGTGGTCATAGTGCTCCTCTCCAAGCCAGTGGCTCGGCTACCTGTAGATTGAACACAGCGGCGAAGCGCGGCACCACGTGGTCGGCCACCTGCCGCAGATCGAGCTGCTGGCCGAGCAGCCGCTCCAGCGAGGTGACGCCATAGTCGCTGATGCCGCAGGGCACAATCGCCGCAAAGTCGGCCAGGTTGGTGCTAACATTGAGCGCAAAGCCGTGCGAGGTGACGCCGCGCGCGTTGACGCGCACGCCAATGGCCGCGATCTTCTCGTCGCCGACCCACACGCCGGTGTAGCCTGGAAAGCGGCGCGCCGCCAAGTCGTAGCTGGCCAGCAGATCGATGAGCACCTGCTCCAGATTGCGCAGGTACTGGTGCAGATCACGGCCGTGCTGCTTCATTTGCAGGATGGGATAGCCCACGAGCTGGCCCGGCCCGTGATAGGTGATATCGCCGCCGCGATCAACCTCGACCAGTGTTGCGCCGCGCTCGCGCAGCTGTTCGGCCGAGACCAGCAGATGCTCGTGACCGCCTGAGCGGCCGATTGTGTAGGTCGGCGGGTGCTCCAGCAGCAGCAGTGTGTCGGGTATCGCGTCGGCGGCGCGCTGCGCGGCGAGCGTGCGCTGCAGCTCCCAGGCGGCTGCGTAGTCGCTGCGCCCGAGCCAGCGTGTGTGCAGTAAGCGTTCGTTCACGAGATTAAGCTGATCACCTCGCCGCCCCAGGGCGAGACAGCGCCGAAGCGTGTGCCGGGGGTGGCTGGTTCGCTAGCGGCCCACGCCATGTGCGCGTCCGCGTCCATCTGGCCGTTGAAGTAGACGTGAATAATCTGGTTGCGCGTGACGCGGTTCATCGCGTCCCACACCTCGTTATCGTCGACTGAGTGCACGACGAGCAGCGCGCGCTGTGGTGCGTACTCGTCCTCTTCGGGCGGGATGACGAGGCCAAGCCACTCGTTGGGATAGCGGGCCTCGATGGCGTGGATCCACTCGGTGCGCCCACTATCCTCCATCGCTGTGTAGGGACAGCCGCAGTTGCAGCTGACGCCGCACTCGGGCGTGCCGCACTTGCCGGTGGAAACACGCCCGCCGTGCTCAGCAGTTGTAAGATTAATCATAACCGGCATGGCGAACTCCTTTTGGTTCTGAATTGTGCTTAATCATACCACGGGCTGTGTCCTCCGCGACAGAGCCACCGCTGCGGGCGCTCGTTTTGCCGGGCCACAGTTGTTCTATAATGGAGCCAGACGTTTAGATACGAGCGGGAGTAGTATGGTTATTGCAACGCTGCGGTCGCTGCTGGTCAGCTGGGGGCTGCCTGGAACGGCCCAGTCATATCTGGGCATTACAGTTTTAGCGCTGCTCGGCGTGATTCTGATCGAGCCGAACCCGTGGTTTCAGCGCTCGGTGCGGCGCATGCTGTTCACCGGCACGCTGCTGGCGCTGCTGAAGTGGGTTGCGACGCTGGCCACCCTGCTGTCGCTGCTGCTGCTGCCCTACCCGCGCCTGCGCGCGCTCATCCTGGGCACGCTGGCGATCTGCGGCGGGCTGACGCTGGTGCGCGAGTGGTGGTGGCGCATCAGCTCCGGCGATCGCTCCTACTCCAGCTATGTCGGCGGCTTTTTCGTCACTGTGCAGACGGTGAGCGTGCTGCTGCTGGCCGCCAGCATTCTGGCGGCGCTGATCGAGGCGGTGATCGCCCCGGCGCGTGTGCTCGAGAGCGATATTCAGCTCATCGACGCGGTGCGCGGCTGGATCGAGGTGTTGGCCACGATTCTGGCGCTGGTCACGCTCTACTACGTCGGCTTTGCTGCGCTGCGGCGCATTCTCGGCGTGACAGGCTTCTCGTGGGCCGACCCGCCTAACTGGCGCACGCTCTTCCCGCACCTCAAGTACACGCTGGCCCTGCGCTGGGGCTGGCCGCCCGTTCAGGAGAGCGAGCTGGCCGATGTGATTCGAATCGCCTACATCCGCCAGATCGTCGGCTCTACGGCGATTGACGATGTGGTCGCTGCCGCCCAGATCAAGCCGGTCGCCACACCCGAGCTAGGCTTCACCTGCGCTGTTCTGGGCGACCCTGGCGAGGGCGACCGTTCACAGCTTGGCGCGAATGTGACGCTGCCGGTGCTTATGCAGGCCGTCGATCTGGTCGATGCCGACAGCCCGACCCCTGGCTTTCTCATCATCTGCTCTGATATTGTCTATCCCGCCGGCGAGCTGATGGACTACGAGCGCACGGTCTATCGCCCAGATCGTGTGCCGCCTGGCGCTGTGCCGCCGCTGATCTATGGCCTGCCTGGCAACCACGACTGGTACAACAATCTCAAGGGCATGCTGCTGAACTTTGGCTATCCTGCCGCCACCACCAGCGACGACTATCTCAACGCCACCCGCTGGAAGCGCGGCATGCGCACCGGCCCCTGGGCGCGCTATGGCTTTCCTTGGGGCTGGGTGCGCTGGCTGGAGGTCGGCGGGCTGCGCAGCTTCTACAATCTGCATGGGCTGGGCGGCGATCCGGCGCGCTCGGCTACCCAGCAGCGCCTGCCGTTTATGGAGTTTGACTTTGGCCCGGTGCCGCTGTGTATCCTCGCCGTCGATACCGGCTGCGTCGGCAGCGTCGATGCGGTGCAGCAGGTGTGGCTGCGTGATCGGCTTCAGGCGGCGCGCGCCAAGCACAAGCTGATCGTGGTGCTGCTCAGCGAGCCGCTGTACGTCAATGGCGAGTTTGCCGAAGGCGCACACCTGCGCGATATCTACACCCTGCTGCGCGCGTATGAGGTCGATGTGATCATCGGCGGCGATACACACACCTATCAGCACTACATGGTGCAGACAACCCAGCCGAGTGGCCATGTCCATAGCGCGCACCACTTCGTCAACGGCGGCGCTGGCGCATATCTGTCGCCGCCGATCGACCTGCGCTGGCAGGCGGCGCTGCCGCTGCGCCCAAGCGAGCTGGTGTGGGTGTATCAAGATGCCGACGCTGGCATCGACGACCGCGTTGAGCTGCTGGAGTACTATCCAACCGCCGATCAGCTGCGCCAGAAGTTCGCTATCGCCAACACCACCGGCCTGCGGCGCCGCCTGCGCCGCCTAGAGGCCAACCTGCTTGGCCGCGGCCTCACCAACGTGCTCGATCACGACCGGCCGCCACTGTTTCAAAGCTTTCTCTCGCTCACCATGCTCTCTACCCCCGTCGGCTGGACGCTGCGCATTACGCCCTGGTTTACCAGCGGCCCCAACAGCGCGCTCCAGGCCCAGCCGCCGATCAATATTGCCGCCCGCGATGTTCACGTTCACCCTGAGTCGAAGCCTTAGTTTTGGAGGATGCTCTCGTGGAATTCAACAACTCGTACCTGAATCGCACGCCCAACAAAACCCCGCGCAATACGAACTCGTTTGTGCCAGAGTTTGTTGTGCTGCATGAGACGGCCGGCTATGGCTCGCTAGACTGGAATCTGCGCCCCGAGGTGCGCTCAAGCTACAACTATTTGATCTCGCGCAACGGCACGATCTACCACTATGTCGATGAGCAGTCGTATGTCGCCTGGCACGCTGGCGTCAACAGCTCGGCGCGCGGCTACACCGGCGGCCAGCTCAACACCTACGCCATCGGCGTCGAGGTCGAAGGCCCCAACGATGGCACGCCCATCACCACCGCCCAGACCAAGTCGCTGGTCGCGCTGCTCAAGTACTTCAACGAGCAGTATGGCATTCCGCTTACCCGCGACTACTTCTTCGGCCACTCCGACGTGGCCCCTGGCTACAAGAGCGATCCGCGCGGCTATAGCGTCGAGTACACGCTCAAGATTCTCTCGGATTCCAGCGATGCAACCAATGTGCGCCCGGATACGCTCTACGCTGCGCTGCGCAACGAGGTCTACAAGCACGCCGGCGGCGAGTATCGCCCTGACTGGGCCTTCCACCAGTACGCCGAGCAAAACGACCTCGGCTCGCCGATCAAGGTCGGCATGGACTTTAGCACCAACGGCGTTCGCTACACCGGCGAGGTCTACGGCCGCGATGTGATTATCAGCCCCTACGGCCAGTGGAATGTGGTGCTGCGCGCCAACGAGCTGACCGACAATGCGATCTACGCCGATCTCATGAAGTTCACCTTTAGCGTGCTGGGCCTCACCTACCGCCCAGAGCAGGCGTTCGCCGCCTTTATCCGCCGCTCGCCCATCGGTGTTCCGCTCACCGATAGCCAGCGCATGACCTTGCCCACCGGCCGCTCGTTCGCCGTGCAGCTGTACACCCTCGACACGCTGTTTACGCCGATCGCCGCCAGCGGGACGACCGACTGGTCGGTGGTGCGCCTGCTCAGCACGGCCATGGCCCTCGCCAATATCGACGCCGCCGAGGCCGCCCTGCGCGATGTGATCTACTCGGCAATGTACGAGCGCATCAAGGATCGCTACGACGCCAACGCGCCCTTTATCAAGTATGCCTTCACCCATAAGCTCGGCGCGCCACTCTCGGGGCCGCAGTCGTTCACCTATAAAGATACCGAGTATGTGTATGTGATCTACGCCGGCGATACCCTCTTCGCGCCCAAGTCCGATCTCAACGCTGTCAAGCGCCTCAGCGAGATCAAGGATCAGTAGCGCGGCCTGTCTGCGCTGGAGATCTGCCCGGCGTGCGTTTGGGCGTATAATGCTCATTAATGCATATTGATCATTCCAATGGAGGAACTATCATGCCACAGGCTTTAGTGCGCCTCAGAGAGCACCTTGCTACCATCAAGTCGCTCAACGATACGGCCGCGCTGCTCGGCTGGGACCAGCGGACGTACATGCCGCCCGGCGGTGCCCAGTCGCGTGGAGAGCAACTTGCCACCCTCAATCGCCTTGCCCACGAGATGCTCACCAGCCCCAAAACCGGCGAGCTGCTGGCGGCGATCAACGTGGACGATCTGCCCCCCGACTCAGACGATGCGCGCCTTGTGGCTGTTGTTTCCTTAGATTATGCGCGCGCTCAGAAGCTGCCGTCTGAGTTTGTCGCCCGCTTCGCCCGCATTCGCCCGCCCGCCAATCAGGCTTGGCAGCAGGCCCGCGCCAACAACGACTGGGACGCCTTCGCGCCGCACCTGCAGACTGTGCTGGAGCTGTCACGCGAGCAGGCCGAGCTGCTGGGCTACTCCGAGCACATCTACGATGCCCTGCTCGATCAGTATGAGCGCGGCCTCACCACGGCGCAGATGACCGCCGTCTTCGATGAGTTGAAGGCGGGCACCGTGCCGCTGGTCAAGGCCATCGCCGCCCAGAACTCCGCCGAGCGCGACGCCTGCCTCCATGGCGACTACCCCGAGGAGCGCCAGGAGCAGTTCGGGAAGTATGTCACCGAGCGCTTTGGCTACGATTGGTCGCGCGGTCGCCAGGATCGCACCGTGCACCCGTTCTGCACCAACTTTGGCCGCAACGATGTGCGCATCACCACGCGCTTCAATCCCGACTGGCTCTCACCTGCCCTGTTTGGCACGCTCCACGAGACCGGCCACGCCCTCTATGAGCAGGGCATCAAGCCCGAGCTGAGCCGCACGCCGCTTGAGCGCGGCGCGTCGCTCGGCATCCACGAGTCGCAGTCGCGCCTGTGGGAAAATCTCGTCGGACGCTCGCACGCCTTCTGGTCGTTCTTCTACCCCAAGCTGCAGGAGACCTTCCCCGCGCGCCTCGGCGGCGTCGATCTCGATACGTTCTATCGCGCCGTCAACACCGTGCACCCGTCGTTCATCCGCGTCGAGGCCGATGAGGTCACCTACAATCTGCACATTCTGCTGCGCTTCGAGCTGGAGATGGCCCTGCTCACCGGCGATCTCCAGGTCGCCGATCTGCCCGCCGCCTGGAACGAGAAGATGGACGCCTATCTCGGCGTGACGCCGCCGACCAACACCCTCGGCCTGCTGCAGGATGTCCACTGGTCCAACGGCACCCTCGGCTACTTCCCCACCTACACGCTCGGCAATGTGCTGTCGGTGCAGTTCTTCGACCAGGCGCTCAAGGAGCACCCGCAGATCATCGACGAGATGGGCCAGGGCCAGTTCGCCACCCTGCTTGGCTGGCTCCAGTCCAACATCTATCAGCACGGGCGCAAGTTCCTGCCCAACGAGCTGGTTCGCCGCGTCACCGGCCGCCCGATCGATACGTCGCCCTACCTGCGCTACCTGCGCGAGAAGTTCGGCGCGCTGTACAACCTGGAGGGCGCGGCGTGAGCTGGTTTCCCTCCATCTTGATCGCCAACCGCGGCGAGATTGCCGTGCGCGTGATTCGCGCCTGCCGCACGCTCGGCATCGAGGCCATCGCCGTCTACTCCGACGCCGATGAGCGCGCGCTGCACGTGCGCGAGGCCGACCGCGCGCTGCCCATCGGCCCCGCTCCCGCCACGCAGTCGTACCTGAATATCGAGGCGCTGATCGCCGCCGCTAAGCACGCTGGCGCGGCGGCGATCCACCCCGGCTACGGCTTCCTCTCGGAGAACGCCGCCTTCGCCCAGGCTTGCGCCGACGCTGGCATCGTCTTCATCGGCCCGCCGGTCGCCGCCATCGAGCTGATGGGGTCGAAAAGCGCCTCTAAGGCGCTCGCCGTCGAGGTCGGCGTGCCCACCGTGCCCGGCTACAACGGCGATGATCAGTCGGTTGATCGCCTGCGCAGCGCGGCGGAGGAGGTCGGCTTTCCGCTGCTGATCAAGGCCTCGGCCGGCGGCGGCGGCAAGGGCATGCGCGCTGTCACCAGCAGCGCCGACTTTGTGGCCGCGCTGGAGGCCGCACAGCGCGAGGCGCGCTCAGCCTTCGGCGACGACCGCGTGCTGCTTGAGCGCCTCATCCAGCAGCCGCGCCACGTCGAGATTCAGGTGCTCGGCGATCAGCACGGCAATGTCGTGCACCTCGGCGAGCGCGAGTGCTCCATCCAGCGCCGCCACCAGAAGATCGTCGAGGAGTCGCCCTCGCCCGTCCTCGATCCGGCCACCCGCGCCGAGATGGGCGCGGCGGCCGTGCGCCTGGCCCAGGCCGTCGGCTACACCAACGCTGGCACGGTCGAGTTCGTCCTCGACCCGCACGGCAAGTTCTACTTCTTGGAGATGAACACGCGCCTCCAGGTCGAGCACCCGGTCACCGAGGAGGTCACCGGCATCGACTTGGTGCAGGCCCAGATCGCCGTCGCCGCCGGGCAGCCGCTGCCCTGGTCGCAGGACGAGATTACCCAGCACGGCCACGCCATCGAGGTGCGCCTCTATGCCGAGGACCCTGTGCAGATGCTGCCGGCCGTCGGCACGCTCGCGCGCTACGCACCGCCGGTCGGCCCAGGCGTGCGCCTCGACACCGGCGTCACCGTCGGCGACTCGGTCGGCCTGCACTACGACCCGATGCTGGCCAAGCTGATCGTCTCCGCGCCTGATCGCGCCGCCGCCGTCGCGCGCCTCCAGTACGCCCTCGATACCTTCGAGATCGCTGGCGTCACCACCAACCTGCCGCTGCTGCGCGCGATCATCGCCCATCCCGCCTTCGCCGCTGGCGCGACCACCACCGACTTTCTCCAGACTAACGCGATCATGGAGCAGGTCAAGACCGCGCCGTTTGTGCCCGCCGCGGCGCTCTGCGCGCGCGCGCTGCTCGATCTGACCCGCCCGCTCGACGAGCCGCTGCCCGCCGATCCCTTCCTTGTCGCCTGGCGGCCAGGCCGCATGCCGCGCTGGCTGCGCTACCGTGCCGCCGACGAGCTGCACACGCTCAAGGCTGCGCCACAGGAGGCTGGGCGCTGGACGCTGACCTGCGGCGATGAGTCTAGCGAGTGGGTTGTGCTGCGCCGGGTCGAGAATCGGCTCTGGGCGCGTGTCGGCGAGCAGATCCACCACGCCGCGCTTGTCGCTGGCGGCGTCGTCTGGGACGATGTGCTCTACGCCATCGAGCCGGTCGCTGCCGACAGCGTGGACACGCTCAACCTCGGCGGCGGGGCGTCCGGCGATGCCGATCTCCAGTCGCCGATGCCCGGCACGGTGATCAAGCTGCTCGTCGAGCCAGGCCAGACTGTCAGCGAGGGCCAGCCGCTCCTGATCATTGAGGCCATGAAGATGGAGCACACCATCGCCGCGCCCTACGCCGGCACCGTCGTCAAGCTGCCCTACGCCGTTGGCGCGCAGGTCGCCGGCGGCGCAGCCCTCGTCGAGCTAGAGCGCGCCTAGACTCACTGCGGCGTCGCCCCACGCCACGTGGGGCGATGCCGCACCGAAGGCGCGGTGGTGCTGCCCGTCGCCTATGCGCAGCGCAGCGCCTGGACCTTACCGCACACGTCCAGCACTGCAACCACAAATCCTAGTGTTTGGGAGCACTGATTGCATTTGATCCTCAGCGCGAGGAGATTATCCAATGGAAACCCTCGATCAGTACCGCACCATAATCAAAGATTTGTTGTACCACTACGCCTCGTTTCCGCCATCTCATGGCGATATCGACGTCGAGGTCATTATCGACGAGCGCAATGATCACTATGAGTTGATGTACACAGGCTGGTCAGGTCCGTATCGTATTCACGGCTGCGCTATTCACATCGATATTCGCAATGGCAAGGTCTGGATTCAGCACGATGGTACCGATGAGGTGATCGCCGAAGTGCTGGTCGCGGCGGGCATTCCCCGCGACCAGATTGTGCTTGGCTTTCGCGAGCCAGCCTTACGCCAGGTCAGCGACTATGCGTGGCCTAGCGGCGCTTATCTGTCGCCTGGTGCTGCGCAGCGCCTGCCTATTTTTGAAAAAAAGCCGCGTGCGTAATTCCGGCTGCGTGCTGCAGCAGGGCCAGCTTTATCTGCGTCCCGCTCGTAAGCCCAAGCCCAGCGCCATCGCGCCGCACAAGTGGCAAGCCAAGCCGACAGCCGGAAGCGGCCGCACGTGCGCACATGCACCGCGCCGGACGCACCATACCAGCTGACAACCCAGCACGGCGCAGCATCAGCCAACTACAGCGCAGCTAGCTATAAACTGGACATAATCCGAGGTCGGACATCCACATAGTGCAATGGAGACGAGCAAGGATGTTGACGTTTCAATCGCCGCCGCGCATCTCAGAGGCCGAGTTCACGCAGGTGCTGCAGCGCGGCACCAGCGCCGGGGTGTCGCCTGTCGCGCCCATGGCCGCCGAGTGCTACCAGATCATCGTTGGCTACGGGCTGGACCCGGCGGTCGCCCTGGGCTTCTTCGCCCACGAGTCGCAGTTTGGCACCACCGGCGTCACCACCGCGGCCAAGAACTGGGGCAACGTGCGCACCGCCTACGACCCCAGCCGCGCCGATGGAACCGTGACCAGCGCCAGCGGCCACGGCCAGTTCGTCAAGTTTCGCACCTGGCAGGACGGCCTGCGCGACTGGTGCGAGCGCATCCTCAACCGCTACATCGGCGAGCGCGGCCTGACCACCGTCGAGGCCGCCATCCCCGTCTACGCCCCCGCCGCCGACAACAACGACGAGCAAGCCTACATCGATCACGTCAATCGCCTCGTGGTCCGCTGGCAGGCCGAGGACCCGCAGCCGACCGCGCAGCCCGGAGGAGATCCCATGACCCAGCTCAAAGATGCTCTGCTCAGCGCCGCCTTCAGCGCCGTCGGCGCAACCTACCACCCCGAGTGGGCCTTCCACCAGTACGCCATGCAGGAGGCCCAGGCCGGCCGCTTCCTCGGCTCGCCGCTCGGCGAGAGCCGCCGCGTCTCCGTCAACGGCCAGGACTACGCCGTGCAGGTCTTCGCCCTCGACACGCTCTACACGCCCATCGCCAGCCCCGAGAGCAGCACCGACTGGAGCGACGTCCGCCGCCTCAGCGCCCTGCTCAAGTCGTAAAGCCTTTATCGCTCACACGCACGCAGGCCGCACCTTAGCAAGAGGTGCGGCCTGTCTGCTGTTGGTATGGTGAAAGATGCGTCAGTGGTTATGCGCGCGTGATTCAGCGTTCAGAGTCAGCGCTGGTACCGTCCCGCTCGCTCAAATCATGGCGACTCTCAAACGCGGTCGGACCAGCTCTCGTCGCGGCTCGCTGGCTCCCAGATAAGCCGCCGCCAGAGCAAAACAGTGTACACAACTGATTGATCTAAGGCCGTCCCACGTCCGCCAAACGAGCGCGCTACCGCGCCGCAGCGCCAGCCAGCCAAGCAGCGTAGATATAACCAGCGCGCACAAAAAAAGCCCGCCGTGGCCCTTGGCCAACGGCCAAGCGCTACGACGGACCTGCTGCTCAGATTGCCGCTCACACCATCAAGTTCCGCGCCACTAGCTCCCGCCCGTGTCCCGCGCCGCCATCTCCTCAATCAGCGCGATGAAGCGCGGATCGTCGTGCAGCGCGCTGAAGTCCGGGTCTTGCTTGGCCCAGTCTAATGGAACTTGTCGTTCTGAAAGTGCAGTCCGCAGCAGCCCTAGCGCCTCATCATAATTGCCAGCGATGCACTCCAGGCATGCGCGGTTATAGTGGTCATCTGCGGGGATATGTTGTCGTGCTTGCTCAATTAACTCTTGTGCTCGCTCACTGTTGCCAAGCTGTCGCTCTAGGCTGGCTAAGCCCAGTAAGGCTGGATATATTGTTGGATCAAGCTCTACAACTTGCCTATAAGCATCCCGCGCAGACTCAAGCTTTCCCAACAAGCTGTAGATGTTACCGAGGCCATTGTGGGGAGCGGCGAAGATGGGATCGCGGTCGATGGCGGATTGATAGGCGGTGATGGCCTCGTCGTAGCGCTGGAGGTCGGCGTAGACGGTGCCGAGGCCGTGGTGGGGTGCGGCGAAGGTGGGATCGCGGTCGATGGCGGTGTGGTAGGCGGCGATGGCCTCGTCGTAGCGCTGGAGGTCGGCGTAGACGGTGCCGAGTCCGTTGTGTGGGGAGGCGTATGAGGCATCGCGGTCGATGGCGGATTGAAAGGCGGCGATGGCGTCGTCGTAGCGGCACAGGCTGTAGTAGACGTTGCCGAGGCCGTTGTGTGGGTAGGCGTAGGAGGGATCGCGGTCGATGGCGGATTGAAAGGCGGCGATGGCGTCGTCGTAGCGCTGGAGGTCGGCGTAGACGTTGCCGAGGCCGTTGTGTGGGGCGGCGAAGGTGGGATCGCGGTCGATGGCAGATTGAAAGGCGGCGATGGCCTTGTCGTAGCGGCACAGGCTGTAGTAGACATTGCCGAGGCCGTTGTGTGGGGCGGCGATGGTGAGATCGCGGTCGATGGCAGCGTGGTAGGCGGCAATGGCGTCGTCGTAGCGCTGGAGGTTATTGTAGATTACACCTACGTTGTACCAGGCGGATTGATTTTTTGCGTTTAGTGCGACCGCACGCTCTAGCAGCTGAAGCGCCTCAGGGGCTTTTACTGCATGGCTGCGATTGTTGGGCCAAAGGTATTCGCCGCCGATTTGTTGATATACATCGCTTAGCAGCTCTGTCAGCTCTCCGCCGTCGCTGGACAGGAGGTGGTCGGCCTGTTCGACATAGGAGCGTGCAATCCTTGGATCATCGCGCTGGGTGCTTAGCGCTAGCTCGCTGCGCTTAAGCAAGAGGATTGCCTGATGCAGCGGATTGAGCGTCCAGTGTGCCTGCGCTGGCTCGAGGTGCTCCAGAATTGCCTTTAGTTCTTCATTGGTTGTTGTCCAGCTCCCCTCAACGCATCCCGGCAGCAGCACGGTGATCGTCTCGCGGAATCTGTGCGGCCAGTTCTCGGCAAACTCTGCGGCCGTTTCCACGAGGCTTACGGCGGTATCGTCGTGAAACGCCAGCGCCTCCACAAACAGCGGCAGCATCAAGCGC
This sequence comes from Herpetosiphonaceae bacterium, assembly GCA_013538855.1. Taxonomy (GTDB): domain Bacteria; phylum Chloroflexota; class Chloroflexia; order Chloroflexales; family Herpetosiphonaceae; genus OHK22. The sequence continues at coordinate 24,376 of JABXJS010000110.1, forward strand.
AGCGGCTGCTCGCCGGTTTTGTCGCGCCAGCAGAGCATGTTCAGCAGGTCGAGCGTGCGCTCGCGCCAGGTCTCGTCATCCCAAAGCGGGCGACGCAACGGCGCGGCTTCTGGCTCCGCAGGCTGAAGCTGGCGCTCGATCTCGGCGATGCGCGTTTGGCTTTTATTGCGCTCAGTGATTTTTTGAACAGGAGCATTTGACTCAAGGTGCTGGGTGATTTGCAGGCTGAGAATATTCACGTTTTCCCTGAGCGTCGCCAGCTCCTGCTCCAGCTGCTGGCGCTCGGCGGCGCTGAGCGCTCTGGCTGGCTGGGCGGCTGGGCTGGCGATCTGCTGCTCGCGCTGGCGCAGGCGCTGGCGCTGGTGCGCGACCAGCCGCTCGATGCTGCGGCGCACCTCGACCGGCGGCTGCGGGTCGCTGCGCGTGTGCTCGCGGATGACCTCGCGCACCAATGCGTGGGGCTGCTTCGTCAGCGGGTCGGCGAAGATGAAGGAGAAGCGGTCGTCGAGCGCCTGGAGTATGCGCTCGGCCTCCTCGGCAGCGCAGCCCCAGGCGGCGGCGAGCATGTCGGCGTCGGTCTGGCGCAGCAGCATCAGCGTGATGATCTGCTCGCGCGTGCGCTGGCGCTGCTGGCGCTCGGCGGCGGGCAGGTCTTTGTCGTCGGCGCAGTACTGTAAGAAGCGCTCGGTGAGCAGCTGCACGATCTGGCGGCGCGTGGTCGGCGCGGCCGGGTTGATGCTCGGCAGCGCAACACCCTTCTCGTGCAGGTTGACCCAGCCTTTCAGCGCCAGCGGCACGCCGCGGGTCAGCGTCTCCAGGCTGGACACGAGCTGCGCATCCGGCTCGGCGATGCCTTGGCTGTTGAGGTAGCTGATGATCTCGCTGCGCACAAACTCGTGCATGTTGATATCGACAATCACGCTGGGGTCAACTGCGGCCAGCGCCTTATCGTTGCGATAGTCGCTGACAAAGGCTTTGTTCTCGCGTCCGGCCACGCCCCACAGCAGGCGCAGGCCCGTCTGCGGCAGCACGCACTGGCGGAACCAGCGGTCGCAGCTGTCGGCCAGCTCGTAGGTGTCCAGCAGGATCAGCAGCGGCTGGCGCGGCGTGGCGCAGGCGTTGAGCGCGTCCATCCAGTCGTCGGTGATGGCCCACGGCTTTTCGGCCAGCCGCCACTCGTCTGCGCTGAGCTTGCGCTTGATAAAGTCGCGCAGCGCGGCCAGGCCCTCCGCACCGCTGTGGATGCCCTCGCTGGCGATGTCTTTATCAAATATCCCGGCGCTCAGCAGCTCGACCGCTCGTCCGCCCAGCTCGCCGAGGCCGCGAAACTGCTCGCGGGCGCTGGTGGCCTTGGCGACGGCCGTGTGGCGCAGGCTGCGCGCCTCGCGGTATGGCTTGAGCTGCTTTTCAAAGCCCTGCTCACACAGCGCATCGTGGATGATATCCATCAGCTGCTCGGGGCTGCGTACAGCCATGCCCTTGGTGTGCTGCTCGATGTCGATCAGCACGGCCTGGGCGTTGGCTCCCTCGCTGTTCTCCGCGGCCAGCTCCTTGAAGCGGCGCAGCAGCGTGGATTTGCCCATGCCGCCCTCGCCGCGAATCAAAAAGACCTGCGCGTAGGTCAGCGCCTCGGGCAAGTCGTCGTCGCTGCGGTCGCGGTAGGCGGCGAGTTGCCGGAATGTTTCGCGCAGCCGCTCCTGCTCGACCTCGCGGCCAATAAACGGGCCGCTGGTCGGCGCTCTGCGGCGCGAGCCAAGTCGACGGGCCATCGCATAACCTCCAAGAAGTGCACTGCTGAGGATGCCTGCGATTATGCAGTACGGCTCGTCGCCTGTCAAGGATTGATAGCTGCTGGCGCAACTGCTCCATGCGCGCCGTGGCGCACTGCCAACAGCGTGCGCTCCTGCTGCACCTGCGTGCTCCTCCCTGTGTGTCGTGCTGGTGCAGCAGCGCTTGGTCTGCTGTTGGCGCTATGGATGCTGCATCGATTTGTTGGCTGATGTGCTCTGTGTAGCGGCGCTTCGTGCTCGTCCCGATGTGCTGTGCTGGTGTCGCGGCGCTTGGTCTGCTGGCAGATACTGCGTCGATTTGTTAGCTCGTGTGCTCTGTGTTTCAGCGCTGCGTGCTGGTGTCGCGGCGCTTGGTCTGCTGCGGGCGATACAGCCTGGCTCGGTGTGGCGGGCTGTGCTTGGAGCGCGCCAGCAATGCTCTTGCGCGAGCTGCGCCTGAAGTGGCTCAGGTGCAGCTCGCAGCAGTCGAGCGGCTACTTGGATCACGCCCAGGAACTACTCACGTGCGAGCTGGGCCTGGAGCTTGGCGCTGAAGCGGCTCAGGTGCGGGTCGCAGCGGTCGAGCGGCAGCTGGTCGAGCGGGAACCAGCGCACGCCGTGGAACTCGGCGCGGTCGTACTGAAGCGGCTGCTGGTGGTCGCCGCGCAGCACATACCACAGCGACACATCGGTGTGCCCGGCGGTGCTGCCGACGGTCTGCGTCACGGTGATGAACAGCGGATTGTCGAGCAGGAAGTCGGCGGCGATGCTCAGCTCCTCCTGCACCTCGCGCGCGACGGTGGCTGTTGGGTGCTCGTCTGGCTCGACGTGGCCGCCGCTTGGCAGCCACAGCCCGGCGTTTTTGTGATCGACCAGCAGCAGCTGCGCCGCGTCAGGATCGACCAGCACAAAGTACGACACGAGGTGCTGCGGCGGATCGGCGGGCTTGCGCACACGAAACAAGCCCGCGCCGCTGGCGATCCACTCCAGCGTGGCCTGCTGGTGCTGCTGCTCAAGGTCGTCGCAGGGATCAATGGCGCGGACAAGCTGCTCAACAACATTGCGCATAGGTGCTCCTATCTTCACGTAGCGGCCGCAGACATACGCTGCGGCATAAATCGACATCACGGCGGGTGGCGTGCCGGGCGGCGGTGGGCGCGGGCTATGCGTGGCCCGGCGCTGGCGGCACGGCGGTGGCTGAACCACGGTGTGGACATCCTCCAACAGCATCGCGCGAAATCACATCACAGTGGGCGAGTGCGCGGCGGCGGTGGTTGGCGCGGGCTATGCGTGGCCCGGCGCTGGCGGCACAGCGGCGGCGCAACCACGGGGTAAGCATCATAACACTAGCATAGTGCGGATCGACATCACAGCGGTTTGTGCGGGCTGTGCG
>JABXJS010000111.1 GCA_013538855.1 Herpetosiphonaceae bacterium
CTTAATGCAGGCAGCTCAGCCGTGTGTCGGCTGCGTGCTCGGGCGCAGGCGCGGGACGGCCAGCCAGCCGCTTCAGCCATCGCACCGCAGCCGTGCGGCTACGCCACCTACGCCCTGAGCAATCAGCGAGCGTGGCGGCACCGGGCTGGGCTACACCGCGATCACGGCGGCCCAACCACGGCGCTGTGGTTCAACATCTCAATCCGGCGCACCCGCAACACGGGCGTTTGCGGATGATCAGCGCTGTGCTTAATGCAGGCAGCTCAGCCGTGTGTCGGCTGCGTGCTCGGGCGCAGGCGCGGGACGGCCAGCCCGCCGCTTCAGCCATCGCACCGTAGCCGTGTGGCCGCGCCACCTAGGCCCTGAGCCATCAGCGCGCGTGGCGGCACAAGCCTGGGCCACGCCGCGCTGACGCTGGATTAACGCCAGCGCTTTTGATCACAAAAAACACATCTGTGGAGAGGAACACGAGCTATGCAGACAGCGCTCACATTTGGCCGCTCGATCCTGGGCTATCCCGAGGCGGCGCTGCGCCGCGAATGGTTGGTCAGCAATGGGATCGGCGGGTACGCGATGGGATCGGTGCAGGCCAACACGCCGACGCGCAAGTACCACGGCTACCTGGTGGCCGCGCTGGAGCCACCGCTCGGGCGCGTGGCGCTGGTCGGCGGCCTCAGCTGCTTTGCGCGCTACGCTGATGCGGAGTACGAGCTGAGCGGCTTCGAGTGGGCCGACGGAACATTCAGCGACGGCTATCGCCACATTGATAGCTGGAGCCTGCACGATGGCATTCCCACCGCCACCTTCGCCCTGGCCGAGGCGCAGGTTGTGCAGCGCGTGTGGATGGAGTATGGGAGCAACACAACCTATGTACAGTTTGAGCATGTGCGCGGCAGCGCGCCGATCGAGCTGCGCATGCGCCCGCTGCTTACCGAGCGCGACCACCACGAGACCAGCGTTGACGCCGACTGGCAGCCAACAATCGGCGTGGTGCCCAACGGTGCGACGGTCGCCCTACAGCAGCACGCGGCCACGCTGCGCCTGCTCTCGGACTATGCGGTGTGGACCACCAACGGCAGCGAGTGGATCGACGCCGTGCACTATCGCGTCGAGACCTACCGCGGCTACCCCGACACAGCGCGGCTGCTGGTTGCTGGCGAGTTTTATGTCACCTTGCGCCCAGGCGGCAGCGTCACGCTGGTCTTCTCGACCGAGGCCGCGCCTGATCTAGACGGCCATGCGGCGCTAGAGCGGGCCAGCGCACGGGCCAGCGAGCTGCTCGCCCAGGCGGCGCTGCCAGCCGACGCGCCACAGCTAGCGCGCCAACTTGTGCTTGCCGCCGACCAGTTTATCGTGCGCCGTGACGTGCGCATGCCAGACGGCAGCAGCAGCGCCGGCGTCAGCGTGCTGGCCGGCTATCCCTGGTTCAGCGATTGGGGCCGTGACACCATGATCGCGCTGCCAGGGCTGCTGCTCAGCACCGGGCGCGTCGAGCTTGCCGCACGCACGCTGCGCACCTGGAGCCACTTTGTGAGCCAGGGCATGCTGCCCAACCGCTTCCCAGACATCGGCGACGAGCCAGAGTACAACACCGTTGACGCGACGCTGTGGTTTGTGCAGGCCCTGCGCGCCACCTACCAGGCCAGCGGCGACCGCAGCCTGATCGCCGACCTCTACCCGGTGCTGCAGAGCATCATCGCGTGGCATCGTCAGGGCACGCGCTACAGCATCAAGGTGGCCGACGACGGGCTGCTGGCGGCAGGCGAGCCGGATGTGCAGCTGACCTGGATGGATGTGAAGTACAAAGGCTGGGTGGTGACGCCGCGCCAAGGCAAGGCCATCGAGATCAACGCGCTGTGGTACAGCGCCCTGCGCACGCTGGCCGAGTTCGCCGAGCTGCTGGAGCGGCCGCAGGATGCCGCCGCGTTCAGCGCCGAGGCCGAGCAGGTCCAGCAGGCCAGCGAGCGCTTCTGGAGCGCTGAGCACGGCTATCTCTACGACGTGCTCGACGGCCCCGACGGAGCCGACGCGACCCTGCGGCCCAACCAGCTGCTGGCGCTGGCGCTGGCGCACCCGCTGATCAGCGGCGCGCGCGCGCAGGCGGTGGTTGACGTATGCGCGCGCCAGCTGCTCATCGCGACCGGGCTGCGCTCGCTGGCACCGAGCGACCCGGCCTACATCGGGCGCTACGGCGGCGACCTCAAGGCCCGCGACAGCGCCTACCACCAGGGCACAGCCTGGGCCTGGCTGAGCGGGCCGTTCATCAGCGCCTACGCGCGCGTGTACGGCGCAGCGGCGGCGCAGCAGTGGCTCGCGCCGTTCAGCGATCACCTGGCCGACGGCGGCGTTGGCTCGGTCAGCGAAATCTTCGATGGCGACGCGCCCTGGCCGCCGCGTGGCTGCCCCTGGCAGGCGTGGAGCGTGGCCGAGTGGCTGCGTGTCTGGCGCGAGCTACACAGCCTTACGCACGCACCAGCGCGCTAAATGGCTTAAAACCCATAGCTCAGTATGCATAATGAGTATGCTATAATGGGAAATGTTGCCACCACCTGTAGGAGAAACCTCCACATGACGCACTATTACCCCGATGGAACAGCGCCTGTGGTCACCCACACTGTCGCCCGCATCGAGCGCCAACTGCCTGTGCCCGGCGATGTAAAAGTCCGCGTCGGGAGCCGCGTGGAGCCAGATGACATCGTGCTGCGCGCCGACTACCCCTTAGGCCCGCAGATCATCAACGTGGCGCGCGAGCTAAGCATTCTCCCACGCCAAGTTTACTCCAAGATGAAAAAAGAAGAGGGCAACAAAATCGAAAAAGGTGAGCTGATCGCGCGCGCCAGCGTGTTTGGCGGTCGCTCGGTGCAATCGCCGGTGGCCGGCGTGATCACCACCATCGACCGGGCAACCGGCTACGTCACCATCACGCCCAACCCCGTGCAGCTCGAGCTACGCGCCCAAGTGCGCGGCATCGTGATGGAAGTGCCCGACAAGCGCACAGTCATCATCGAAACACCGGCCTCGTATGTGCAGGGTATTTTCGGGCTAGGCGGCGAGCGCTTCGGCGTGCTGCGGCTGCGCGTCTCCGACCGCAGCGAGTCGCTCGATGCCAAAGACATCAGCGCCAGCGAGGCCTACGCCATCATCATCGGCGGAGCGAGCATCACCGCAGCGGCGCTACGCCGCGCCCTCGAAGAGCAGGTGCGCGGCGTGATCGTTGGCGGCATCGAGGAGCATGAGCTGCGCGATTTCCTTGGCGATACAGAGTTTCACGCCTGGCGCACAGGCTACGACTCCTGGCGCTTGCCTGCGCCGCCCTACAACCGCGACCCCGGGCTAACGCTGATGATCACCGAGGGCTTTGGCGTGCGCCCCATGAGCGCGCCACTCTTTGACACACTGGCCACCTATAACCAGCAAGAGGCGCTGATCGAAGGCGCAACGCAGCTGCGCGCCGGGCTGCGCCGACCGCGCATCGTAATACCGCTCTCGCGGGTCAGCAACGTCGAGCAGGTCGCACCATCCATGGCCGAGCTGGCGCTCAACAGCATGGCCCGCATCCTAGCCGGGCCGCACGCCGGGAAGATTGGGCAAGTGGTGGCTCTACCAACACGGGAGCAGCGCCTGCCATCGGGGGTTTTGAGCAGTGTTGCTGAGGTGCAGCTGGTTGGTGCAGACGCAACCCGCGTGCTGCTGCCGCCAGCCGCGCTCGAACCTCTGCTGACGTAGGAGCAACAGACGGATATGACCGAACAGCAACCAGCATCTCGACTCGATGTCCGTCAGTCGCACGCTGCCATTCTGGTTGTCGATGATGATCAGGCAATGTGCCACTACTGCACATCGGCGCTGCGCCATCTTGGCTATCACGTAACGGCAACGACCTCCAGCCTAGCGGCGCTGGACTATCTGCGCCAGCAGCCGTTTGATCTTGTGCTGACCGATATCAAGATGCCACAGCTCAGCGGGCTGGACCTCACCCGCCACGCCCGCGAGATCGACCCAATCCTGGCGATCGTGATTATGTCGGGCCAGACAAGCCTAGAGATGCTGCGCGAGGCGGTGTCAAACGGCATCACCAGCTACCTCAGCAAGCCCTTCGAGGTCGAGGAGTTGCGCCTGACCGTCACCCAGGTGCTGCACCAGCGCACCATGATGCGCGATAAGCTGCGCCTAGAGACGGTCGTGCACCAGCTGCGGCTCAGCAGCGCGTTCAACTATACACTCTCCCTGCCGGAGATGTGCGCCGAGATTTTGCGCGTCGTGCAGGAGGAGATCAGCGGGCGCTGGGCGTACTTTCTGCTCAACGTCGATGACGCCGCGCCGCGGCTGCTGTTTGGCCACCCCGACCAGCCACCGCTGGACACGGCTGGCTGGCAGCTGCTGCAGCAGACGGCGCTCAAGCAGCTGCCATCGCGCACCCGCATTCAGCTGGGGGCCGAGCTGTGCGACGGCGTCTGCCTGCCGCTAAGCGTTGGCGGGCAGAATATCGGCAGTGTGTTGTTCAACCACACCCAGCCGCTCACGCCAGCGCGCGCCGAAAGCCTGACGCTGCTGATGAAGCACGCCGCCGCCGCGCTCAACAACGCGCGCCTCTTCACGCAGGTGCAAGAGGCCAACAGTCGCCTGCAGGAGCTTGATCGACTTAAGAGCGAGTTCATCGCCATCACCTCGCACGAGCTGCGCACACCGCTCGCAATTGTGTTAGGATACGCTATGCTGCTCCACGATCAGGCCGATCCGCCAGCGCGTGAGTATCTGCGCCGTATGCTTGAAAGCGGCCATCGTCTCAATGCGATCATCGACGACATGACAAACCTGCGCCAGGTCGAGCTACGCCAGACCCACCTCACCATCGAGGAGGTCGATCTGGCCGATCTGATGCAGGAGTGCGTGACGAATGTCCAGAGCCTAGCCGACGGCAAACGCCAGACGCTCAATCTCAAGTATGACGCCAGCGCGCTGTGTCGCGTCCACCTGGACCGCGATAAAATCGCGCTTGTGCTTACAAGTTTGCTCTCAAATGCGATTAAATTCACACCAATCGGCGGCGATGTCACACTGCAAGCCTGGTGTGAGCATGTGGAAACAGTGCCGTATGCCCACGGCGACCAAGCAATTGCGCTCAATCCAGGCGCTTGGGCCTTTATCAGCGTCCAAGATACTGGCATTGGCATCCCGCCTGGGCAGCAGCGGCGTATCTTTGAACGGTTCTATCAGGTCGCAGATTCCTTGACCCGCGAGAATGGCGGCACGGGACTGGGCCTCGCTCTTGTACAGGGTTTGGTGACTGTGCATAATGGACATGTCTGGGTGACCAGCCAGGAAGGCATGGGCAGTACATTCACGGTGGCGCTCCCACAGAATGTGCCGCAGTCCCTGATGTCGTAGGAGTCATTATGGCGTATAGGGTGTTTATTGTTGCAGGCGATAATGCGGTGCTACACAGCCTGCCTGTCTTAATGGAAACAAACAACGAAATTGAAATCACCAGCTTGGAGTCATCAAACGAGGCCCTCTGGGAGCTACAGCAGGGCGCACCCGATGTGCTGGTCGCCGATCTGGACCTGCCAGGCTTTAGCGGGCTGGAGCTGGCCGATCTCGTGCCGGACTTCGCCCCCGAGACGCGGGTGATCTTGTGCGCCCGCAATCCCAGCGGCGATGTGGAAAACCAGGCGGCACAGCGCGGCCTGTTTCGGCTGCTAAAGGGCGAGCAGCCCGCCGATGTCATCGCGTCGGTGGTTTTTGCGGCAGCACAGCAAGCGCCCGCTCCGGCCGCACGTGCGCCAGAGCCAGAGCCAGAGCCTGCGCCCGCGCCGAGCCAGCCCGCGCCAACGCCGCCGCGCTCAGAGCCAAAGCCCGCACCGCAGCGCGCCGCCCCGCCGCCGACCAATAGCTCGAACAGCTCGGCAGCGAACAACCGCACGCCCTACGCCGTTTCAAAGGCTCCGCCACCAGCACCGATCCGCAAAGCGCCGCCCAAAGTGAGCGCTCGCCCGGACCTGCCTGGCCGCTCCGCCGCCCAGCCTGGTCGCCCGGCAGCCCCAGCGGCGCGCGCGAGCGCCCCGCCGCCAGCGCCAGCACCTGTCGAGGAGCCACAGGTGGTCGAAGATCAGGCGAAAAAGAAACGGACCAGCGGCTCGCTGGTGCTCACAGCCGAGACGATCGCACCCATCCGCGCCAAGCTCAAGGACTTGGGTATGCAGCTCGGCGCACAGGCCACCGTGCTCACCGACCGCTGGGGCGTGCCGCTGGTCGAGGAGGGCCGCACAAGCCTGCCACTGCCACCGTTTCTGCCGCTGCTGGCGACCAGCTTCTCGACCATGATCGACTACACCAGCCAGCTGCACACCGACGAGGGCAGCGGCCTCTATATGCACGAGGGCAACCGCTACGATATCTACATCTTCGACGTCGGCAGCCAGTTCTTGCTGGTCATGATCTTCGATAAGGAGATCGCCGCATCGAAGCTCGGCTCGGTCTGGCTCTACGCCAAGCGCGCCGTCCGCGAGCTGGCCGACGAGCTTGAGGGCACCTAGAAAACGTGCGGCCGCCAGATCAGCCAATTGATCTGGCGGCCACCAGCGGCTAGCGGCGCATATTCGGCAAAAAGACAAAGCTGGTAAACTCAACAGGGCTGCCAACCTGGCCCGAGTCCGGGTTGACCATCAAGCTGCTCACATCGACAGCCTCAAACTGATCGCCTGTGATCGCGTCAAGCTCGTGCAGCACATCGTTGTTCCAGCGCTCATCCGGCACCCCCGAGATGTACCAGTCACTCCCATTGTCAGCCAAAATCAGCCCGTACTTCTGCATCGCTCGCGCAATCACCTGCGCATTTGGCGACAAACTGCTGATATCAAAGCTCTGCTTTAGTCGAAAGCGCTGGCCCATCGGCGGCACGCTCTGGTCGGTAATCGACGAGGCGAAGTGACGGGCGGGCCACACATACGCGCGCTGGGTCGACGACGCGGTGAAGCGCAGCGCATGGTTAATCTCACCTGCCGCCACCTCATCGTAGCGCACAAGCCCCGGGAAAACCGGCAGACCCGCTGCGTCGGCGGAGGTCCAGCCATCTGGGCGCAGCGCGTTGGAGTTAAGGTCGAAGATCGCACCGCTGCCGCCGGTCCAGGTCGTAGCGTTGATCTTCTCGGCCAGCCAAACCTCATGCAGCGTGCAGTGGTCCTGGTCAATCACCAGCACGTGATGATCACCACCGCCCTCAACTGGCGCATCCGGCGGGATGGGGTAGGGGCCAGGATCGCTCTCGTCAGAGTAGTCGAACGTAATGTTCACCGCTGGCTGCGCTCCCGGCACAACAACGTAGGGAATGCCAATCGGGCTGCCCTCCCATAGGCCAGCGCCGAAGTCGGCGTGCAAGCCGGTGTTCGAGCCAATGCTCGCGATATACTCCGCCGAGCGCGCATGCACTGGCAGCGTATCCACCGGCGTGTTCCAAATGTTGTTGGCTGGCAACACCGGGCAGCCAGCAATCGTCGGCGGCGCATCGGGGGCCTGCGGCGTGGCTAGGCGCTGTGGCTGCGGCGATGCAGCTGCCCCAGATGGCGCTGGCTCACGAGCGGCAACCGGGCTAGCCGACTGCACCTGCCCACAGGCGATCAGGCCGAAGATCAAGGCGATCAACAAGAGCTTGCGTAACAACATCGTTACCTCCTAACAAAAACAGGCGCGGCCAATTACATCCTTGGCGCTGGCAAGCAGGCGCGGCCCTCGCGCACGCAACAGCGCCTGGCCGCCACAGCACTACGGCCAGAGTATGGTATAGTTTGGGCCGAAATAGAAAGGAACACCTCCATGCTCGCTATCCATCCAGACGTTCAAGCCGCCCTTAGCTCCGGCGCACCTGTCGTCGCACTCGAGTCCACCGTGATTAGCCACGGGCTGCCCTTTCCGCATAACCGCGATGTGGCGCTGCTGCTGGAGCAGACCGTGCGCGCGGCCGGAGCGGTGCCCGCCACGATTGCCGTTGTCGCTGGTGTGCCAACGATTGGCCTGACCAGCGCCCAGGTCGAGCGCTTCGCCCAAGCCCAGGACGTGCTGAAGCTCAGCCGCCGTGATATTGGCTACGCGGTTGCCAGCAAGCGCGATGGGGCAACAACGGTTGCTGCAACCATGGCCCTCGCTGCCGCCGCCGGCATTCAGATTTTTGCCACAGGCGGCATTGGCGGTGTCCATCGTGGAGCGCGGGAAACGTGGGACGTATCGGCTGATTTGGGCGAGCTAGGCCGCACGGCGGTGCTGGTCGTGTGTGCTGGGGCGAAGGCGATTCTGGATCTGTCGGCCACGCTAGAGATGCTGGAGACACTTGGTGTCCCCGTCGTGGGCTATGATACCACCGAATTGCCGGCCTTCTACTCAGCCCATAGCGGCCTCGCGCTCACCCAGTCCGTCGCCAGCCCCGCCGCCGCCGCCGCCGTGTGGCGCGCCCACCGCGAATGGGGCGCAGGCAGCGGCATGCTCGTGACCGTGCCACCGCCGCCCACGGCTGCGCTCGATGCCGCCGAGGTCGAGACCGCGATCAGCCGCGCCTTGGAGCAGGCCGCCCAGGCAGGCGTGCGCGGCGCTGAAGTGACACCCTTCTTGCTGGCCGCCATGGCCCGCGAGACAGCCGGAGAGAGCGTGGCCACCAACACCGCCCTGCTTACCAACAATGCTCGTCTTGCTGCGCAGATCGCCGTAGCACTAGCACAGGAATCAACACAATGAGCACACCCCGTCAATCTCGTGGTCGTACCGTCGAAAGCGGCAGCCGTAACACCCTCTGGATCGGTCTCGCCATCGTCGCTGTTCTCGTCATCATCGTCGTGGGCATTGTGCTGCTCACCAACACCGGCGGCGGCTCCGCAGCCGCAGAGCAGCAGTTCCCCGACGAGGGGCGCGATCACGTCGCCCAAACCGAGCGCGTCGAGTACCAGACCAACCCGCCAACCTCGGGCAAGCACTGGCCCAGCACCGCGCCCTGGACCTTCTTCGACAAAGAGGCCCCTCAGGATGAGAACCTTGTGCACAACATGGAGCACGGCGGCGTCATCATCTGGTACAACCCCGATAAAATCCAGGGCGACGAGTACCAGAAGCTCTTCTCGGTCTACCAGGGCCTAGCGCAGAAGAATTACCGCGTTATCTTGACCGTGCGCAAAGACCTCGACCCACCGATCGCACTCACCGCCTGGAACTATATGCTGCGCCTCGACTCTGTCGATGAAGCGGCGATCAATAACTTCTACGACGCCCACATCCTCAACGGGCCAGAGTGCGTCGCCAAGCGCTGCCCGCAGTAGCGCACCAATCGTAGGCTACGCCAAACGGCGCGCCCACCTGTTTGCGGTGGCCGCGCCGTTTGCTATCTTGCGCGTGGCTACCTTGGCGGCTAGCGCCGCTCGTAGTTGGGAGCCTCGTTGGTGATCGTCACATCGTGCGGGTGGCTCTCGGCCAAGCCCGCCGCAGAGATGCGCGAGAAGCGCGCCTTTGTGCGCATCTCGTCAATGGAGTGCGCGCCAACATAGCCCATACCCGAGCGCAAGCCGCCAACCAGCTGAAAGACCGTGTCGGACAGGCGCCCTTTGTAGGGCACCATGCCCTCGATGCCCTCGGCCACCAGCTTGCGCGCGTTGGTCTGATTGCCCTGGAAGTAGCGGTCGCTGCTGCCCTGCTGCATCGCGCCAATCGATCCCATGCCGCGGTACGACTTAAACGAGCGCCCTTGGTACAAGATCCGCTCGCCAGGTGCTTCATCCGTGCCCGCAAACAGGCCGCCGATCATCACCGTGTGCGCGCCTGCCGCCAGCGCCTTCGCCACATCGCCGCTGTACTTGATGCCGCCATCGGCGATAATCGGCACCCCCGACTGCTCGGCCGCCCGCACACACTCCATAATCGCGGTGATCTGGGCCATGCCTGCGCCCGAGACCACCCGCGTCGTGCAGTTGTGCACCGCCACGCGGTTGGCAACGTAGGTGTGCTCGCCTTCAACCTCAAGGTTGAACACCGGGCACTCCTGATCATTGTCGGTCGCGATGCTCAGCACTGGCACATACATCCACTGGCCATCGGCCCAGGCAGATACTGCGTCAGTGGGCTGATCAGCCCAGCTCAGCTCCAGCTCTGGCAGCTCAGCCGCCAGCTGCTCCAGCTGCGCGCCGCGCACAACGACGCGATAGTTGCTTGCGCCCACAACCGCCGCCAGCTGCTCGCGCTCAAGTGCGGCGAAGTAGCCCAGCCGCATCCAGATCTCCGCCAGCTGATGCGCCAAGTCTACCGATGTTGTGCTAAACACAAGCCCAGTGTCCTGCAGGCTCAGCCGCGAGCCAAGGCCCAGCAAAAACTGGTGCAGATTCTGCTGATCTTGATCCAGACAGGCGGCGGGCAGGCGCTGCTCGCCCTCGCCAAGCAGCCGCGCCATCAGCTCAGCGACAATCGGCGCAGTCACCGTAATCGTGCACACGCCGTCGCTCACGTGCTGCTGCGATGTTACCTCGGCCCCGAACAGCCGCGGCACCAAGCGCCGAATATCAGCACAGCGCGCCGTCTCGGCCGCGCTCAGCTTAAAGCGCAGCTGGCGCTGGCCGATCACGCCGACCATGTGCCCGTAGGCCACCACGTAGCCCAGCCAGCGCAGCATGGCCGCATCCCATGGAATATGCCGCCGCACAGCCACCGCGGCCACTGCCTGGCCAGTCACTTTTGTTGCTGTGCCGATGGCAGGATGCCAGGTCTCATTGACGGCGCGGCTGCCGAGAGGCGCACCAAAGCCGCCCACGCTCATCGCCGCCAGCGGCAGTGGCGGATTGCGCTGCGAGCGCTGGGCGCTGGAAGTCCACACCGCCGAGGCATCGTGCTCTAGCTCTGGCAGCAGCTCGATCAGATCAAGGCTGCGTGGAGCAGCGGTAAACTGCTGCTTGGGAATCGCCAGCCAGTCGCCGACGGCCAGATCATCGGCGCGTCGCCACTGCTGAGCAGTGCTTGAGCGCTCGTGGGCGCGCACGGTCAGAAACTCGTGGTTTGGCGTCACGTGCAGCACATCGGGACAGCCGGCAATCGTCAGCCGCAGCAGTGTCCCGCGATGTATATTCCGGTAGGTCTTGCTGACCGGCCGCGCTGAGCCAGCGTGGGTGCGCACTTGCTCGCCAACCTCGATCTGATCGATGCGCTTGACGCTGTTGTCGGCCATGGTGATCAGGGTGTCGCCGGTGAAACAGATCGAGCCAGGGCCTTGGCCGACCTTAATCGCGTCTGCGCCACGCTCGATCAGCGCCTGCGCGCCCTCGTAGGTGCTCACATTGCCTGCGATCAACTGGACTTCGGGGAAGGTGGCCTTGATCCGCGCAACGGCATCGAGCACGCCCTGCGAGTGGCCGTGGGCGGTATCAACTGCTAGCACATCGACGCCAGCCTCAACCAGCAGGCGCGCCCGCTCGACCTCTTTGGCCGCCGCACCGATGGCCGCGCCAACCCGCAGCCGTCCAAAGCGATCCTTGGAGGCGTTGGGGTGCTCGATCTGCTTCTGAATATCTTTGACGGTGATCAGGCCCGAGAGCCGTCCCTGCTCATCGACCACCAGCACCTTCTCGATGCGATTCTGGTGCAGGACGCGCTTGGCCTCCTCTAGGGTGGTGCCGACGGGCACCGTCACCAGCCGCTCATGGGTCATCAGCTCGCTGATAGGGCGGCTCGGGTCGGTCTCAAAGCGCAGGTCGCGATTGGTCAAGATGCCGATCAGCTCACCCTGCTCGCTGGTGATCGGCACGCCGGAGATATGGTACTCGCGCATCAGCTCCCAGGCTGCGCCGACAGTCTGATCAGGGCGCAGGGTGATTGGATCGGTGATCATGCCGCTCTCGGAGCGCTTGACCTTGCGCACCATCTCGGCTTGCTTTTCCGGCGGCATATTTTTATGAATAATGCCCAGGCCGCCCTCGCGGGCCAGCGCAATCGCCATGCGATCCTCGGTCACCGTGTCCATGGCCGATGAGACCAGCGGGATATTCAGGCGAATCTCGCGCGTGAGCCAGGTGCTCACATCAACCTCGGAGGGGAGCACATCGGAGTAGGCCGGAATAAGCAGCACGTCATCGAAAGTCAGAGCCTCAAAAGCAAACTTATGTTCCCAATCAATGGGCATTGTGTCCTCCACTACATACGCAAACGGCCCACCGCGCAAGGCAATGGGCCGTTGACAATCATGTCACGTTGGAACCAAAAGTATGACACATACGCTGTCTTCTCAGTTCGGTCATGGCACCAAGCTAGAGCGCCAGCGAGGCGCGGCCAGCGATTGGGCGATCGAGCGCGGCGGCGATGCGCTCAACCTGCTGTACAAGCTCGACAAAGCGCTCTGGCAGGAGCGACTGCTCGCCATCGGAGACTGCGAAGGCTGGATTCGGATGCACCTCGACGATCAAGCCGTCGGCTCCGGCGGCAATGCCTGCGCGCGCCATCGGCGTAACGCTCTGCCAGCGCCCGGTGGCGTGGCTCGGGTCAACAATAATCGGCAGGTGCGTTAGCTCGCGCAGTACGGGCACTGCGTTGAGGTCGAAGGTAAAGCGCGAGTGATCATCGAAGGTGCGAATGCCGCGCTCGCACAGAATCACCGCCGGGTTGCCCTCGGCCATGATGTACTCCGCCGACATCAGCCAATCCTTGAGCGTTGCCGACAGGCCGCGCTTGAGCATGATCGGGCGGCGGGTGCGGCCAACTTTCTTGAGCAGCGCAAAGTTTTGCATGTTGCGCGCCCCAATCTGCAGAATATCGGCATAGTCGGCAACCAAATCCACCGTCTCTGTGTCCATCACCTCGGTGACCACCGGCATGCCAGTGCGCTCGCGGGCCTCGGCCAAAATTTTCAGGCCCTCCTCGCCCAAGCCCTGAAAGCTGTAGGGCGATGTGCGCGGCTTAAAGGCCCCCCCGCGCAAGATCGTTGCCCCGGCCTGCTGGACAGCGTCGGCGGTGGCAAAGAGCTGCTCACGGCTTTCGACCGAGCATGGCCCGGCCATCACCACAACCTCCGGCCCACCGATGGTAACGCCGCCGATCTCGATCACCGTGTTCATCTCGCGAAACTCGCGGCTCACCAGCTTGTAGGGTGCCGTCACCCGAATAACATCGCGCACAGCCGGCATGAGGCGAATACGCGCGGCCTCAATAATTGCGCCGCGATTGCCGGTGATACCGATGGCGGTACGCGTCGGGCCGGGCATCGGGTGCGCCTCGTAGCCCAACTCACGCACCACCGCGCAAACGGCCTCGATGTCCGCTGCGGTCGCGTGAGCATCCATAACAATGAGCATAGCCCCTCCGAATGACACGACCTCCCGCGCAAGTAGGCGGCTTTTGGAACAATCCTGAGCAACAGCGGTAGGTCAAGGTAAAACAAGGCCGTGGGCGGTTCCGCCAGCGGAAAAGCACCACGGTCGTTGGCCACAAGCCTCTGTGAAAAGTGTAACACCGCCCCTAGCATGGGTCAAATGGCCAGCTGCGCCATCAAGTCTGTGCGCTCGATCACACGTGCGCCTGGCAGCAGCGCCAGCGTCTCACGACTCAAGCCTGGCGGCAATCTTTCTGGCTGTGCATCCCAAAAAATGACCCGTGCGATCTGTGCATCGCCAAGCAGATGCAGCAGCGCTGTCGTCGCCTGGATCGGGCGCACGGTTGGTAGCTCTGGGCTGCGCAGCTGCTGCGCGAAGGCCAGCGCGTCGTCTGGCGAGCAGAACAGCAGCACCACGCGATCGTGGCGCTCGCTGGACTTCAGCGCCGCCGCCATGCGTGGACGCATGACATAGTGATAGTAGGTCGACTGACGGAGGGGGGCCACGGCTGCGCGAATCAGCGTCTGGACAGCCTCGGGGGCAGTGTGCAATAAATCAGCTATTTGATCGAGCGTATAAGACATAGCGCGCCTCTGGATGCTGGTGTTGGCTCCAATCTCTACCGTTTAAGATGTTGGAGCGTCGATTGTTATCGGCTCGTTGAACTGACTTAGCGTCAGCGTGCGGGTAATCTCCGGCTTCTCCGCTGGATCAAGCGGACCGACCGCCTGCAGCTTGCGCAGGAGTGTGTCATCTTTGCCTAGCCATAAATCTACCTTAAGACTGCCCGCTGAGGCAACTCCGCCGGTGATTGCATTCAGCGTCGAGGCCTCCGCCGTAGCCTGAATATGGTAGGTAGCGACACCATCCAGCTCCTCCTCGCCCACATACGTGATGTCGCTCAGGCCGCGTAGCACTTGGCTTACGCCATTGGCTGGCGAGAAGGCATCAAGGCCGCTGGTGTCCTCAAGTTTCTCAAACTCATTTGGATTAAACGGGTTTGGCGTGATCCAAGCCTGACCGCCAATGATAATGCTGTTGATGTTCACCGCCACCGGCACCTCGCCGAGGCGGGCTTTAAGCTTAGCTTTGAGCTTGTCGGGGCGCACGCTATCGCCATCGGCGTTGATCAGCACAATGCCCGTATCGCCAAGCGGCGCGGAGTCACCATTGGTGACATCTAGGTTAAAATGAAACGAGTTGACCTTCTCAAACGCTGCTGCACCATCCTCGGCCAGCTTCGCTGGATCAGGTGCTTCGCCTTTACCACAGGCCATCAAGAGCAGCATGCTCGTCATCACCACGAGCCAGCGCGACCACCGCAACATAGAACCTCCATTTAGCCAACGGCTTGATGAATAAAGATAGTCTGACCCCTGCGCTCATCACGTACCACGCGGCCAGCCTGCTCTAAAAATACCAGATGTGCCAAGGTTTCCGCTACTGCAAAGCGGATCTGGTGCGCCGACAGCTCGCTGAGCGGAAAGACGACCGCGCTGATCTCCCAGGCGCTCTGGCCGCTGCCCGCCGCCTGCGCCATCTGCTCCAGCCGCTCGTCGTGATGTGCGGCGATCTCACGGCAGCGCTCGGCCAGCCCGCCGAATGGTCGACCATGGCCGGGCAGCGCTAGCCGTACCGGCAGATCAACCAGCGCACTGAATGAGGCCAGATAGGCGCTGAGCGGGTCAGGGCGCGCTTCAGGCCAGAGACTAATGTTGGGGGTGATCTTAGGCAGCACGTGGTCAGCGATCAACAGCAGCTCGCTCTGCGAGTCGTAGAGGCAGGTCTGGCCATCGCTGTGGCCAGGCAGGCTCAGCACCTGCCAGGCGATATCGCCGAGCTGAAGTGGTTCGTTTATGTCGATCAGTGTCAACGTGGGCCGCGGCAGAATCTGTGTAGCAGCGTCGAGCATCATCGCCACAATCGCATCGCACACCTCGGCGGGCATGCCGTGGCGGGCAAAAAAGCTGCGGTTGCGGCCGCTCGTCTCGCGCTGATCGCTCTCCCAGGTGCGCCGCACGATCTCGGCCTCGATGGGAGCCATCAGCACCGGCGCGCCAGTGCGCTGCTGCATCCAGCCAGCCATGCCGTAGTGATCTGGGTGATAGTGGGTAATTAAGATCGTCTCGATCTGCTGCGGCACCAGCCCGAGCTGGGCAAACACCGCTTCCCAGGCCGCCTCGGTGTGCGCATCGTGCATGCCTGTGTCCACCACTGCCCAGCCGCGCTCGCCGCGAATAAGATAGCAGTTGATGTAGCGCAGCGGCAGCGGAACGGGGATCGGCACACGGTAGACCCACGGCGAGATTTCTTCAACAATAACCGATGCACTCATCGTGCGCTCCTGCCATGCAAAAAATGCACCTGGTACGTTGTGCTGTACCAGGTGCGAAGCCTTGGAGGCGACGACGGGATTCGAACCCGTGGATGGCGGTTTTGCAGACCGCTGCCTTACCACTTGGCTACGTCGCCGCGGAAACGGATTATAGCATAGGCCATGGACTACTGCAACTTTTTATCTAGGCCTGGCGTCCAAGTCCCAGATACGAAAACAACGCTGATCCGGTCGTCCGGGGACCGACAGCACGCAGTCATCTAAAGGAGAAACCTTATGCAAAGCAGTGTGCCAACCCCGGTGCAGTCACGACTAACCCGCCCCGCCGACATGCGACGTGTTGGCGGCGTGTGCAGCGGCCTCGCCCAGTACGTCGGCGTCGATCCAATCATCCCGCGTCTGATCTTTGTGGGGCTGCTGTTCAGCGGTTTGGGCCTTGTGCTCTATCCGGTGCTCTGGATGATCATTCCGGCCGAGGGCCAGACGCCGAGCACGTGGAAGCTGTCCGCTGGCTTCGCTGAGATGCGCACGTGGCTGCGCCAGTCTACCCAGCAGCTGCGCCAGGAGATTCGCTCGCGCCGCCAAGCCCGCATGAGCGCCGCCAGCGCCCAGCCCAGCAGCTCGTCCCACCCGCGCTTCGACCCACAGACCGGTCAGCCGCTGGACCCGAACGAGATTCCGATTAACAACATGCCGCTGTCGGCCCCAACGCAGGCGGTGCAGATTCGCCGCCGCCGCACCATGGGCGTGATTGTGCTCGGCCTCGGCCTGCTGCTGCTCACACCGCTGATCGGCCAGCTGGCGCACTTCACCCTGCCGCTGGTGATCATCGTCGCAGGTGTTCTGCTCCTGCGCCGCCCAGCCGTCGCCAACAGCTAAACAAGTCGCAGTGCCAGCGCTCCGTAGCCCAACCAGGGTGCGGAGCGCTTTTTATATCC
Organism: Herpetosiphonaceae bacterium; assembly: GCA_013538855.1. Lineage (GTDB taxonomy): Bacteria > Chloroflexota > Chloroflexia > Chloroflexales > Herpetosiphonaceae > OHK22. The sequence goes on from JABXJS010000111.1 coordinate 16,596, forward strand.
AACGGCGCACAAGCGGCAGGTTGCGCAGCGAGCGCGGCAGCCAGCCCCAGCGCTGTGCGGCGGCATAGGCGCTGCGCGCCAGGGCACAGTGGCTCAATGGATACGTCTCTTCAGGATGGAAGACCGCGTATGCGCCGCGGCCCTGCTCCTTCACATGGTACATTGCGGCGTCGGCGGCCTGCAGCAAATCCTCGGCCGTCGCCACATGCGCTGGCGCACAGGCGATCCCGATGCTTGTGTTGATCTCCACACGCTGGCCGTGTAAGAAAAACGGCTGCTGAAGCGCCTTGATAATCCGCCGCGCCACGCGCTTAGCATCGCGCAAGCGCTGAATCTGCGGCAGCAGCACGGTAAACTCATCGCCGCCAAGCCGCGCCACCACATCGCAGGGCCGCACGCAGGTGCGCAGCCGTCGGCTCACATCGATGAGCAGCTCATCACCAGCTGCATGGCCTAAACTATCGTTGATATGCTTAAAGTGATCGAGGTCGAGGAAGAGCAGCGCGCACTGGCCGCGCCGCGCGATCACGGTGGTCAGTGTGCGCTCCAGACGCTCTAGCAGGAACGCCCGGTTGGGCAGGCCAGTCAGCGGGTCGTGGAGCGCGCGGTGCTGGTAGTGCGCGGCAAGCTGGCGCTGCTCGGTTACATCGTAGCAGTTGAGCAGCAGCGTCCCTCCAGCCACAGGCTCGGTCAGCTTGGTCGCGGTGATCTCATAGTCGCGCCATGTCTGCGTATCTGCGTGCAGCCGCCAGATGCGCGTGCAGCGCTCGTGATCGAAGGACTGCATACATGCTTGCAGCGGCGCAACATCATCACTGTGCACAAACTCCACCAAGCTGCGCCCGATCAGCGCTTGTGGCGCAGCGCCGAGCGCTGTCTCCGCCGCAGCGTTGGCAAAACAAATCTGCCCATGGGCATCGAGCACAAGCATAAGCGATGTCTGGTCGATCAAGGTTTGCAGCTGACTGATGGTTGACTTGTAGTGATCAATATCAAGCAGCGTCACAGCCAGTGTGTTGATCGTGTCGTGCTCATCGCGTAGGCCCAGCAGCGTCACAGCCAGCCAGCGCGGGCCATCAGGCGTGTGCAGCTGACACTCAAAGGCCACTGATGGCACCGATCCGCTGCACAGCGCCGACAGAGCAGGTTCGAGCGGCGTGCGATCCACCATGGCCTCGGCAAAGCTGCGCCCGTACAGCTGCGTGCGCGAACATCCAAGCCAGCGCAAGATCCACCGATTGGCTTGCTGCCAGCAGCCAGCGCGATCTAGGAACCCACGGCCGCATGTGTCGGTGTCCTCCCAGCAGCCAGCGTCCGCGCTGTTCTGCGCAGGGGTGATTAGCTGGGGAGCGGCGGGGCGGCGGTACTCTTGGACATCAATGACCTTCATAGACAGACCTCGTGGGAGTGCAGGCATGTTCTTCTCTAAAGCGTACAGGTTGCCTGTTAATGTTTGCAATTGTTAATAAGCACGAACCTTGCCGCCAGCACCGCTCTTGAAGCGGCGTGAGTATATCGTAGTCCGAAATTCTTATCCAACTCTTAATTTTTTATCTTTTGCCCGCTTGGCTCTGGCTGTAACAGGAGCGCCACGAGTATGCTACGATTACGCCAGGATCAGCTGTTAGCATAGGGAGACATACGTGATCAACGGTTTATTCCAAGCTCACTCTGGTTGGCGCTGGGTTGCCATGCTCGCAATCGTTGTGGCGATTGGCTACGGCCTCTGGGGCTGGCTCACAAATCAGCGCTGGTCCACAACCGGCCGCCGCATTACGATGTTCGCGACAATCGCCGTAGATATTCAGCTCTTGCTGGGGATTGTGCTCTATGTGTCGTATATGATCGATGGCCGCTGGAGCGCCTACTCAGCCAGCGTGAAGTTTGCCCACCCGCTGATGATGATTCTCGCGCTGGGGGCAATTCACATGACCAACGTGCGCGTGAAACGCGCCGACCGTGGCAAGTTCCGCGTGCTCGCCGTCGGTGCCATTATCACGCTGGTGCTCGTCGTGCTTGGCATCGCTGCCCTTGGCGACGCAAGCCGCATCTACACCATGAGCCGCGTCTAAAGAGCACCAGTCATTTAAAAACGGCGGAGGCACCCACATCTGGGAGCCTCCGCTGTGTGTTTCTGCCATTCGATCGCTAGCGCTGTGCTACTCCTGCGGCCCTGACTGCTGCAAGCGCTGCAGCATATCATCGAGCCGCGAGTGCGAGGCGGTCAGGCTGAGGATTTCGCGCAGCGCTGGCCACAGCGGGCTAACCGCCAGCGCCGCCTCGTCGATCTCGCCCTTGAAGACAGCATCGGCCAGATGTGTATGCCGCCCAGCCAGCAGCTCACGGCCCTTGACATGATCCTCAAAAGCCTGATGCTTTAGCAGCAGCGCGGCAGTGTTGGTGGGCGAAAGATGCTGCTTGTACAGCTCAAGCGGCGCGCGCACGCGCAGCCCAAACTGCTCGCAGCGCCCCATGATCTCGCGATTCATCTCACGGCGATACTCGGCTCCTGGCTGCATCTCCGTACCATACAACTCGCGGTAGTAGGCTGCGGGATAGTTGCCCAGGCGGTTGAGCAGCTCCGCCATGCGCAGGCGATGGCGCTCGTTGGGCTGCCAGAGATACTCCCAGCACACCCACTGCGGCTCCACAGCGGCGATGGCCTCTAGCGTCACCGGCAGCTGCCGATCGGTGTCGGTGAGATAGGGGATGACCGGAATGAGCGAGACGGCGGTGGGGATGCCTGCGCGCCGGAGCGTATTGAGCGCCTCCAGACGGATTGATGGCGGCGGCGCTTTGCTCTCTAGCTTCTCCGACAACAGCGGATCGACCGTTAAAATAGAGAACATCACGATCGCTAGGTTGTCCTCGTTCATGCGCTGAAGCAGCGTCAGGTCCTCAAGCACCGCGTGGCTCTTGGTCTGGATCAGCACCGGACGCTGGGCCAAGTGGCAGGCCTGCAGCATTTGGCGCGTAAGGCGATAGGTGCGCTCGGCCGGCTGGTAGGGATCGGCGAGATTAAAAGCGATCAACTCGCCCTCGGGCAGCGTTTTAATATGCTCAGCGAAGCGCTCGGGCAGATCCACAAACGCCCGCACCACCTCATTGAAGGGGCGCGTGTTGAACGACCAGCCGTCGCAGTAGTGACAGCCGATCTCACAGCCAGCGTATGCGCCGGTCTGGTAGGTTGATAAAAACAGCTCATTGATCGTCGGGCGCCGCGGCGCGAGAGCCGGGCCACCAGGACGCTCCTCAAGATAGTAGGCCATGCAGTCCACCCTAAAGTAGCATTTCGTTCAGCCTATTATACCAGCAGGCCCGTCCTCGGTCGGAAGGACGACTCATACTCGTCCTGATGCACAGGCCAGTTTGCCCACGGCTCCGATGGCAGCCAAAGGCCGCCATGGTACGTTAATCACGGAGGAAATAGCGATGCGTCGACGTTTAGCGCAGCGGTTTGGCAACCTGCGCTGGAAGCTCACTTGGTCGTATGTCTGGGTGACACTGGTGATCTCTATGCTGATCAACTGCGCTGCTTTTGCGCTCATCCTAGGCAGCAACCCAATCCCAACCCCACAGCTGCTACACGAGCTGCAGCAGTCGCATGCGCAGGATCTCGCCGTGCTCTGGGAGGACAACTCGCCGCCATCACAGCAGCTGCAGAATGCGCTGCGCTTTCGCTTTGGCAGCGTGCAGTCCACGACAAGCGGCCAAAGCGCGGCGATCCGGGTGGGCCTCAGCCTGCAGATTAACTACGACGATCCGCAGCTGCTCGAGCGGAGCCTGAAGCTTGATCTAAGCACGTTTGAGACGCACGCAAGCTATACCAGCACCAGCCCGCTTGTGCTCGTCACCGATCCTGCCGGTGTCATTATTGCCGGCAACTTCCCGCAGCAGTTCGCACCTGGCAGCCTGATCAGCGATCCCGAGGTGGCGAACGCCCAAACGTATATCGCCGCCGCGCGCGCTGATCAAGCTACGCCACCTGCCTATGGGCGCAGCGGCAACCGGCTTGTCGCGGCAACGCCGATTAAGCACAATGGAGCGGTTGTGGCGGTGCTGTACATGCATACGCGGCCCTTTGAAATTAGCCGTTGGATCGTCGTGATTCTTGTCGTTGTGATCTTTGTGGTAACGTTCGTTGTAACCGGCTTTGTCAACGGCTTAATTGGCATGATCTATGGCTATCTGGCCGCCCGTCCGTATGCGCGACGGCTCCAGCAGCTCAGCCAAGCCTCCGCAGCAGTGGCGCAGGGCGATTTTGCTATCCGTATTGATGACCCGTCCGCCGACGAGATTGGCCAGCTTGGACGGCAGTTCAACACCATGGCCGACCAACTCGCCGCCAATATGCACGCGCTACGCGCGCTCGCCGATCACAACGCCGCGCTCGCCGAGCAGGCCGCTCAGCTCGCAATCGTCGAGGAGCGCCATCGCCTCGCCCGCGAGCTGCACGATAGCGTCAGCCAGGAGCTGTTCAGCGTCACCATGCTCGCCGCCGCCGCGCAGAACCTGCTGACCAGCCAGCCCCAGCGCGCCGCCGAGCACCTGGTGCAGCTGCGCCAGATGGCCCAGCGCGCCCTTCAGGAGACACGCGCGCTGATCTTCGCCCTGCGGCCTGCGGCCCTCGGCGACAGAGGGCTGGCCCAGGCGCTGCGCCAGCTTTGCTCTAGCGCCCGCGAGCGCCAAGCGCTCGATGTCGATCTCCAGATCGAGGGCGAGCGACGGCTGCCGCTGGAGCAAGAGCAGACGCTCTTTCGGATTGTGCAGGAGGCGCTGGCTAATGTCGTGCGCCACAGCGGCGTGCAACAAGCGCAGGTTGGGCTGCGCTACAGCGATCACGAGACCCAGCTGACCATCAGCGATAAAGGCAAGGGCTTTGACACACAGGCAGCTCGTCCAGCCCAGTCGCTGGGCCTGATCAGCATCGCCGAGCGCGTGGCGGCCATCGGCGGAACATGGCACATTACGAGCGCTTTGGGGGCAGGCACACGCATCGACATACATATACCACGGGCGACCGAGAGCAGCGCAACGGAAAGGAACACACCATGAGCGATACAATCCGCGTCGTTTTAATTGATGACCACGTCGTTGTGCGGGTTGGGCTGCGAGCGTTCCTCGACACCCAGCCCGACATCGAGATCGTTGGCGAGGCCGACTCTGGCGAGAGCGGGGTGGACCTTGTAAGCCAAACCCTGCCCGATGTGGTGCTGATGGATCTGCTGATGCCTGGCATCGACGGCGTCGAGGCCACGCGTCAAGTGCGCGCCGTCTCGCCCCACACCCAGGTGATCGTGCTCACGAGCTACGCCGAAGACGAGCGCATCTTTCCAGCCATCAAGGCCGGTGCGCTCTCCTACCTGCTGAAAGATGTGGGGCCAGAGAAGCTGGTGGCGGCGATCCAGGCCGCCCGGCGCGGCGAGGCCACCCTGCATCCAACCGTGGCCGCGCGGCTGATGAGCGAGATCAACGGCACCCGCGAAACATCGCCGCTCGATCTGCTGACCGAGCGCGAGCGCGATGTGCTCACCTGCATCGCCCGCGGCATGAGCAATGCCGAGATCGCCCAGCATTTAGTGATCGGCGAGCGTACGGTAAAAACCCATGTGTCGAATATTTTATCGAAACTGCATCTTCAGGATCGCACGCAAGCAGCGATTATGGCTCTGCGCGAGCGCTTAATTCCGCTCGATGAGTGACCAATCGTGTAACAAAACGCCAACGTTCGGCGTCTAATCCGCCAGAATTCAACCAGAAAGGACTTCGCATGAGCGAGATAGCCATCACAGCTCGCGGGCTGACCAAAGTCTATGGTCGCACGCCAGCCGTCAATAAGCTTGATCTGGACATCAAGGCCGGTTCAGTCTACGGCTTCTTAGGGCCAAACGGCGCAGGCAAGACAACGACGATCCGCATGCTGCTCGGCCTCATTCAGCCCACCGCCGGCACCGCCCAAGTGCTCGGCCACGACATCCGCACCGAGCGCGAGGCGATCGCGCGCAAAGTGGCCGCCATCGTCGAATCGCCCGCCTTCTACACCTATCTCAGCGGTATCGACAACCTGCGGGTCTTCGCCCGCACATCGGGCGTCGACGACTCAAATGCACGGCTGCAAGGTCTGCTGGAGCGGGTTGGCCTTGGCCCACGCGGCAAAGATAAAGTCAAAACCTACTCGCTGGGCATGAAGCAGCGCCTTGGCATCGCCGCCACGCTGCTCAACGATCCGCAGATCATCTTTCTCGACGAGCCGACCAACGGCCTTGATCCAGCGGGCACCGTCGAGATGCGCCATATGATCGAGCGGTTGGGCCACGAGGGCCGCACCATCTTCCTCTCCTCGCACCTGCTGCACGAGGTCGAGCAGGTGTGCACGAGTGTGGCGATTATCCAGCAAGGTGTGACGATTGCGCAGGGCCGGGTGCAGGATCTTGTCAACGATGGCGGCGGCTACGCGATCGAGGCCGCACCGTTTGATCGGGCCATGAGTGTGCTGCAGGAGCACCGCGAGCTGAACGCCAGCAGCCAAGATGGGCACTGGATCAATGTGTCGGCCCAGGCCAGCGATATGCCGCAGCTCGTGCGTGCGCTGGTAGCTGCCAACGTTGATGTGTATCAGGTCCAGGTGCGCCAGCGCTCGCTAGAGAATCTATTCCTAGAGCTGACCAACGGCGGTGGTCCCGCCAACGCCTTTGTGCCACAGCCTTTAGCCGAGATGGAGGTCGGTCAATGATGAGTTTATATCGCGCCGAGTGGCTGAAGATGCGCAAGCGCCCAGCGACGCTTGGCATTGTCCTGATTACGCTGATAGTGGTGGTGTTGGCGATGGGGGGCTTCACCGCCTATGCGCTCTCGCAGGGCGTTGGCAGCGCACCGTATGAGGCAGCCCTGCAGCTGCTGGCCTACCCATCAGCGCTCCAGTTCACCTTGAGCATTCTCTCATCGCTGGGCATGCTGCTGGCGGTGATCTTCATCGCCAACTATGTTGGCAGCGAGTACAGCCGCGACACGTGGAAGATGATCCTGCCGCGCAAGGGCAGCCGCCAGCTGTTTCTGTGGATGAAGATCGCGCTCACCTTCACGTTTATTCTCGTGCTGGTAGCAATCACGCTGATCGTTGGCCAAGTCGTTGGGATGCTCGGTGTGCTGCTGCTAGGCGGCGATATAGCCCCAAGCACCAGCACCTCGCTGGCTGATATTGGCAAAGCCTGCTTTGCGCTAGTGTTCCAGATGGGCTTCTACAGCCTGCTGGCGCTGCTGGCGGTGATCATCACCCGCTCGACCATCGGCGGCATTGTGATTGGCGTGGTCGCCAGCACGGTGCTCGGCATTATCACGCAGCTGTCTACATGGGCGGCGAAGATTTTACCGAACGTGCACATTGAAAATATCATGCTGCATGTTGGCGTCAACGGTGGGCGGGAAAACCAAGCCTTCATTGATCAGATGTTTGGGCAGTCGATCTCAGTCTGGGTCAGCGTGGCGGTCGTCAGCGCCTACATTCTGGCCTTCCTCGCCGGCTCGATGTGGATCTTCACCCGCCGCGATATGGCTGGCGGCTAGCGCAACAACACGGGCGCTGATCACCTTCAACATAGTGATCAGCGCCCGCTTGAACTGAACCACTAGCGCTGCTAGCGCTCACGTTTTTCCTCACAAGCCCTACAGCCGTTGCCGCCGGATCAGCGCTTGACACGCCACAGCAGCAGGCGCTGCCGCCGCACACGCCTGCGCGCAACCACCCGCGCCGCATCCCACAAGCACACAACCGACTAGCGCGCCAGGGCAAGCAGATCGAACAGCACAGCCGAGGCGGTGACCTCAACGCCTGCACCAGGGCCACGCACCACGAGCGGGCGCTCGCTATAGCGCGTCGTCGTCCATGTCACCATGTTGTCGGGGCCACGCAGGCTGCCAAGCGGGCTATCAAGCGGTACTGCGCGCAGCCCAACGGCGGCACCTTGGGCTGTGATCGTGGCCACGTAGCGCAACGTAGCAGCGTTAGCGCGCGCGGCAGCTTGACGCTCAGCGAAGCCAGCATCAAGCTGCGTCAGCGCCGCCAGGAAATCGGCCACCGAGCCGTGAGCCAGATGCTCAGGGAACAGTGGCTCGACTGTGACGTCGCGCCACTCGAGCGGATAGCCCAACGTGCGCGCCAAAATCAGCGCCTTACGCGCCACATCGATGCCACCGAGATCATCGCGTGGATCAGGCTCGGTCCAGCCACGACGCGCCGCCTCGGCCACAGTCGCCGAGTAGGGCGCACCAGCCTCGATCTCGGAGAGCAAAAAGCCCAGAGTACCGCTTAGGCAGCCCTCGATGCGCTGAACCTCGTCACCGGTATCGCGGAGCCACTGCGTTGTCACAACGACGGGCAAGCCCGCGCCAACCGTCGCCTCGTAGCGCGTACGGCCAGCAGAGCTGAGCGCCTGAAACAGCGTAAAGTCGGCCGCGAGCGGCTTCTTGTTGGCCAAAGCCACACGATAGCCGTCGGCGACAAGCTGGCGCAGAATTGGCCCGCTCTCGTCGGCGGTGGTGTCGGCGACGAGCGCACCAGCAGGGAGTGCGGTATGCCACGCCCCGGCTACGCCACCAGGCTGCTGGGCCAACGGCTGGCCCTGGGCCTTGGCAGCGCAGATGCGCTCAAGTGTCGCTGAATCGAGCGCGCCAGCGATATAGCCGCTGCGATCAGCGACGAGGCCGATGGTGAAGTGTGGCTGTGCCTGCGCCGCCAGCGCGCGCCCGACACCGCCCAAGCCAATAATTGCCAGCATGTTCACGATTGATAACCTCCGGATTAACGTCCCGCTAACGCAGGCTGGTCTGCCCTTTGCTATAGTTTAGACAGCATACCATAGACACATGACGCATGTGTTTTACGGAGGAACCCATGTTTTTCTTTGACCCACTGTACCTTCTCTTTGCAATCCCAGGGATGTTGCTGGTCTTCTGGGCGCAGTGGAAGGTCAAATCAACATTTAGCAAGTACGCCCGTGTGCCAAACTCGTATGGTCTCAGCGGCTACGATGTCGCGCGGCGGCTGATGAGTGCCGAGGGCTTGAATCTTCAGGTCAACCAGGTGCCCGGCGAGCTGACCGACTTCTATAACCCAGCCGACAAGTCGATCAACCTATCGCAGAGTTCCATCCAGCCCTCGGTGGGCGCGATGGCAGTGGTGGCACATGAGCTGGGCCACGCGGTGCAGGACAAGCAGGGCTACACGCCGATGCGCCTGCGCAGCTCGATTGTGGGCGTGGCCACTTTGGGCACGAATCTCGGCACCTGGCTCGTGTTCCTTGGCTTGATCTTCGGCGGAGCCTCGCGCTCGAGCTTTGGCTTCCAGATGGCGGTGGTGGGACTGATACTCTTCTCGGCGGCAGTGCTCTTCACGCTGGTGACGCTGCCAGTTGAGCTGAACGCCTCGAAGCGCGCGCGGCAGATGCTAATCGCCAACGGTATGGTCTCGCCACAGGAGCAGGCCGCCGTCAAGGATGTGCTCAACGCAGCGGCGATGACCTATGTTGCAGCAGCGGCAAGCTCAATTTTGACCTTCCTGTACCTGGCATACCGTGTGTTTGGCGGGCGGCGCGACTAAGTGCTGCACGCATTGGCCTGAGGTTTGCTATACTGGAGCACAGCATGATCTTAGCATGAGGAGGAATCGTTCATGGAAGATGATCTGAAGCGCCGCCTAGTATACGGGCTGTTCAGCTTAGTGCTTAGCGCGCTCGCCACCCGCTTAGCCGTCTATCTCACCAATAAAATCCTCGGCGAACCAGCTGACTCATCCGAGTCGATCGTCTAAGCTACGCCGAAGCCCACCAGCGCCGCCCTTTCAGCAGAGAGGGCGGCGTTTTGGCACAACTTGTGCTTAGCTCCTGCTTTTATACCAATTCACCGTGGGTACTCAGCAATCAATCCAAGGCCGGTTTGGGACGCAGCCCCATGCTCCCCCGGCAGGCTTGCACATCTGTGCCCGCTCTAAGGCGAGTTGGCATTACAGACAATCACAACAACAGAGGACTACCGCCGTGGATGATCGTCTTTCAACGTTTTTAGCCACGTGGAGCGCACGACGGGTGATGCAGGGCACGCTGGTGGTGATCAGTGTGCTGATCATCGCCTATCTTATGATCAGCTTCTACAGCGTGCTGATCGTTATTTTCGTCGCCTTTTTGCTTAGCACGGCTGTCCGACCACTGGTGCAGCGCCTCCAGCGCTTCAATATTCCCCCGGCCGTCGGCGTCATTATCACCTATAGCCTTTTGCTAGGGGCATTGATAGGGATCGTCGTGCTGGTGGTGCCGCTGGTTGCCAACCAGATTAGCGCCATCAGCACCAACGTTCCCGCGTACTACCAAGACCTGCGGCGGATATTCGTGCAGTCGTCGAGCGGCATCATGCGCACAATCGGGCTGCGCCTGCCAGTCAATCCACCAGAGGTTTTCGGCAGCCTTGGCGCGCAGTCGGCAGACGCGAGTGCCAGCGCTGCGAACCTCCCGGTTCCGCAGCTCATTAGCATTATTGGCGAGATCGGCAAAGGACTCTTCGTGCTGATCGCAACGCTGCTGCTTGGCTTTTACTGGACCCTTGATGGCGAGCGGATTATTCGCACGCTCATACAGCTAGTACAGCCTGAGCAGCGCGAGCAAGCCCGTGAGATTGTGCAGGAGATACAGGCGAAGCTTGGCGCGTATATCCGCGGCCAGATCATCCTTGATCTAGCTGTAGGCAGTATGGCGATCGTCGCCTATCTCTTGATCGGTTTAGACTATGCGCTGGTGCTAGGAATCCTAGCCGGAGTACTAGAGACGGTGCCGATCCTTGGCCCGATCCTAGGCGCAGTGCCACCGGCGCTGATTGCGTTGGCCAGCGGCAACACGAACGCGCTCATCTGGGTGATTGTTGCCACTGTGGTTATTCAGCAGCTCGAAGGCGCAATTCTCGTCCCGCGGGTGATGGATCGCGCCGTAGGGGTCAATGCTGTGGTCACGCTGCTAGCCTTTGCGGCCTTCACCTCGCTGCTGGGGCTGATTGGCGGCTTGCTGGCGGTGCCGCTGGCCGCCATCATTCAGATTATCGTCATTCGACTCATCTTTCAGCGCCAGAACCTGCATCCGCTGATTGAGCGGCGCGATCAGTTTGGCGTGCTGCGCTATCAAACCCAAGAGCTAGGCGAGACCGTGCGCATGCGCGCGCGCACCGCCGAGGACAGCGATGACGACAAGCTTGAGAGCATCGACGATGAGCTAGAGGCGATCATCGCCGATCTCGATGCGCTGCTAGCGCAGGCCAGCGCGCCGCTAGGGGACATGGAATGAAACAGCTTGCTCGTGTTACAGCGCTGGTAGTGCTCACACTAGCACTGGTTGCGCTCGTATGGATGTTCAGCAGCGCTGTGCTGCTCTTCTTGCTCTCGCTGGTCGTGGCGGCAGCAGTGCGGCCTTTTGCTGTACGCCTTATGCAGCGCGGACTGCGGCGTAGCCTGGCCTACGGCATCGTCTATGCGCTGATCGTTGTGCTGCTCGCGAGCCTGCTCGTGGTGATCACGCCAGGGCTGCTTCAAGAGATTCAGCGTGCAAGCGACTCGGCGCTCCAGGCTTACAGCCGTATTCTGGTCAACTGGCCTAAGGGCAGGCCCTGGCAGCGCAAGATTGTTCCGGCACTGCCGCCAAGCCAAGCGCTGATCGACACGCTGGCGGGGGAGCGCGGCTCGGCGCTGTTCGGCCGTGTGCTCGGCTTTAGCAGCGGGCTATTTGATGTGCTAGCCCAACTGGTTGTCGCGCTCTCGTTAAGCATCTACTGGGCCAGTGACCAGCGCCGCTTCGAGCGGCTGTGGCTGTCGCTCATCAGCGCCCATGAGCGGCCGCGTGCGCGCACGATCTGGCGTGATGTTGAGCGAGAAGTCGGCGACTATGTGCGCAGCGAGGTAAGCCAGAGCCTGCTGGCCGGCGTTAGTCTTGGGCTGGGCTACTACTTCATCGGCCTGCCCTACCCAATCCTGCTGGCGCTCTGGGCGGCGCTCGGCTGGCTGATCCCCTGGGTCGGCGTGCTGCTGGCGCTGATTCCAGCGGTGCTCGTAGCATGGCCGCTGGGGATTGTAGGCATGATCGGCGCAGCACTGCTTACAATCGGCGTGTTTGTGGTGATGGAGGTGTGGGTTGAGCCGCGGCTCTATGGACGCTCACGGGTCAGCCCGGTGCTGGTGGTGATTGTGCTCATGATCATGGCACAGTATGCAGGCATCCTCGGCATGCTGCTAGCCCCGCCCCTAGCCGCTGCCACCCAGATTTTAGCTCGCAGCCTCTGGTTCCGACCAGTGCCGCGCAGCCAGCCCACCGCGCTCCTTGCGCAGCTCGTCGACCTGCGCACACGCCTAGCTCACCTGCGCCTAGAAAGCAGTGCGAGCGACGAGATTAACACACCGCAGCTCCAGAGCCTCTTCGTCCACACCGAGGAGCTGCTCGACAAGACCCACGCGACGCTGGCAACTGGCGGCATGCTCGTGCAGGTGGTAGAATCGGACGCAAGTCAGGCAGCTTCAACAGCATAACCACAGAGTTCTCGCAGCCAAGGGAGGAAGCGTAATGAAACGCCACTGGAAACAAGCCCTCGTGACGTTAGGCAGCACGCTCGGCAGCCTCGTGCTCGCTGCCTTGTTGCGATCAGACGACCCACACGACCAGCCCCAGCCGCCCGCAGCCGAGCAGCGCCTGGCCCAGCGCCCACAGCCACGCGGCCTGCGCGGCCATATCGTCGACATGGTCTCCGATGTGCTCGCTGAAACCTATCGCAAGGTGCGCGAGCAGCAGGAGCGGCAGCGATGAACTGGATTAAGTCTACCGCCTGGCCGCTCGTTCAGCGCACCTTCAAAGAGTTCAACAAAGACGAGTGCTCACGGCTGGCGGCATCGCTGGCCTACTATGCCGTCTTTGCGATCTTCCCGCTTGTGCTGCTGATGATCACCATCCTGGGGTTTTGGCTGCGCGCGCGCGGAGCCGAGCTAGGGGCCAACGCCGAGCAGGAGCTTATCAACCGCCTGCTTAACGCTGTTGGCTCGAATGTCTCCGATGATATCGCCCAGTCGCTTGCGCCGATCCTGCGCGATATCAAGGTGCAGGCAGGCACCAGCGCACCCATTGCACTGATCACCACGCTTTTCGCCGCCAGCGGTATTTTTGTGCAGCTCGACAACGCCTTCGACACGATCTGGAATGTGCCACCAGCCCCGTCGAGCGGCATCCTGGGCACGGTCAAGCGTACGCTCTTCGAGCGCGGCAAGGCATTTCTGCTGGTGCTGAGCATTGGCGTGCTGCTGGTCGGCTCGCTGATTATCTCAACAGTGCTGACAAGCCTCAGCAAGTATGCCCAGCACCTGCCGGCCGGCGACGCGGTGTGGCGCTGGCTGACGTTCGGCGTCTCTTTTTTCTTGAATGTGCTGATCTTCTCGGCGCTGTTTTACTTTATGCCCAAGCGCGAGCTACGCTGGCGCGATATGCTGCCAGCCGCTCTGCTCACAGCGCTGCTGTGGGAGGTTGGCAAGCAGGTGCTGTCGCTGTACTTGGGCAACAACAAGTACACCGCCTCGGCCACCATCAGCGCATTTATCGCGCTGCTCGTGTGGATCTACTACGCGAGTCTGATCCTGTTCTTTGGGGCCGAGTTCAGCCAAGCCTACACCATGTGGCGGGACGAAGAGCGCGAGACAGCCGTGCTGGCCACGCTCCCACCACCGCCAGAGCTGCCCGCCGTTGGGATTCGTGGCCCAGAGGCTGCGGCGCAGCAAAAGGCCGCCTACGCCACAAGCGGTGTGATCGTTGGTGCGCTGGCGGCAGTCGTGATCGGCGGCCTGAGCGTCGTCGCCAGCATTATTCAGGCGCTGCGGCGGCGCTGATCTTGCCTCTTGGAGGCTAGACCGTAGTCAATACAGGAGGTACGCAATGGTCACACCACCATCACGACCTGGCCCGATTGGCGAGCCGCCCAATCCAATGCCACTGCCCGAGGGCGACCCGCCTAGCCCGGTCGATCCAGCTAGCCCGCCGACGCCGCTCGATCCGCCGCCAGGGCCAACACCCACGCCGACACCGCTCGATCCGCCGCTCGACGTGCCCACGCCAGTTGATCCAGGCCCAGGCGTGGGGCCGCTTGGCGAGCCGCCGCACTCACGCTAAGGCCCGCTCGCCGCGATGGACGCGCTGACATCGGCGTTATATGCCACATCTTCAACCGTGAACAGCGCCCACGGGCGACCAGCATCGAACCACGTAACCGCGCCTGTGGCTGGCAGCAGATGGCCTTGCAGTAAGCGCCAGTCACGGGCCTCATTGAGCCACAGCGTCTTATGCGCGCTTGTGGCTTCTTTATAGCGCAGTGACTCCAGCGTGCTGAGCAGGCCGGTCTCGGCATCAAAGCGCGCCAGCAGATACTCCTGCTCGCTGCCAAAGGGCACCACCAGCGTGGCAGCAGACGCATCGATTGGCTCCCAGCGCACGCGCTGATCCGTCACCCAGAGGGCGGGAAACCAGATCGCCTCGGCCCACAGCGCTAGGTTGGCCCCCTGGTCAACCTGCGGCCCGCTACTGGTGCCAAACGGCAGATCAAGCCGCGCCTTGCCGGCCAGAAAGTGCTCGTTGACCTGCATCAGCGGCATGCCAAGCACGTTCACCTCGATGTAGTGCCGATAGCCAACGCCTGCTGCATGAATAAAGCGAAAACGCGCCGGCCACGTGAGGCCCCCCAGCCGCAGCGTCGCACGCCCAGAAAGCACCGCCGAGCGAATCAGCGGCACGCGCTCGCCGTAGAGCTGCCAGTAGAAGCGCTCGACCGGCGCAGGCAGACCAGACGGCAGCGCGATAGTCTCAGATAGCCCGCGCGGCTGCTTGACCGGGGCAAACGGCTGCGGCTGTTTATGCAGGCCCAGCCAACCCAGCCCGGCAAGCGCCGCCCCCACGCTTGCGATCAGCGGAAGTTTCGGCAGCGGATGGTCATATATGCTCTGTTGCATCGCTCCATCTCCAACGTGTGCATTCATCGCATCGAGCATACACGCTCAAAAGGGCGCGCCACAGAAACAAATGCCTACCGAGGGTTACAGCTTATACACACAGCGACGCGCCAAAAACACCAGCGGCCACCCACATGGGCGGCCGCACGTCGGCTGATTAAGCATTAACCTATGTGAACAGCATTTGAGCAAAGCGGCTGGCCACCAAGAAGCAAAACAGCGCCACCAGCAGCGTCCAGCCTGCGCCGCCGAGCACCGCCAACGCCATGTTGGCCGGGCCAGCGCCAGCGATGCGCGAGCGTGGAATAATCTCGCCCTGGACCGCGCGCAGCGCTGTGACTAGCAGCAGCACGCCCAGTACAAGATGCACGAGGCCAAATCCAATAATCGCAAGTGCGCCAAAAAAACTCATACTACCTCCTAAAATCAACCCCAACGCCGCCTCTATTGTAGCAGGAACAGCCTGCCCGGCAACTCTTGACGCCTATGGAACTTCCTCGGACAATGGCAGGTACAACAATCTCGCTCTCGATTGGCTACAAAGAGGTTTTATGACAACAAAAGCGGCAGCTTCTGAACGCCGACTGCCCTGGGGCCTGATCGTGACCGCGCTGGTAATCTTCCTCGCCGCGCTCGACCAGACGGTGATCATCACCGTGTTGCCCGAGGTCGTCAAGTCGTTCAATCTCACCATCGACGAGGCCTTTGGCCAGGGTATCTGGGTGGTCACCGGCTACTTATTGGGCTATACAGCGGCCATGCCACTGGTCGGGCGCATCGCTGACTCCTATGGGCATCGCAAGGTCTTTCTCGCCGCCATGGGCATCTTCGCTGTCGGCTCAGTTGGCTGTGCCCTTGCCGGATCTGTGCCAACGCTGGTCGCATGGCGCATTGTGCAGGCCATCGGTGGCGGCGCAGTGCTGCCAATCGGCCTGGCCATCGCCGTCGAGGAGGTCGGCGAGAACAATCGCGCGCTGGCGCTGGGCCTCGTCGGGGCGGCTGGCGAGGCGGGCGGCGTGCTTGGCCCAGCCTACGGCGGCCTCATCTCGCAGCTAGAGATCGGCTCCATCGACGGCTGGCGCTGGGTCTTTTGGTCCAACGTGCCGCTGATCGCCATCCTGCTGGTGCTGCTGATCAAAACACTGCCAGCCCACAGCGGCGCACGGGGCCGGGTCGATTACCTGGGCGGTGGTCTGCTGGCGCTGGCGCTGACGTTCCTCACGCTGGCACTCTCGCGCTCGCTGGGCAGCCTCGCCGTCGATCCGGCGCTCACCGAGCAGGGCGTCGATCAGTTTGCGGTTGAGTGGACCTCGCCGCAGACGCTGCTGATGCTGGGCCTGTCCATCGCCGCCCTCGTCGGCTTCTGGATCTGGGAGCGGCGGGCGAGAGAACCGCTGATTGACCTGCGCACCTTTCGCGTGCCAGCCTTCAGCGCCGCCAATGCCACCAATGTGCTGGTCGGCGGAGCCTTGATCGTGGGCATGGTCAACGTGCCGTTTTTCGCCAGCACAGTGCTGGGC